>DASZQT010000205.1:0-1675 GCA_035549515.1 Pseudolabrys sp. | reverse complement strand
GATGCCACTGTCAGCACCGCAAGCAGGGACCACATGAGGACGGCGGAGAAGCCGATAAGGGTGGCACGAAGCGTTGACATCGTGAAAGCCGGCGCGAGGAGCAAAAGCGCTTACGCGAGCCGCGCGCGCCGTGCAATGCGTCACCGCCGCGGGGCGGGCTTGTCCCATCCATCCGCCCCGTTACAAGAGGCCGGGAAAAGCGACGGCCGGCGGCAAGCCGGGCCTCGCGCCGGGAGACAGGGAGAAAGCCAGATGGCCCGAACGCTCGACGAAGCGCGCGAAGTGCTCGCCCGCGCCAACCGCATCATCGCCAATGAGGGCGTGCTCGACGCTTTCGGCCATGTCTCCATGCGCCATCCGTCCGACCCCAACCGCTATCTGATCTCGCGCTCGCTCGGGCCGGAGCTCGTCACGCCGGACGACATTCTCGAATTCAACCTCGACTCCGAACCGATCGTGCCGCCGACCAAGCGGCTTTACAGCGAGCGCGTCATCCACGGCGAAATCTACAAAATGCGGCCGGACGTCAACTCGGTCTGCCACCATCATGCGCCGACGATCCTGCCCTTCTGCAGCTCCGGCATGGAGATGAAGCCGGTGTTTCACCTCGGGGCCACCATGGGCGCAAAGGTGCCGTTCTGGGACCAGCGCGATGAATTCGGCGACACCGACCTGATCGTGCGCAAGCTCGAGGAAGGCGCCTCGCTCGCGCGCACGCTCGGCCCCTATTGGATCGTGCTGATGCGCCGCCACGGCGCCACCGTCGCCGGCCGCTCGCTCGAGGAACTGACCTTCCGTACCATCTACATCGCGCGCAATGCCGGCCTGCAAATCCAGGCGCATACGCTCGGCCATGTCGACGCGCTCAACGCCGCCGAGACCAAGCTCGCCGGCGACTTCAACCTGGAGCCCGGCCCGCTCATGCGCGCCTGGGAATATTGGAACGTGCGCTTGGACAAGGCGGAAGGGCGCTTTCCGGCGCGGGCGTAAGAGTTCGTTCGAGCATGGCTCGGCCTTCCGACTCCCCTCCCCCCACGCGCACTTGCACGTGGCGGGGAGGGGTCGGGGGTGGGGGGACGGCGGTCAACAAACGATGATCGTCCGTGAAAGCCCCCCCACCCCGGCTCGCATCGCTACCGCGATGCACGCCGACCCTCCCCGCCGCTTCGCGGGGGGAGGGAAAGAAAAGTGAGCGCGCCGCATTTTCAATTCATCGCGGGACGTCGAGAGGCCACAATTAAAACAGGGGAAGCGCGGCAATGACTGAAGCGAACAGCGTGCGCGGGATGATCGCGGTCGACAAGATGGGCGCGAAAATCCTCTTCATCAATCCGGCGAGCTACGAGACGGAAACCGTGCTCGACGGCTTCCAGCGCACCGTGCACGAATTGCTGGTGATGCCGGAACGTGGGATCGCCTATGTGCCGATCTTCGGCGACGGCATTCACGGGCGCAACCCGAACCCCGGCCATACGCTGTGCGTGATCGACCTGATCGCGCGCAAGCGGCTCGCCGACATCGACCTGTCACCCTATCGCGCGCCGCACACGCTGCGGCTCGCCGCGGACGGGCTGATCTACATCACCTGCGAGAACAGCGCGGTGGTCGCGGTGATCGATCCGAACACCAACAAGGTGATCGACGCGATCCAATCGGGCTCGACCAACGGTCACCG
>DASZQT010000204.1:0-28296 GCA_035549515.1 Pseudolabrys sp. | reverse complement strand
GAGATCGGCGTCGGGCCTTCGGCATGCGCGTCGGGGAGCCACGCGTGCAGCGGCGCAAGGCCGACCTTGGTGCCATAGCCGAGCAGCAGGAACACGAAGGCGACATTGAGCAGCGGCGCATCGAACTTCGCCGCCTTGGTGATCAGCACCGTCCACACCATGGAATCCAGGCCTTCGCCGACCACCGGGCGCGCCGCCATGTAGACCAGGATGGTGCCGAACAGCGCGAGCGCGATGCCGACGCTGCCGAGGATGAAATACTTCCAGGCCGCTTCCAGCGCCTCGTGCGTGCGGTAGATGCCGACCATCAGCACGGTGGTGAGCGTGGCGACCTCGATCGCCACCCACATCAGGCCGATATTGTTGGCGACGAGCGCGAGGTTCATCGCGAACATCAGCACCTGGTACATGGCGTGATAGAAGCGCACCGAGACCGGCGTCAGCCGGCCGATCTCGATCTCGTGGCCGATATAGCTCGCGCTGAACACGCTGGTGGTGAAGGCGACGAAGGTGGTCAGAACGATGAACACCTTGTTGAGATCGTCGACCAAAAGATAAGTGCCGGACGGCGGCGTGACCCAGAACAGCGAGGCCGCGGTCAGGAAGGTCAGCAGCGCCGCCACCACGTTGAGATTGGCGGTCAGCCGGTAGCCCGGCAGCACGGCCAGGACAGCCGCCGAGACCAGCGGGATCACCAGCACCGCATCGAGCGCGTCGAATGTCATCGCCGCTCTCCCCGGAAACGGTCGAGCGCCTGGATGTCGACGGTGTCGAAGCGCTCGCGGATGCGGAACAGGAAGATGCCGATCACGATGAAGGCGATCAGCACCGAGAAGGCGACGGATATCTCGACCACCAGCGGCATGCCCTTGGCGCCGGTTGCCGCCAGCACCAGGCCGTTTTCCAGCGACATGAAGCCGATCACCTGGGAGACCGCGTTGCGCCGCGTCACCATCATCAACAGCCCGAGCAGCACGACCGACAGCGCGAAGGCCAGGTCCTCGCGCGCCAGCGGATCGGCATCCGCCGTCACCCGCAGCATCACCACCATCGACAGCCCGACCAGCGCGATGCCTAAGAGCATCGCGGGGCCGACGCCGACCACGGTCTCGATCTCGCGATGGATGCCGAGCCTTATCACCATGCGCCGCAGCGCTAAGGGGATGACGATGGCCTTGAACACCAGCGCGATGGCGGCGGTGATGTAGAGATGCGGCGCACCTTGCGCGAGCGCCTGCCAGGCGACCGACAGCGTGAGCACGATGGCATGCGCGGCATAGACATTGATCAGCGCGGTCAGCCGGTCCTGATAAAGCTCGAGGAAGCTCACCACCACCAGCGTGCCGGCCAGCAGATGCGCGATGTCGAAGGTGAGGCCCTGCATCTCAGAAGCTCCTCGACACGAAGCGCAGCAAGGTCGCGAGCAGCGCCAGCATGAGCGCGGCTCCGAGGAATTCCGGCACGCGGAACACACGCATTTTGGCGATTCCCGTCTCGAACACGGCGAGCAGGAATCCGCACACCGCCAGCTTGGCAAAATAGGCGACGACGCCGATGACGATCGCTTGCGGCGCCGCGCCCGCCGGCGCGATGCCCCAGGGCGTGAACAGGCAGGCGATCATCGACACGTACAGCAAGAGCTTGAGGAAGGCCGACAGTTCGATCAGCGCGAGATGGCGGCCGGAATATTCCAGCACCATGGCCTCGTGCACCATGGTCAGTTCCAGATGCGTCGCCGGATTGTCGACCGGCACGCGCGCGTTCTCGGCGATGGCCACGATAATGAGCGCGACGAGCCCGAGCCCGAGCGAGACCCGCAAGCCCACTTCCGGCGAATTCATGAAGGCCGCCATGGTGGAGAGCTGCGTCGAGCCCGCGATCAGCGCGATGGCGAACACGATCATCAGCATGGCCGGCTCGGCGAGCGAGGCGATCATCATTTCGCGGCTTGAGCCGATGCCGCCGAACGAGGTGCCGACGTCGAGGCCGGCGAGCGCCAGGAAGAAGCGCGCGCTGCCGAGCAGCGCGATGATGGCGATGAGGTCGGCGGTCCAGGAGAACAACAGACCGCTACGGAACGTCGGCACCAGCGAGGCCGCGACCCAAGTGCCGGCAAAGACAATGTAAGGAATTACGCGGAAGAGCCACGATGCGCCGTCCGCCAGCACCACGTCCTTGCGCATCAGCCGGATGAGATCGCGATAGGGCTGCGTGAGCGGCGGCCCCTGCCGCCGCAACAGCCGCGCCTTCACCTTGCGCACGAAGCCGGTGAGCAATGGCGCCAGCAGCAGCACCAGGAGCATCTGCCCGCCTTGGAAGATGAGGTCGCGGATCAAGGCCATATCGCGAGCACCAGGAGCAGCAGCACGAGCGCCACGAAAACCAGCGTGAGATAGCTGCGGATGGTGAGGAATTGCAGCACGTTCAGCCGTTCGGTGGCGTAGCCGATGAAGCGCGCGATCGGCGCATAGAGCGTGTCCCAGATCGGATCGCGCAATTGCACGGTCAGCCGCGCCGGTTGCGTCGAACTGGGCGGCGGCATCTCGCCGATCTCGCGCGCGTGGAACAGGATCGTGCCGAACACGCGGCGGATCGGCTGCGCGAAACTGTCGGCCGAATATTGGGTGAGCGGGCTCGGGTCGGGATAGCCGCAATCCCAGGCGGCGCTGCGGCGCAGGCGGTCGGAGGCCAGCCGATGGATGGCGAAGGCGGCGAGCGCGCCCGACACGGTCACGAAAACGAAGACCAGCAGGCCGTTATAGGAGCTGCGGCTTTCGGCGATCGGCACGATCGACAGCCATGCCTCGCTCACCTGCCCCGGCATGTGGCCACCGACGCCGATTTGCGCGACCGGCGCCAGCGCGTCGATGAACAGGCCGGGCAGAATGCCCGCCACCAGGCAGAGAGCGGCCAGCACATACATGGCGGCCAGCGAATTGGTGTCGGTCTCCTGCGCGGCAATAGCGGCAGGCGTGCGCGGACGGCCGAGGAAGCTGATGCCGAAGACGCGCACGAAGCAGGCGGCCGCCAGCGCCGCCGACAGCGCGAGCAGCGCGCCGACCGCCGGCACCATGAGCTTCAGGCCCCAAGACGGCAGTTGCGGACTCAACAGAATGGCCTGGAAGGTCAGCCATTCCGACACGAAGCCGTTGAGCGGCGGCAGTGCCGAGATCGCAACCGCGCCGACGAGGAAGACGAAAGCGGTCTGCGGCATGCGGTGGATCAGGCCGCCGAGCTTTTCCATGTCGCGCTCGCCGGTCGCGACCAGTACGGCGCCGGCGCCGCAGAATAAAAGATTCTTGAATAGCGAGTGATTGAACACATGCAGCAGCGCGGCGGTAAAGGCGAGCGCGGCGACGAAGGTCATGCCGGAAGCCTTGAAGGCGAGCGCGAGACCGAGCGCGGAAAAGATGATGCCGATATTCTCGATGGTCGAATAGGCCAGCACCCGTTTGAGATCGCGCTGCATCAGCGCGTAGAGCACACCCATGGCCGCGGTCGCGCCGCCGATGAAGAGCACGGGCAGGCTCCACCACCAGTCGGGCGCGCCGATGAGATCGAACACGATGCGGACGAAACCGTAGATGGCGACCTTGGTCATCACGCCGCTCATCAGGCCGGAGACGTGGCTGGGGGCGGCCGGATGCGCGAGCGGCAGCCAGGCATGCAGCGGTACGATGCCTGCCTTCGAGCCGGCGCCGGTGAGGGCGAGCACCAGCACCAGCGCGGCGAGGCCGGCGGAAGGATGCGCGGCGCGCATCGCCTCGAAAGTGTAATTGCCGCTGGCCCCGGCCAGGAGGCCGAAGGCGAACAGCAGCGCCAGCGTGCCGAAACTCGCCATCAGCAGATAGACGAAGCCGGCGCGCAGGTTCTCGCGCTCCTCGTGGTGTGAGATCACCAGCGCCCAGGACGACAGCGACATGAATTCCCACGACACCAGGAAGGAGAAGGCGTCGCCCGCCAGCACGACCAGGTTCATGGCGGCGAGATAGGCCGGATAGAACGGCAGCACGCGTTGCGGAAAATGCTCGTGCCGGCCGTAGCCGAGCGCATAGAGGCTCGCCGCCACTCCGCCCAGATTGATGACCAGGAGAAAGAAGGCCGACAGCGCATCGATGCGGAAATGTGCGCCGAGCCAGGGCAGGCCGAGCGGCAAGGTGACGGCGGAGGTCGCTCCGCCATGGCCGAACAGCGCAAGCAGGGCGATGACGCACAGTGTCAGTGCGACGATCAGGCTCGCGCCATAGACCGTGTTGGTCGCTTGCGACGACGCGCCCAGCGCAATTGCGATGGGGCTGAGAGCCACCAGCGCCAGGACGCCAAAGAGTGCGTAGACGACCATCAGGGCCTCCTCACCCTTGCGGTAAGGCGGACCCGCTTCGCCGTCATTCCGGGGCGCGGCGGAAGGCCGCGAGCCCGGAATTCGGAGCCGATAAAATCCGTTTGAGAATGGTGTTGTCTCTCGCTCCCCTCCCCCCGCGCGCACTTGCGCGTGGTGGGGAGGGGTCGGGGGTGGGGGGCAAAGTCAAGCAATGAACAAATGTTGTCGAAGAAAGCGCCCCCCACCCCGGCTCGCGTCGCTTGCGCGACGCTCGCCGACCCTCCCCACCGCTTCGCGGGGGGAGGGAATAAAGAAGCGCCCATGCCATTCTCAAACGGGCTCTTAGTGCTGCGGCGTATGGATTCCGGGTCCCGCCCGGAGCCTGCGCTCGGACGGCGCGAAGCGCCGATCCGGGTGGGCCGTCCCGGAATGACGCAGTCATGGATGACGCAGCCCGTCATTTCAGCCGCACTCCGCGGCCGCCGCCCGTGCTGGCGGCGCCTTCGCCGATCAATTCGATGCCGCCGGCGGTCAGCGCATCGACCAGTTTCATCAGCGAATCGACATTGCCGCGCACGACACCGTTGCTCGCCTCCATGCGCTGGATGGTCGGCAGCGACAGGCTGGAACGTTGCGCCAGTTGGCGCTGGTCGATCCCGAGCAGCGCCCGCGCTGCCCGCATCTGGGCACCGGTTATCATGTTTGAAACATCAGTATCGATAGATATTCAGTCCCTATTGATGGATACTCCCGTTTCAGGGGACTGACAAGCCCCGTCAGCACGCCATCGCGATTCGGTGTACAAGGCGGGCCCGATGCCGCTCCCGGCGCGCCCGCAACGAGGCCCAAGTTCGATGAATTCCCTGCAACGCTGGCTCGCGAGCTTCGCCGTCACGGTGGTTGCCACGACCGTCGCTTTTGTCTGGCTCGACCGCCCGATCGCCCGTTTCGTGCACGACCATATCCTGCGCGAGCACCAGGCGATGTTCGCCCAACTCACCCACATTCCCGAGCCATTTGTGCCGCTGGCGATGATCGCCTTTGTGGTGATGGGATTGGCGGCGCTATCCGACCGTGCGCTCACACGCTGGCAGACCGCGCTGTTCGTGGCGGCGACCAGCCTGGTGATGGCGGAGACCATCAAGAACGGCCTGAAATATATTTTTGGCCGCACCTGGCCGGAGACCTGGGTGAACAACAATCCGTCCTACATCCGCGACGGCGTGTTCGGCTTCAATTGGTTCCACGGCGGGGCGGGCTATGCCAGCTTCCCTTCCGGCCACATGTCGGTGACCTGTGCGCTCGCCGGCGTGCTGTGGATCTGGGTCCCGCGCTGGCGGGCGCTGTGGGCGCTGATGGTGCTGGCGGTGGCGGTCGGCCTGGTCGGCGCCGACTATCACTTCCTGAGCGACGTGATTGCCGGCTCGTTCCTGGGCGCCTCGACCGCCTGGATGGTGACCGTGCTGTGCGAGCGGCGCGCGTCCCTGCGCGGGCCGGGCGCGGAGCGCTGAGCGCTATTTGTCGCCGCTATTTGCCGCTTTTGGCGTCGAGCCGGCGGGCCAGGCGGGCGAGGTCGACCACCATGCGCTCATGCGTGCCGTTGCCGATCTCCTCGAACTCGTCGCGCGCGCTCACGTCGAATTCGATGCGGCGGCCGTCGACCTTGGTGACCACCGCCTCGGCGGTCACCTGATTGCCGGCCGGCGTCGGCGCCAGATGGCGGATATTGACCATGGTGCCGACCGCGCTCTCGCCCGCATCGAGATAGTCGCGCACCGCGTTGAGCGCGGCGTTCTCCATGATGGTGACCATCATGGGGGTCGCGAATACGGGAGGCAGCGCCGCATCCTTGAATTGATTGGCGAGATGCGCCGGCGTGACGCGCAGCGAATAAAGGCCGGTGGCTCCTATCGGTATCGGTCGCATCGTTATCTCCCTATGCGGGGGACGTGGTTGATGGCGGACGCCAGCATGATCAACAATATCCCCGCCAAGCCGATCGGCAGGAAGGCGAAACTGGCGAGCCCGCTCAAGTCCCAGGCCATGCCGCTGACGATCGGCACCACCACCGCGCAACTATAGCTGATTGTGAACATGGCGGCGGTCACCCGATGCACGTCGTCCGGCGGCGACAGCAACGGCGGCAACGCCAGCGCCAGGATCAGCACCGCCGCGTTCGAAAACCCCTGCACCGTCGCCGCCGCCACGATCACCGGCCCGGTGCCGAACACGACGCCGGCGGTCGCCGCCATGGTGAGCAGGCCACAGGCGACATAGGGCCAGGCCTTGCCCTCGAGCCGGCCGGCGAGCGCGAGCAACAACAAGGATGCGGGCAATTGCCCGGTATTAAGACCGGAGAGTGCCGCGCTGATCCATTCGCCTTGCCCGGTGCTGCGTAGATAGTCGGGCAGGAACGCATTGGTGGAGAAGTACGTCGCGTTGACGGTGCCCAGCATGATGCCGAGCCGCCAGATCAAGCCGTTCTTCCAATCCGGCCACCAGCGGCGGCCGCTCGCCGGCGCGCCGTTGATCGCGATCTGGCGCGGCGCGAAAGCCAGCACCAGGATGGCGATCACCGCTACCGGCACGCTCCACACCACGAAAGCCTGCTGCCAGCTTCCGCCGACCAGCGGCATGACCAGCGGCAGCATCAAGGCCACGGGCAGGATTTCGCCGATCAGCAGCCCGTTGGTGTAAACGGCGGTGGCAAAGCCGATGCGCCCCGGCGTCCAGGCGCGCACCGCCGGCGGCATGGTCACCTGCATGATGGCGACGCCGGCGCCGGTGACGATGGTCATGGCGTAAAGCCAATAGATGTCGGGCCAGGCCCCGCGCAGCGCGCCGCCTAGCGCGGTCAGCAACAGGCCGACCACCATGGCGCTGCGCACGCCCAGGCGCGCGATCAGGAGCGAGCCGGGAACGGCGGCGAAGGCGAACAACATCGGCGGCAGGCCGGTGAGGATGCCGATCTGCGTTGCGTTCAGGCTCAGTTGATCGTGGATGAGCGGAATGACCGGCGGCACCGCCAGAATGGTCAGGCGCAGCGCATTGCCCGCCAGCCACAAAAGCGCGAGCGACGAGATAAGACGCGCCGGCGACGATTCGTCGCTGGCATTGTGACGGTTGGAGCCCGGCATATGGAACGATTGTGAACGACCCGACAAATTTTTAGCTGTTTGGAGGAGCCGAATAGCATAGAAGGCGCCAGGGCGCACGGATCGTGGCTGAATGCCCGTCATACCGGAGAGTGCGGCAATTTCCACTGAAGCGACAAGACTTTACGTCATTGGAGACATACACGGGCGGCTCGATTTGCTGGAGCGCGCGATCGCCGCCATCGGCGAGGACCTCGCGCGCTACGGCAGCGACGCGCTCACAGTGACGCTTGGCGACTATGTCGACCGCGGACCGGCCTCGCGTGGCGTGATCGATCGCCTGGCGCAAAGCCCGTTTCCAACGCCCTATGTGGCGCTCAAGGGCAATCACGAGGGCATGCTGATCGATTTCCTCGACGATCCCGAGCTTGGCACGCACTGGCGGATGCAGGGCGGCGAGCAGACCTTGCAGTCCTATGGCGTCGCGGTCCGGCCGCTGATGGTGGGCAAAAACAATGCGGAGGCGGCCGCGCGCCTGCGCGATGCGTTGCCGGAAAGCCATTTCGCGTTCTTCGACCGGCTCAGGACCTCGCTGCAGCACGGCCGCTTTTTCCTGTGCCACGCCGGCGTGCGGCCCGGCGTGCCCCTCGGCGAGCAGAGCGAACACGATTTGCTGTGGATTCGCGGCGAGTTTCTCAAGAGCCAGGCCGATTTCGGCAAGATGGTCGTGCACGGCCACACGCCGGTGCCGAAGCCGGAGGTGCTGCCGAACCGCATCAATATCGACACCGGCGCTTTTTCCAGCGGCCGGCTGACCTGCATCGTGCTCGAGCACGATGGCTATCGCTTTCTCGATCTATGAAATCGCCGTGATCGCGCGCGGGGCCGGTGCCTGCCGGGCGTCAAGACCGCGGGCGCGGGTGGTGGCGCATCGTTACGGGCCCCTTAACCAACATCATTTTTTGGACTTAATTTACATATTCATTTATGTTTAATCTAGCTAAATAGCTCTCCGGTCGCTGCAGTTTTGCGTATCTCCACCGACGGAGGATTCGTATGCGGGAATGGGCCACGCGCAAACTGCGCCATGGCGACCTGACCGCGCTCGGAACGGTCAGGCGAGGCGTTGAAGGCGTTCAAGAGGACCGCCTCGGTCGCCTCGAACGACGTGGGTTCGTTGCGAAGAAAGGCAATGGGAAATTCGTGGTGACGATTCCCGGCCGCCTCGCGCTGCTGGTCAGAAGCCTCACGCCGCGCTAGCCGGCGCGCGCAACGACGCTGCGTTCCCGTGCCGCCTTGCGGCAAAAATCTCGCCGCCCGCCACTCGCGTATCGGTTGGTAGAGCCGAATCCCGGCGTGCACCGTTGCGACACGCGCGACCGTGCGGCGATGGAGCGCGGCTGTTGCGCCGCGCTATGCTGTCGGGAAATTACTCGTGCTTATAGAGCCAGGCTATGAGCCGGCCCTTGATGGTCGGGCGCAGCCGACCTTTCTTCTTGGTCACGAGGCCTCTTTGCATCAAACGTTCGATGCGCTCGAGAGAAGGAGTCGGGTAGCAACCCGGACCCCGAACGATCCCGGCGAGAAGTTTGAGATCTCGATTCTTAATGTCGCCCGCTTCTTCCATCGTCATCCCGGCCAAATTACACTCGCGCACCTTGCCCGCTTGGCCCGCGGTCGTGAATTCCGCTCGCATTTCAACAATAATACTTCGCTCATGCTACTTATATGGTTCAAATAAAAACTGTCAAAACCAATCGCGGGCGGGCACGGAAGTTCGCACAGTGGTTGCAACGCGGCGGGCGTCGAAATCCTCGGCGGTCCGGTATGGCCGTGCGTAATCATGTCGCCTTACACGGGCATTTCGCGCAAGCCGGCCGCGGGCGCGCGGGGTGTTGACAATGCGACCGTACCGCTGTGGCGGGCAGTGGATTGCGCCGTGATGCTCGGTTACTGACGGGATGTGGGACCTTTCCGAATGACAATGTCCGATCACGACGACTCGGCCGCGACGCGGCCCATGCCGATCGTGCGCGCGTTTCTGCGCGATTTTGCGCGGTTTTCCGGGCGTAAAGGCGTGATCGGCGCGCTGTTCATGGCCGCCGGCGCGCTGGTCGAGGGCCTCAGTCTCGTTCTCATCATCCCGCTCATCGCCATCGTGACGGCATCGGACACCAGTTTCGGCTGGTTGGAACGCGGAGCGGCGCGCGCCTTCGGACTGTTCGGCGTCACGACCCATTTCGGACGGCTGGCGTTGTTGCTCGGCGCTTTCGGCGTGCTGATGATCGTGCGTGCAATCGTCATTTCCATTCGCGACGCGGCGGTTGCCGAACTGCAGACCGGTTTCGTCGAGTCGCATCGCCTGCGCATCGCCGAATTGCTTGCGGGCGCCTCCTGGGATCAGGTGGCGCGGCTGCGCCACGCGCGCATCACGCATCTGCTAAGCGGCGACATTCAGCGCATCGGCATCCTGGCCAACACGATGCTGCGCAGCGGCGTTGCGGCGGCGATGCTGATCGCGCAATGCGTGCTGGTGTTCCTGCTGGCGCCGGCGCTGGCCGCCATGACGGTGGCTGCGCTGCTTGCGATCACGCTTGGCTTTCTGCCGGTGATGCGCCGCGCCAGCGAAATCGGACGCGCGGTCACCGAGGGCAATTTGTCGCTGCTTAATTCCGCCGGCCAATTTCTCGGCGGTCTCAAGCTCGCCATGAGCCAGAATCTGCAAGGCAGCTTCGTGGCCGAATTTCGCGCCATGGTGCACGACCTCACCGAGCGGCAGATCGAGTTCATGCGCCAGCAGAGCCACAGCCGGCTGGCGTTCTCCACGATCACGGCGCTGGCCGGAGGCCTTCTGGTGCTGATCGGCTTCGGGGCATTCCAGATCCCGGGCCCGACGCTGATTACGCTTCTGCTCATCATCGCGCGCATGAGCGGACCGGCGGTGCAGATCCAGCAGGGCGCGCAGCAGTTCATGAACTCGCTGCCGGCCTACGCGGCGGTGATCGAGCTCGAACGGGATGTCGCCGACATCGCGCCAGCGCGCAGCGACGGCGCGGTTGGCGTCGCGATTCCGGAAGGCGCGATTACGTTCGAGAAGGTCAGCTTCCTGCACGGGCCCGAAGAGGCGGGCGAGGCGCCGCGCGGCGTGTGCGATCTCAGCCTGCGTATCGAGCCCGGCGCGTTCGTCGGCATCGGTGGCCCGTCGGGCGCCGGCAAGACGACCTTCGCCGATCTGCTGGTCGGGCTTTATCCGCCGCAGCAAGGGCGCATCGCGGTCGCGGGACTTGAGCTCGCCGGGTCCGTGCTGGCGTCATGGCGCAACGGCATCGCCTATGTGGCGCAGGATGCATTTCTGTTTCACGACAGCCTCCGTCGCAATCTGGCCTGGGTCAATCCGAAGGCGAGCGAAGAAGAGATGTGGGCGGCGCTGCGTTCGGTCGGCGCCGCCGATCTGGTGCGGCGCATGGAGCACGGACTCGATACCATGGTGGGCGAGCGCGGCGCGTTGGTCTCGGGCGGCGAACGGCAGCGGCTGGCCTTGGCGCGCGCGATCCTGCGCCGTCCGCGCCTCCTGCTGCTGGACGAAGCCACCAATGCGATCGACATCGCGGGCGAGCGCGACATCCTCGAACGCCTGCGCGCGCTCACGCCGCGTCCGACCATTGTGGTGATCGCGCACCGCGCCGAGAGCGTGGCGCTCTGCGACCGGCTGTTGCGTTTCGAGGCCGGGCGCTGCGTGCCGGCGGCTCACTGAGCGCGCGCGGCGCGCGCGATCTCGCGCCGCACCAGATCGGGCAGCGAGTCCTTGCGCGCGTCGAACTTGATGCCGCGGATGCCGAAGCGCGCGGCCGCGGTCATGTCGTCGTCCTTGTCGCCGATCAGGAAGCTCCGCGACAGATCGAGCGGCCATTCGCGCGCTGCCTGTTCGAGCATGCCGGGCTCCGGCTTGCGGCAGCGGCAGGCCACCGCCAGTTCCTTGACGATGCCCTGCGGATGATGCGGGCAATAGTAGAAAGCGTCGATATGCGCGCCTTCGGCTTCGATGCGCGCGCGCATATGGTCGTGGAAGCGCCTGACCGCCGCCTCGTCATAATATCCGCGCGCGACGCCCGACTGGTTGGTGATGACGATGACGGCGTAGCCGGCCTCGTTGAGCAGGCGCACCGCTTCCGGCGCGCCCGGCACCCATGCGAGGTCTTCCGGCCGGTAGACGTAGCCGTGATCGACGTTGAGCACGCCGTCGCGATCGAGAAAGGCCGCCGGCCGCCTTATGCGCGCGGCATCGGTGCGTGGGGAAGGGGCGTCGCTCATGCGCGGGTCCGGCGATCGGAGCGGGACTTTGGCTTGGCACGCGGCGGCGCGGCGCGCAAGGTGAGCCGCATTGGCGCTCGAACCGCTCCGCGATTGCCGCTATACGAAGGCGGTCCCGCTCACGGCGGCGGAGCAGCACGGCGAGCCATGACGCGCATTCCTCTCACCAACGCGAGCGCTCTGCCGCGCGAGTTCATGCTCGCCGCCGCGTGTTGCCGCTGGCCGCTGTCGGAACGCGCCTTGTCCGCCATCGCGCAAGCGGTGCAAGGACCGCAAGAGCTGCAAGAGCCGCAAGAGCCGCAAGAGCCGCGAAGGCTAATTGACTGGCGCTCTTTCCTGCGCATCGTGGCGCGCCAGCGTGTCGGCGGGCTCGTCGTCAATGCCTTGCGCGCGGCCGGCATCGCGCCGCCGCCAGCGGTCGCGCAGGCGCTCGCGGCCGGCGAACATTCCATCGCGCGGCAGAGCCTGCGGCTGTGCGGCGAAACCATCCGCCTGCAACGCGCCTTCGCCGCGGCCGGGATACCGGTGCTCGCCTTGAAGGGCGTCGCGCTGGCGCAGCTTGCCTATGGTTCGCTCACGCTCAAGCATAGCCGCGACATCGATCTGTTGGTGGCGCCGTGGCACGCGCTCGCCGGCATGACGCTGCTCGAAAGCCTGGGCTACCGTTTGCACAATCCGGCGCGCGAGATGAGCGCGGCGCAGCGCCGCGCCTTCGTCGCGCACGGCCGGGAAGCCGAGTTCGGGCTTCCCGGCGACGGGCTCTGTGTCGAACTGCATTGGCAGCTCACCTATAATCCGGCGCTGTTGCGCGGGATCGACGCGATGTCGCCTTCGCGCGAGGTCGTGGTTTCGGGCGGCGTGCCGATCCGCACCTTGGCCGACGACGATCTGTTCGCCTATTTGTGCGTGCACGGCGCCTCGCATGCCTGGTCGCGGCTCAAATGGCTGGCCGATCTCAATGCGCTGATCGCGGACAAGCCGGACGAAGAAATCCTGCGGCTTTATCGCCACGCGCAAGGCAAAGGCGCCGGCCTGTGCGCCGGACAGGCCCTGCTGCTATGCCGCGACCTGCTCGATCGGCAATTGCCGGCGGCGCTGGAGGCGGAGCTTGCAGACAACAGGCGCGTGCGCCGCCTGGTAGCGATCGCGCTGGAGGCCATGGTCGCCCTCGGCGCGGCCGAAACCGACCGCGGGGCCGCCGCGGTGACGCGCGAGGGCGTCGTCCATTTTCTGCTGGGGCAGGGGCTCGCCTTCTACGCCACGCAGTGCCGGCTTGCCTGCGTGTCCACCAAGGACGTCATCCGCTATCCGCTGCCGCCGGCCTTGTATTTTCTCTATCCGCTGCTGCGGCTGCCCTCCTGGCTCTGGCGCCATCGGCGCTGAGCCGGTGCTAGCGCGCGGCCGCGCTCAGGCCAGCCGCTTGCCGTGCCGGTCGAGGTCGATTGCCGTCGGTTTCGCGGTGGCGGTCTTCGCGGGCGCCGCGCGCTCGCCGACCAGCAGGAACAGCGCGGTCAGAATGGCGATCCTGAGATCGAGCCACAGCGAGGCATTGCGCACATACCACTCGTCGAGCGCGTTCTTTTCTTCCGGCGTGAGCAGCTTGCCGCCATTGACCTGCGCCCAGCCGGTAATGCCTGGACGCACCATCAGGCGCAGGGTGGGGTCGGCCGGCTGATCGTGCGGCAACAGCGGGCGCGGCCCGATCAGCGACATGTCGCCGACCAGCACGTTAAGCAGTTGCGGCAATTCGTCGAGCCGGAACTTGCGCAGCACGAAGCCGATCCAGGACATGCGATCGCTCGATATCCGATTGCCCTCGCCGTCATAGCTCGGCTTCAAGGTGCGGAATTTGTGCATCTGGAAACTCTGGCCGTCCATGCCGATGCGGCGTTGCCAGAAATAGACCGGCGAGCCGACGTCGAGCAGCACCACCAAGGCGATGAGCGCGAACAAGGGCATCAAGAGAACGATCAGCGTCAGGCTGAAACAGAAGTCGATGTAGCGCTTTACAACCAGATAGCGCGGCAGGGCAAAGCGCGCGGCGCTCGCGCGTAGCGGCATAGGCTCGCTCTGCGCCGGCGCCGTCTGGAGTGCGTCGAGCCCGATGAGCTGGGGAATGAAATCGAGCCGGATCTGGTATCCGCTACAGATGCGCCGGATCTCCCCTATGGTCTCGGGATCGAGGAAGTTCGCATCGCCGCCGACAATGACGCGATCGGTGCGGATGCCGTGCTCCTTGAACTCCTCGATCACCGGCACGAGATGCGCGGGCGGCCCGAGCACGCGGAAGCCGGCGGTCGAGCGGCCGGCCATCTCCGGACGCTCGTCGAGCATCGCAATCACGCGATAGCGCTCGCGCGAATAGGCGCGCAGCATGCCGATATAGAGCGCCGACAGCCGGTTCGAGCCGATGACGATGATATGTTCGACCGCGCCTTCGCTGGCGGGCGCCGGCACGTCGACATCGCCATAAGCCATGCGCAGGAAGGCGCGCGCGCTCACCAGCCCGGCCGACAGCAGCAGCGCATGGATCAGCGGCGTCGAACGTGGAATGCCGTCGAGACGGGTCACCGAGAACAGCACCAGGCAGGTCACGAATTCCGAAAGCAGCACCGCTTTGGCTACCGCCAGCGCATCGTGAACCGAGAACAGATGCGTCATGCCCTCGCGAATGCGGAAGAACAGGAAGCCGACCAGCGAGGAGATCAAGGCGATGCCGCAGAACAGGGCGACGGCGGCCCAGTCCGACCGCGTCAGAACCTGCGCGCCGCGAATCCACAGCGCCAGCCAGGGCGCGGCGAAGGCCCAGAACACGTCGAATGCGGAGAACCTGATCGCAAACGAACCACGCGATGCCGGCGAAGGGATTCGCATTGAGCGAAATGTTCCGCGTTCGAGTCTTGAATTCGATCTTGGATTCGATTCTCGGATTCGAATCTTGAATTCAAGTCTTAGGTTGTGACGGCGCCCGAGCTCTCACTCGCAGATAGAAAAATATGCAACCGCCCAATTTTCGTCAAATGTTAAGCAAGCCCCGTAGCATAATATACTTATAGAATGCGGGATACCGTCGTGCAAAGCGCGCGCGCGCCGCGTTAAAATATGCCTGGCAGCAGACGGTAACCGACGGCCTCCGCATAGCGACGGTAGGCCGGATCGTGCATCAGCAGGCGTTCCTCACGCGATATGCGCGCGAGTTGGACCAGGAACGCGGCACCATAAAGCAGCGTATTCCAAAGGCTCGGGAATCCGATCAGGAAGCCGATATGCGTAACAGCATAGCCGGCATAAATCGGATGCCGGACGAAGCGATATAGGCCGCCGGTCCGGACGCCTCGATTGGCCGGCACCATTCCGAAGCTGCGCCAGAGTGTCGCCTTGGCCGAAATCTGGATCGTGAGGCCGGCGAACATCAGAGCGGAGACCGCTTCCGGGGGAAGAAACGTGCTGGGCGGAGCCGGCGCGGTCAGAAGTGGCGCATTGGCCGCGACGAAGCTCAGCACCCAATCGAGCGGATGGGCCGACAGCGTCGGCGAGCGCCGCCGCAGTAGAATGAGAAAGACGCCGAGCGACTCCGACAAGACCAGGAGGATCGCTCCGAGATTGATGGCCGCGGCCGCCACGATCAGTTCGGGGTGCTCGATCTGCAGGGCGACCAAAGCCACGAACCGGCCCAGCATCCGGTAAACGAAGAGGCCGAACAGCCCGACGACGAGGGCGCGCTCGGTCAGATCGAGCGCGATATCGCTCGCGACCATTCCCGGGACAACGCGTTGTGCAACTTTAGAGAGCATAATCTATATCGTCGCCATCTATGGGGGTGGCCTGCCCAGCGCGTCGAGCGCGCGGGCGAAACCGGCGACATCGCCGGGTGCCACCCGAAAATAGGCCTGTTGCGCGCGCGAGCACAGCAGATGCACGTCCGACCCGGTCGGCCCGACATAAACGATCGGGCGGCGTGAGAGTATGCAGCCATAGACCTTCGAGGGCAGGACGATCCCGGCGAACTCGTCGCGCAGGGCGATGAGATGCGCATCGGCGGCGGCAAGCAGTGAAGGCAGTTGCTCGAGCGCGACCGGCGGCGTGCGCGCGACCGGCACGCCGAATTGCCGCAGGCGAAGCTCGAGCAGGTCGGCGTTGTGTCCGGTGCCGCTGAGCCAAAGGCCGAAGCGGTCGCTGCCGCGGCCATGATGATAGGCAAGACCCTGCGCGACGGTCTCAACCTCGTGCGCGACGCCGTAATTGCCCGAATAGAGCAGGATCATGCGGCCCTCGAGCGCGGCCGGGCGCGTTGCCGGTGTTTCGCTGCCGGTAACGGGAACGGGCGAGGTGTCGCGCGCGACCGCGATGCGCTCGGCGGCGATGCCGCCGCGCAGCAGCAGCGTGCGTTGATCCTCGCCGAGTACTTCGAACAAATCGATTCGCTTGCGCAAAAACCAGGTCGCGCGTTCGAGCAGTGCCAGCGCGAATGGACGGCGGCCGAGATGCGCGATGATCGCTTCCGGATAGAAATCGGTAATTCGATATGTCAGCCGCGCGCCGCGCAGGTATTTCAGTGCGATGGCGAAATAGAGCATGAAGGGCGGAGCGCCGGTGAAGACGATATCGGCGCCGCGCGACTTATGGTCGCGCAAGACCGCGCGCAGAAGCCGCCAATTGGTAGTCAAGGACCACCACAGCCGCCGCAACAGCCGCGTCTTTTCGTAAGACCCTGCTTTCAGCTTGCGGATGGTCAGGGTCCCGCCACTCTCCGGAAATGTGTGACATTCCCGCGACGGTGTTTGGCGCGTCAGTCCGATAAGCTCAACGTCGCGGCCGGACTGCGCGAGTTTGCGCGCTGCGACCGTGGCATATTGGCCGACCGCGCCGAAATCGGGCGGCAGCCAGTCCACGATATAAAACAGCGGCGGCTGAGGCCGCTCGGCAGGATCGGGACCGTCGCGATCGGAATGCGGGCGTTCAATCATTGGGACGGACGCAGTGTCATGGCGGGCGCGATTCGCCGATGGGCAATACGGCTCGGTACGTATACAGACCGGTGCTCAACTGTTAATAGCATCGTGTGTAATTTACCGAAAAGCGTTCGGCTTCGCGCTCGGGTGTAATGCGGGTGTAATTGTAATAAAGAGCTAAAAGGTCCGCTTTCGCTCTCGAGGGACGCGGGGATACGCGAAGCGCCGGAGGATGCGGGGATGCTCCATCCCGCTCCGACATAATATCGATGGAACTGGCATCGCTAGACATGCATCGGACGGGATGCATCGCGACGATGGGACCGGAGTTATAGCTTGATTGATCTGCACTGCCATCTCCTGCCGGGCATCGACGACGGCGCCCGCGATCTCGAGATGTCGCTGGCCATGGCGCGCATCGCCGCGGCCGACGGCATCGCGATGATCGCCTGCACGCCTCACATCCTTCCGGGCGTCTACAACAACAGCGGTCCCGCCATTCGCGCGGCGGTCGTTCGCTTGCAACAGGCGCTCGACGAAGCCGGCATCGCCATCCGCCTCCTGAGCGGCTCCGATGCCCATGTCACGCCCGAACTCGGCGTGCAATTGCGCGACGGCCGCGCCCTCACTCTCAACGATACCCGCTATTTCCTGCTTGAGCCGCCGCACCATGTGCTGCCGCCGCGCCTGGAAGATCATGTTTTCGGCCTGCAGGCGGCCGGATTCGTGCCGATTTTGACCCATCCGGAACGGTTGACCTGGCTCGATCAGCATTATGATTTGGCCAAGCGCCTGGTGTATAGTGGCGTTCTGATGCAAATCACGGCTGGATCGTTGACGGGACGGTTCGGCCGCCGCGCTCATTATTGGGCCGAACGCATGCTCGATGAGGGGTTTTGTCATCTCTTGGCGACGGACGCGCACGATCCGGTGCAACGGGTTCCGCTCCTGGCGGAGGCGCGCGATCATGCCGCGCGCCGGGTGGGGTCGGAGGAGGCCATTCATCTCGTGCTGACGCGGCCGCAGGGAATCGTGAACAATTTGAGCCCGGTCGAGCTGCCGCAGCCGGCCGCGCAATCGCGTGCGCCCGCGCGCGAGGCGGCGCCCTCGGCCTGGCGCAGCATCATCAAACGCGTTCGGCGAGTGGCAGTAGGCTGATGCGGGACCGAATGTCGATTTTGCGGCTTGTCGCCTTCATGGTGCTGGCGGTCTTGCTGCCGGCCTGCGCATCCAATACCGGCCAGACACCGACCGCCGCGGCCGCCGCCACCGATGGCGGCCAGGCCGCCGCAGCCGCCACCCCAACCTCGTCGCCCGTTTACGCCGTCACCGATCCGACCGAGCAGCCGCAGCCCACCAAGGCCGCCGACACCACGGCCGCGCTCGCCAGCACGTCCGGCCAGACCGGCGATTATCGCATCGGCCCGCGCGACGTGCTCGACATCAGCGTGTTCCAGGTCAACGACCTCAACAAGTCGGTGCAGGTCAACGAGGACGGCAGCATCACGCTGCCGCTGATCGGCAAGGTGCTCGTCGGCGGCAAGACCACGTCGCAGGCCGAGGAGATGATCGCGGACCTGTTGCGCAAGCGCTACATGCAGTCGCCGCAGGTCTCGGTGGCGCTCAAGCAATACGGCCAGCGCGTCACCGTGAACGGCGAGGTGAAGGGGCCGCGCGTGCTCTCCGTCGACGGCAAGGTGACCTTGAGCGAAGCCATTGCGAGCGCCGGCGGCCTCGGCGAACTCGCCGATTCCAAGCGCGTCCATGTCGCGCGCCGGGTCGGCAATCGCGTGCAGGACGACATCTACGATCTCAACGCGATCCAGTCGGGGCAGACCGCGGACCCGACGCTCAAGGGCGGCGATATCGTCGTCGTCGAGCAATCCGGCACGCAGGTCGTGTTCAAGAACATGAAGGATTTGCTCCCCTTCGCGATCCTCGCGAATCTGATTTAGTGACATGCAGGTGGTCTGCAACGGCTGAGGCTGGTAGGTCCGGATGAACGCGCCGAATTTCGATTTCGACCCCGAGCGGCTGCCGTCCGTCCCGCGCAACGGTCAGGCGCTGCCCGCGCGCGACATGGCGCCGTTCCAGCCGAGGTCGATGGACGATTTGGCGGGCACCGACGAAGAGTCGTCGGACTACCGCAAGCTGTTCTTCATGTTCGTCGGGCTGACGCTGAAATATCGCTGGCTGATCGCCGGCATCTGCAGCGCCGCCCTGGTGATCGGCTTTCTGATCACGTTCCTGTCGACGCCGATCTACCGCGCGACCACCGTGATCCAGATCGACCGCGTGGCGCCGCGCGTCGTCAAGTTCGACAATTTCGGCGCCGACCAGCCGATCGGCTTCGGCGACCGCTTCTTCCAGACGCAATACGATCTCCTGCAGAGTCGCTCGCTCGCCGAGCGGGTCGCCGCCAATCTCGACCTCGGCGCCAAGCCGGACTTCCTGCATCCGGCGGCGCCTTCGCTGGCGTCGAAGCTCTTCAATCTGATCTTCCGTCGCGGCGCCACCGCCGACACCCGCAGCTTCGAGCAGAAGAAGTTCGCCGCCGCCTCCATGGTCAAGGGCGGGATGAACGTGGAGCCGGTGCAGAATTCGCTGCTCGTGCGCATCTCGTTCGACAGTCCGAGTCCGGTTTGGGCGCAGGCGATCGCCAACGGCATCGCCGACAGCTACATCAGCGCCAATCTGGAGCGGCGCTACGGCGCCACCGCTTACGCGCGCAACTTCCTGAAAGAGCGCCTGGATGAATTGAAGCTCAAGCTCGAGGAATCCGAAAAGGCGCTGGTCGCCTATGCCGACAAGAAGGAGATCATCGCCGCCGGCGACGGGCAGCAGACGATCGCCGATTCCGACCTGACGGCGTTGAATTCGGCGCTGCAGAAGGCCGTCATGGAGCGCATCCATCTCCAGCAGGAATGGGAGCAGGCCAACGACACCAAGGGCCTGGCGCTGACGCAGATCCTGCAAGACCCGTCGATTCAGGCCCTGCGCACGCAACGCGCCGCGTTGCAGGCGCAGTACCAGGAGAAGCTGTCGACCTTCAAGCCGGCCTATCCCGACATGCAGCGGCTGAGGTCGCAGATCGATCAGCTCGGCCACGACATCAATTCGGCCGCCGACGTGATCAAGGCCTCGCTCAAGGCGAAATACGAGGCCGCCGTCAGCGAAGAGCAGTCTCTGAAAAACAAGATCGCCGAGACCAAGGCCGACGTGATCGGGACGCGCAATAAGCAGATCGAATACAACATCTTGAAGCGCGAGGCCGACACCAACCGCACGCTCTATCAGGGCCTGTTGCAGCAATACAAGGATGTCGGCGTCGCCGGCGCCGTCGAGACCAACAACGTCGCCATCATCGACCGCGCCCAGGTCCCCGGCGCGCCGTTCAAGCCGGACCTGAAAAAGAATCTCCTGATCGCGCTCGTGATCGGGCTGGTGATGGTCGCGTTCGCCATCGGCGTGTTCGAAATCCTCGACGATACCTTCAAGTCGCCGGAGGAAGTCGAGGAGCAACTCGGCCTCGCCGTGCTCGGCATTATCCCCTATGCCGACGGCGATGTGGTCGCCGACATGCGCGGCGCGCCCAATTCGCCGCTCTGCGAGGCCTACCGATCGTTCCGCACCGCGCTGCAATTCACCACCGAACGCGGCGCGCCCAAGACCATCCTGGTGACCAGCGCGCGTCCGGGCGAGGGCAAGTCGACCACCGCGCTGGCGCTGGCGATCAATTTCGCGCAACTGGGCACCAAGGTGCTGCTGATCGACGCCGATCTGCGCAATCCCTCGCAGCATCGCAATCTCAAGCTCGACAACGCCACCGGCCTCGCCAATTATCTCGCCGGCGCGCCCGCCACCGGCAATATCTTCCAACCTACCGAGGTCGACGGGCTGTTTTTCATGTCGACCGGCCCGCTGCCGCCGAATCCGGCGGAGCTTCTGGCCGGCCCGAAGATGCTGTCGCTGTTGTCGGCGGCGGCCGAGAAGTTCGACACCATCATCGTCGACTCGCCGCCGGTCATGGGACTGGCGGACGCCCCGCTGCTGGCCAGCATCGCCAACGGAACGCTGCTGGTTATGGCGACCGCGGATACCCGGCGCGGGGTCGTGAAGGCGGCGGTGAAGCGGCTGCATTTCGCGCGCGCCCATCTGGTCGGCGCGGTCATGAACAAGTTCGATTTCAAAACCGCCAGCTACGGCTATGGCTACGGCTACGGCTATGGTTACGGCTATGGCTACGGCTACGGCGCGATGGAGCATTACGGCTACGGGCAGACGGCCAAGGCCCAGGTCGAGCACAAGACCGAGGGTTAAACCATGGCACGCGGGCGGCACGTCATCGAAGCGGCGCTCGACTTTGCCCGCATGCCGGCGCTCGCGCGCAACGCGGTGTGGCCGCCGATCCCCAGGGACATCCTCGAAGTCATGCGCATCGCCGCGGCCGCGCCCGACGCCTGTCGGGAGGCGGCGAGTGTCACCGGCGAGACGCCCGATGCGCTGATCGAGGCGGCGCGTTTCTATCTGCAGCAATCGCTGCTGCGCCCGGACGCCGACGCCTACCGCGTGCTCGGGCTGGAGCCGGGCGCCGCGCGCGTCACCGCGCGCGAGCATATGGGCTGGCTGCTGCAGTGGCTGCATCCCGACCACAACGGCGAACTTGAAGCGGTCTATGCCGAGCGGGTGCTCAAGGCCTGGCGCGAGGTGTCGGCATCGTTCGGCCCGGGCGAGACGCACGACCCCTTTGCGGACCCCGCACGGCGCCGGCCGGCGCGCGACACGAAGTTTCGCTTGCCCTGGATCAAGCGTCCGGTGAAAGCTTCGGGGCACCGCGGCCAGGTCGTCTATGTGACGGCGGCGAGCTGGGCGATTCCCGGCCTGGTGCTCGTGGTGCTGGCGCTCTGGTCGGTGGCCTATTTCTTCGGCTTCGGTTCGATCGCGGCGGTGCTGTCGGAGCGCTAGCCGCTCGTCGGCGCGAACGGGTTGGTTTTTACGGGCACGGCCAGCATGGCGACAGCAGGTCATTCGCGACGGCGCGGCGGCACACCGCCATCGGCCTCTTCGCACCGATTGCTCGACCTGCTGCGCACCGTGGCCAATATCGCCACCGGCAGATCCAACCGCAGCCGTTCGAAAAGCCGCCGTCGCCGCAATTCGCATGAGCCGAGGCTGCAGGCAACGCGCGCGCGCCCGGCCGCCTGGATCGTCAAGCGGGACGTAAGCGCCGGGCGCCTTGCCGCGGCGGGTGTCCTGGCTCTCGCGCTCATGTGGATCGGCTGGCGCGTCGTGGCAGACACGATCGCGCATAATCTGGCGTCGTCGGCACCCGCCGAGGCGCTGAGCTGGATGTCCGGATCGGCCGCCGCGCTCGATCAGCGCTCGCTATCCGAACTGAAGAAATCCGATGGCGACGTCAGCGCGGCCGAAACCTGGGCGCGCCAGGCGCTGCGCGCCCAGCCCCTGGATCAATATGCTCTGTTCCTGCTCGGCATGGCGGCCGAGCGCAAAGGCGACGCGGCGGACGCGCTGAGTCTGATGCAGCAGGCCGGCGGCCGCACCTGGCGCAATCCCGGCACCCAACTATGGCTGTTCGAGCACGCCGCCAAGCGCGGCGACTTCAGCACCGCTTTGCAGCATGCCGACGCCATGTTCCGGGTCGAGCCGAATTTCGTCACCGCGATGTTTCCGACCATCGCGGCCTTCACGGTCGAGCCGCGCGGGTTGCAGGCACTCGCCGACTTTCTGGTGACCTCGCCGCCTTGGCGCGACACGGTGATGCTGGCGTTGTCGGCGCGGCTCTATGACAGATCGCATCTCGACCAGATTTATTCGATCCTGATGCAGAGCCCGAGCCCACCGACCACGCGCGAACTCGCAGCCTATCTCGATCGCCTGATCAGGGACGGCCGCTACGAGGTGGCCTACCGGACCTGGCGACAATCGACCCAGGTGCTGCCGACGAGCACCGTCGAGTTTCCCTACAATGGCGATTTCGAACGCCCGGCGGACGGTTTGCCGTTCAACTGGTCGATCGGCTCGATCCCGGGCGCGGACGTCTCCATCGTTCCCGCCGATGGCGCCAAGGGGCGGGCTTTGCGGGTCGAGTTTTCCGGCGCCCGTGTCCAGTTCGCCCATGTCCAGCAAATGCTGCTGCTGCCGCCGGGCCGGTACCGGCTGAGTGGACGGGTGCGGGCCGACAACCTCGAGGGTCCGCGGGGGTTATGGTGGACCGTGCTGTGCGCCGGGACGCCGGCGACACCGCTCGGTCACAGCGACCTCGTGTCCGGCAACGTGCCGTGGGCCGAGTTCCACGCCGAGTTCGTCGTGCCCGAGCGCTGCAAGGCTCAGCTCCTGCGGCTCGAGCTTCCCGCCCGCATACCGTCCGAGCAACAGATCGAGGGGCGTGTGTGGTATCAGGCGTTGCGAATCACTTCGGCGGGCCAAACCGAGCAAAAACCCGGTGAGTAATTTCCCGGTAACTTATTGTGGTCTATTACAAATTGAAAATACTTATTGCGGTTGTCGGTCGGGTACGGTAAAGTTTCGACGGAGCATAAGGGGAGCTGATCTCATGCGTCGTTTTCTGGCGATTGTGTTGGCGAGTTCGATCGGTCTTTCGGCCCCGGCATTCGCACAGAGTGCGGCCCCCGTCCTGATCGGCCAGAATACGCAGGCCGCCGGGGTCGTTCCCCCGGGTCAGGATGCCATGGCGCAAGGTCAGAACGACGATGACCGGAAGGCCGGCGGGCTCCTCTTCGGTACTGGTGGCGGCGTCGGCGGCGTGAGCCCGCTGCTGATCGCGGGTGGTCTCGCGATTGCTGGCGGCGTGATCATTTATGCCGCGACCCGAAACAGCAACAACAATCCTGTCAGCCCCTAGCGATTCGCCGCTGGCGCGGACCGGAAAGTTCATTGCATAGTGGCGCCGCCTCTTGATCGGGGCGGTGTTGCATTTGAGGCGCCCGGAAGTCCCGGGTGCGGGACAAGGCCAGGCGACGGACATCCGACGTGCGCACCAATGCTGCGGTGACCATTCCGGTGCCGCGCGTCTTGACCAGCGCGTTCTTCCCGTATGCCGTTTTTGTCCTGGCCGTCGCGCTTCTGTTTGGCGGCGGCGCGCGCCAGGCGCTCATATCGGACGCCATCGTCGAGCTGATCGCGCTCCCCCTGTTTGCCTGCGCGCTGTTCAGGTTGGCCCCGGGCCGGCTCGACCGCACCGCCCAATTGGCGCTCGTGCTCGCTGCGGCCATCATCGCGCTGCCAGTCCTGCAACTCATTCCGTTACCGCCGGCGCTATGGAGCGCGCTCCCCGGGCGCGGCAAGATCGCCGAGGGCTACCAGGTTGCGGGCATCAATGCGCCGTGGCTGCCGATCAGCCTCGATCCCGCCGCGACCTGGCGCAGCCTGCTCTCACTCATCCCGGGCGTTGCCGTTTTCCTGGCGGCGCTTTCGCTCGATCAATGGGAGCGCCGCATTCTCATCATGGTGGTGCTCGCCGTTGCGGCGCTTGCCGTGCCGCTGGGCTTTTTCCAGATCATGGGCGCCGACGGCCTGTATTTCTATGCCATCACGAATGAAGGCATGGCGGTCGGCTTCTTCGCCAACGGCAATCACAATGCGACCTTCCTGAATTGCGCCATTCCATTCGCGGCCGCCGCCGCTATCGGCCTCTTCACCCGGCGCGAGCGCAACACGATGGCGCTGTGGCTGCTGATCGCTCTGCTGGCGCTGCTCGTGGTCGGCGTCGCCATCGTCGGTTCGCGCGCGGGCCTGGGGCTTGCCTTCGCGGCCGGTGTCCTGTGCGTCGCGATGGTTTATCGCAGCGAAGCGCGCGCCAGCCGCCGCATGTTGTTTGTCGCGCTTGCCGGTTTCGTGGTGGCGACGACAATTGCCGCGCAGTTTGTCTTCGCCGGTTGGGAAAAGCGCAATGTGCAGGGGCGCGACCTGCTCACCGATCTGCGCTGGGAGATCGCCGGTGTGACGCTTTCCGCCACCAAGGACTTTCTGCCGGTCGGCTCGGGTTTGGGGACGTTCCAGGCGGTCTACGAAATGTCATCGCCGCGCACGCAGGTCTTCGATCGCTACGTCAATCATGCGCATGACGACTGGCTCGAACTGACGTTGGAGGGCGGACTGCCGGCGCTTGTCGTGCTGGCCGCATTCCTCGCCTGGTTTGTGCTTGCCGCCTGGCGCGCCTGGCGCGATCCGCGCGCGCATGGTCTCGATCCGAACTTCGCGCGCGCCGGCTCGATTGCCGCCCTGTTGCCGCTCTTGCACTCGACGGTCGATTATCCGATGCGCAGCATCGCCATCACGGTGGTCTTCGCCCTGAGCTGCGCCTTGCTGCTGCAGCCGGCGGCGGCGGAGCGGTCCGCCGACGAGCGACCGCGCTGAAGTCGTCCCGATCTGTCCCGTTCCGGCGGCGTCTGGCGGCCCCTCCGCGCCGGATTGGCGGTGGCCGAGACGCCCGCCAACAGACGGCTTGCGGCCCCGCGCCAGCCGGGATTTCCCTTGTTTCACCAATGACTATTGCCTATAAAACCCGTGCCGATGCCGTGCCGGAAAGTCGCTGACTCGGGACTTTTTTCGAGTCACCCGGCGTGCGGTAGCTTGCGCGCATGGCGGCGCGACGAAGCGGCAAGGCAGCAAGCCCCCATCCAACCCCCGACGCCGCGCCCCCAACGGCGACCGATTCCCCCAGCCTAACTCCCAAGACACGCCATCGCGCGCTGCCGACCGCACGCGCTCGCCGGCTGGTGCCGCTGGCGATCACAAGGCCCCTTCCACGATGACCCTACAGACCGACCCGTTGGAGCCGATGTTTTCCGGCAGCAGCATCCTGATCACCGGCGGCACCGGCTCGTTCGGCCGCACCTTCATCGCCAAGACGCTGGCGCGCTTTTCGCCCCGGCGCGTGGTGGTCTATTCGCGCGACGAGATGAAGCAATGGGAGATGGCCGGGCGCTATCGCGACGACAGCCGTATCCGCTTCTTCATCGGCGACGTGCGCGACCGCGCGCGCTTGAGCCGCGCGCTCGACGGCATCGACTATGTGGTGCACGCCGCCGCGCTCAAGATCGTGCCGAGCGCCGAATACAATCCGTTCGAATACGTGAAGACCAATGTCGAAGGCGCCATGAACGTGATCGATGCCGCCATCGACAAGGGCGTCAAGCGCGTGGTGGCGCTCTCCACCGACAAGGCCTGCAGCCCGGTCAATCTCTACGGCGCGACCAAGCTCGTATCCGACAAGCTGTTCGTTGCGGGCAACGCCTATGCCGGCGGGCATGACACCCGCTTCGCGGTGGTGCGCTACGGCAATGTCATGGGCTCGCGCGGCTCGATCATCCCGTATTTTCTGTCGCTGCCGCCCAATGCCCGCTTTCCGATCACGCATCCCGACATGACGCGCTTCATGGTCACGCTCGATGAAGGCGTCGAACTGGTGTGGCAGGCGTTTTCGGACATGGAGGGGGGCGAGATCTACGTGAAGAAGATTCCCTCGATCAACGTGCTCGATATCGCGCGCGCAATCAATCCGGTCGCTGGGCACGACATCGTCGGGATCAGGCCGGGGGAGAAGCTGCACGAGCAGATGATCAGCGTCGAGGACTCGCAATACACCTACGAATACGACCGCTTCTTCAAGATTCTCCCCGTCATCGACGCGGACGGCAACGCGTCGCGCATCAAAGGCGGCAACCGGGTCGATTTCGGCTTCTCCTACGCGTCCAACACCAACAGCGAGTGGATGCCGGTCGAGACGCTGCGGCAATGGATCCAGGCCAACCGGCACACCTTTCAGTCGCTATGACGCAAGTCCAGATTCCCTACGGCAGGCAGGACATCCGCGACGAGGACATCGACGCCGTCGTCGCCGTCCTGAAGTCCGACTGGCTCACGCAGGGGCCGGCGGTGCCGCGCTTCGAGGCCTTGTTGGCCGAGCAGTGCAACGCGGGTCATGCGGTGGCGATGTCGAACGCGACGGCGGCGCTGCACATCGCCTGCCTTGCGATGGGCTTGGGGCCGGGCGATGTGCTATGGACTTCGCCGAATACATTCGTGGCCTCGGCCAATTGCGCGCTCTATTGTGGGGCGAGCGTCGATTTCGTCGACATCGATCTGGCCACCGGCAATATGAGCGTCGAGGCGTTGGCCGCCAAGCTCGAAGAGGCCGACGCCGAGGGCAAGTTGCCCAAGATCGTCGTGCCGGTGCATTTCGCCGGCCAGTCTTGCGACATGCGCGCGATCAAGGCGCTGAGCGAGCGCTACGGCTTCCGCATCCTGGAAGATGCCGCGCATGCGGTGGGCGGCCGATATCGCGACGGGCCAGTCGGCGATTGCCGCTATTCGGACGCCGCCGTCTTCAGCTTTCATCCGGTCAAGATCGTTACCACCGGCGAGGGCGGGGCGGTGCTCACCAACGACTCAGAGCTTGCCGCGCGCATGGCAAGGCTGCGGTCGCACGGGGCCGTGCGCGAGCCGGAGCGCATGCGCGGCAAGCCGGACGGCGGCTGGTACTACGAAATCGCGGAGCTCGGCTGGAACTATCGGCTGACCGACATGCAGGCGGCGCTCGGTTGCAGCCAGATGGTGCGCCTCAGCGACTATATCGCGCGCCGCGCGGCGCTCGCCGACCGCTACGATCGACTGCTGGCCAATAGCGGGCTGGCCTTGCCCGGGCGCGACCCCAATTGCCGTTCCGCTTGGCATCTCTATGTCGTCGGCTGGAACGAGCAAGCCTTCGGCATCTCGCGCGCGGACGCCTTCGCGCGGTTGCGCGCCGGCGGCATCGGCGTCCAGGTGCATTACATCCCCGTGCATCTGCAGCCCTATTTCCGCGACCGCGGCTTCGCGCCCGGACAATTCCCCAATGCCGAGGCGCATTACGCCCGCAGCATCACCATCCCGCTGTTCGCCAAACTGACGGATGAGCAGCAGGAAATCGTGGTGGATCGTCTTGTCGGCCTGGCACGGTAGACGGACGATGCGCGCATGCCCGTATGGACCGGCGCCATGATCGTGGCGGTTATTCCCGCGCGCGGCGGCAGCAAGCGCATTCCGCGCAAGAACATCCGGCTGTTCGCTGGCAAGCCGATCATCGCCTATTCGATCGAGGCGGCGCGCGCCTGCGGGCTGTTCCACCGCATCGTCGTCTCGACCGACGACGATGAGATCGCGGCCATTGCGCGCGCTTGCGGTGCCGATGCCCCTTTCATACGGCCGGCAAAATTATCGGATGACCACACCGGCACCAATGAGGTTGTCGGCCACACGCTGACCTGGCTGGCCGAACACGGGGCGGTGGCGGAACTGGCTTGCTGCATCTATGCCACCGCGCCCTTCGTCACCGCCGAGGACCTGCGGCGTGGCCACGACGCGCTCGTCGCAACGGGCAAGAGCTTCGCATTTTCGGTGACCAGTTTCGCCTTTCCGGTGCAGCGCGCGATCAAGTTGCTGCCCGACGGCGGCGTCGCACCGCTGTTTCCGCAGTGGATCGAGAGTCGCTCGCAGGATCTCGAAGAGGCCTATCATGATGCCGGCCAGTTCTATTGGGGTCGCGCCGAGGCGTTTCAATCCGGGCTCGAAATATTCGCCGCCCATTCGGCACCGG
>DASZQT010000203.1:0-4643 GCA_035549515.1 Pseudolabrys sp. | reverse complement strand
GTCGCAATGCCCTCGGCCATGAACTGGTCGCGCGTCGGGCTTTTCGGCATCAGTTTCGGCACAAAGCCGCCCTTGGCGCCGACCGGCACGATCACCGCGTTCTTGACCTGCTGCGCCTTGACCAGGCCGAGAATCTCGGTGCGGAAATCCTGCGGCCGGTCGGACCAGCGGATGCCGCCGCGCGCCACCTTGCCGAAGCGCATATGCACGCCTTCCACGCGCGGCGAACAGACGAAGATCTCATAGAGCGGGCGCGGCAGCGGCAGATCGGTGAGCTTGCGGCTCTCGAACTTGACCGCGATCTCGGCCTTGGGTTGGCCGGCCGGATCGGTCTGATAAAAATTGGTGCGGATCGCCGACTGCACCGCATTGTCGAACTGGCGCAGGATACGATCCTCGTCGAGACTTTGAACTTCCTGCAGGGCTTCTTCGATGCTGGCGACGATGTCGTTCTGCTTCGCGTCACGTTCGTGCTCGGCGTCGGGTCGCGGATCGAAGCGGGCGTGGAACAGTTCGACGATGGCGGCGGCAATCGCGGCGTGCTTGGTCAGCGTTGCCCACATGTAATCCTGCGAATAGGGCACGCGGATCTGGCGCAGGAAACGCGAGAACGTGCGGATCAGCGCGACATCGCGCCAGGCGAGCCCGCCGATCAGCGTCAGCGCGTTGTAGCCGTCGTTCTCGGCTAGGCCGCGCATCACCATCAGGAAGGCGGTTTCGAGCGGCGCCTTGCCGCTTTCGAGATCGATGGTGCCGCCGTCGGCGCGCGTGAGCAGCATGTCGTGCGACCATAGCCGCGGCGCATCCTTAGGCGTGATGCGGTAGGTGCGCTCGTCGACCACCGTGAAGCCCATGTTCTCCAAGACCGGCACGCGCTCCGACAAAGGCAGCGGCCGGCCCAGGCTCCACACCCGCAGGCTGATGTTCTGCGGCTCTTCGGCATGACGATGCCGGATGTCGACCGCGAGCGGACGGCTCTCCGACAAGCTCTCGATGGTGCGGATGTCGGCAGCCGCCACCGCCGGCGCATAGAACTCATGGAAACTGTTGGAGAAGGCGTCGCGATAACGCACGAACAGTTCGCGCGCCTTGTCGGGCGAATTCGCCGTGGCCAGCGCCTCGCCGAGCGCGTCGGTCCAGGATCGCACGATGGCCGCCACGTCGGCCTCGAGCTTGGCGCGATCGATCTCCACGGCTGCGCTGCCCGAACGGCCAATGATGAAGTGCACGCGCACCAGCGGCCCTTCCGGGAAGAACGGATAATAGCCCGTGACGTGACCGCCGAAGGCGCGGCTGAGATAATCGCCAATCTTGATGCGGATGGCGCTGTCGTAGCGCTCGCGCGGAACATAGACCAGCACCGAGACGAAGCGGTCGAAACGGTCGCGCCGCGCCAGCACGCGCACGCGCGGATGCTCGTCGAGCTGCATGATGGCGAGCGCGAATTCGTACAGCGTGTCTTCGTCGACCTGGAACAATTCGTCGCGCGGGTATTGCGCCAGCACATTGTCGAGCGCCTTGCCGGAATGACCCTTTGGATCGAAACTGGCGCGCTGCTCGACCGCGGCGATCTTGCGGCGCAGATAAGGAATGCTGTGCGCGGGCCGCGTATAGGCGGTGGAGGTGAACAGCCCGACGATGCGGTGTTCGCCGGTAAGATTGCCGGCGGCGTCGAACCGCTTGACGCCGATATAGTCGAGATAGACTCGCCGGTGCACGCGCGCATGGATATTCGCCTTGGCCACGATCAGCGGGCGCGGCTCTTTGAAGAAAGCCATGATCTCGGGCGTGTAGTCGATGAGCTCGTCGCCACGCATGAGCACGTGCAAGTCGCGCGCGCGCATGATGCCGAGGCCGCTCTCGAAATCCGGCGTCAGCCTGTCGCCCTCGAAGCGGTAATCCCGCATGCCGAGGAAGGTGAAATTGTCATCCTGCAGCCACTGCAGGAATTGGATCGCCTCGGCGATCTCGCCGACCGGCAGCGGCGGCGGATTGTTCTCGATCTCGCGCGTGATCGTGGCGACGCGGTCGAGCATCGCCCGCCAGTCGGTCACCGCCAGCCGCACCTGCGTGAGCACATTGTCGAGCGCGGCGACCAGTTCCGCGCGAGCGGACTCCTCCGCGATAGTGTCGAGATGGATTAGGATGCAGCTTTCGCGTTGGCTGCCCGCCATGTCGCGCGCGCCGAGCGCGACCAGACGGCCGGCCTCGCGCTTCACGCCGAACACCGGATGCGCCACCAGCCGCACCGGCAGGTGACGCTCGGCCAGCTCGCCCATCACCGAATCGAACAGGAACGGCATGTCGTCGTTGACGATCTCGAGCACCGTGATCGAGGTGAGCGGGCCGGAGTGGGAGAGTGCAACCGACTCGCAACGGATCTTCGGCGTGTTTGGCTGCCGCTCGGCGAGGAAATTCCAGGTGCGTTCCGCAAGCGCGGCAAGATCGGCGGTGCCATAGCGCACCAGGTCCTCCGTCACGCTGTGGCCGAAAAGCTGCGTCACGAAGTCGGCCGGGATGGCGGTATTCGCTCCGGACAATGTGGCTCCGACGTCCTCTACGATAGCCTGGGCCAAGCCCTCGTCTTCGCGGCTGGATCGTTCATTCGTCATGGGAGACCTCGCACAGCTTCCGGCAAATAAGTGGAGGTAAGGGCGGAGTGTTCACGTTCCGCGCGGCGGCGTCGAGAGGGAGCCAGCAATTGATGACGCGGTGGTGACGCGGGTTCCAGACGTTCCCGCGCTTCGGCCTTAAGATGCTGACAGTGAACACGAAAAATGGATCGCGGACTCGTATCGCCAGCCCCTGGAAGCATGTAGTCTGCAACGGGGAAACGCGCAAGTAACGCGCTTGTAACAGGGCGAGAACATGGGCAGGAACTTGGGCAAGCCGCAAAAATCGCTGAAACCGGCGGGCAAGGCGCCGGCCATCAAAACACCGGCCATCAAAACACCCACCGGCAAAACCGCGCCGGCCAAAGCCGCGGCGGCGGTGAAACCGCTGCCGGCCGCGCCCGACGATACGCCGGTGATCGCGCTCAACCTGCCGGCCGGCAAACTTTCGCCGGCCATGGAGACCTATTTCAAGAAATGCCAGGACAAGCTCGGTTTCATTCCGAACGTGCTCGTCGCCTACGCCTTCGACACGGTGAAGCTCGAAGCCTTCGTCGCCATGTACAACGATTTGATGCTGGGCGAGAGCGGGCTCTCGAAGCTCGATCGCGAGATGGTCGCGGTGGCGGTGTCCTCGCAGAACCGCTGCTATTATTGTCTCGTCGCGCACGGCGCCGCCGTGCGGCAATATTCCGGCAATCCGCTGCTCGGCGACCAAATGGTGATGAATTATCGCGTCGCGCGCGTCGGCAAGCGCCAGCGCGCGATGCTCGATTTCGCGGTCAAGCTCACGCTGCAGCCGTGGAGCGTGGAGGAGAGCGACCGCGAGCGCCTGCGCCGTGCCGGTTTCTCCGATCGCGACATCTGGGATATTTCGGCGGTTGTCGGCTTCTTCAGCATGTCGAACCGGATCGCCTCGGCCACCGACATGCGGCCGAATGTCGTGTATCATGGGCAGGCGAGGTGAAGGATGGCTGTCGTCCCGGCCAAGCGAGCAATAGCGAAGCGAGGCCCGGGATCCAGTACGCCGTGTCCTCTCGATAGGCTGCGGAGTGCTGGGTCCCCGCTTCCGCGAGGACGACGTAAGGTGCGCGTGTGAAGACTCATCAATGACCCGCCTCGTTCATATTGTCGCCTTTACCCTCGCCCTCTTCGCCGGCGCCTTCGCGCTGGCGCAATCGCAGCCGCAGCTCGCGACCACGCTGCGCACCATCCCGCCCGCGCAAGGCATCGTCGCGCGCAACGGCATGGTGGTGGCGCAGGAACAGCGCGCCGCCCGCATCGGTGTTGAGATTTTGGATCGCGGCGGCAATGCGGTCGATGCGGCCGTCGCGGTGGGCTTTGCGATGGCGGTGACTTATCCGCGCGCCGGCAATCTCGGCGGCGGCGGTTTCATGGTCATCCATCTGGCGGATGGCCGCAACACCAGCATCGATTATCGCGAGACCGCGCCGGCCGCCGCCACCAAGGACATGTTCCTCGACGCGCAGGGCAATCCCGATGCGAAGAAGTCGCGCGATTCCGGGCTCGCGGTCGGCGTGCCCGGCACCGTCGCGGGTCTCGCGCTCGCGGCGAAGGAATACGGTTCCGGCAAACTCTCGCTTGCCGACCTGATCGCGCCGGCGATCGATCTCGCGGAAAAGGGTTTCCCGGTCGAGGACGATCTCGCCGACTCGCTGCCGCAATCGCGCGACCGGCTCAAGCGCTGGCCATCGTCGCAGAACATCTTCTTCAATGGCGACCAGCCGATGCAGGAAGGCGACCGGCTGATCCAGTTCGATCTCGCCGACACGCTGCGCGCCATCGCCGAAGGCGGACCGAGCGGCTTTTACGAAGGGCACGTGGCCGAGGCGATCGCGCGCGCCGTGCGCGAAGCGGGCGGCGTGGCGCTGATCGAGATGCTCAACATTCTGGAGGGCTACGACCTCGGCAAGCTCGGGCGTGGCGACGAGGCTTTGCATTATACGATCGAGGCGATGCGCCGCGCCTATGCCGACCGCGCCGTCTATATGGGCGATCCCGATCGTGTGA
>DASZQT010000202.1:0-4449 GCA_035549515.1 Pseudolabrys sp. | reverse complement strand
GGCCGAAGCGCTCGCCGAGCGGCTCGCCCGCGTCATGCGCGCTCGCATCGTGCGGCGCGAGCGCATCGGCCGGCGCGGCCGAAGGCTCGACCTGCGCCGCACCATCCATCGCAGCGTCGCGCATGGCGGCGCGCCGATCGACCTCGCCTTCCGCCGCCGCCGCGACAAACCGCTGCGGCTGGTGGTGCTGCTCGACGCCTCCGGCTCGATGAATCTCTACACCAGCTTCTTCGTGCGCTTCCTGCACGGCATCGTCGATGCCTTCCGCGAGGCGGAGGCTTTCGTCTTCCACACAAGGCTCGCGCATGTCTCGGCCTCGTTGCGCGACCGCGACGTGGCGCGCGCCATCGACAAATTGGCATTGATGGCGCAAGGCATCGGCGGCGGCACCAGGATCGGCGAGAGTATCGCCACCTTCAATCGCTGGCACGCGCGCCGCGTCATCAATTCGCGCACCGCGTTGATGATCGTCTCCGACGGCTACGATACCGGCGAGCCTGAGCAGCTCGCGCGCGAGATGCGCCGGCTGCGCCAGCGCTGCCGCCGCATCGTCTGGCTCAATCCGCTGATCGGCTGGCGCGACTACACGCCGGCCGCGCGCGGCATGCAGGCCGCCCTGCCCTATGTCGATCTGTTCGCGCCGGCGCACAATCTCGAAAGCCTGGCCGCGCTCGAGCCCTATCTTGCGAGGATATGACCATGCGACATGCCTCCGACATTCTCGACATCATCTCCACGCGCAAGGAAGCCGGCGAGCCCTTCGTGCTCGCGACCGTGGTGCGCACGGTCGCCGCCACCGCGGCGAAGGCCGGCGCCAAGGCGGTGATCCTGCCCGACGGCAGCATCACCGAAGGCTGGATCGGCGGCGGCTGCGCGCGCGCGGCCGTCATCAAGGCGGCCAAGGACGCGCTCGCCGACGGCCAGTCGCGACTCGTATCGGTGCAGCCGCCCGATGCGCTCGATGAGCAGGGCCACAAAGCGGGCGACGAGCAAGGCGGCGTGCGCTTCGCCAAGAACATGTGCCCGAGCCAGGGCACCATGGATATTTTCGTCGAGCCGGTGCTGCCACGCCCGCAGGTCGTCATCTGCGGTTCGAGCCCGGTGGCGGTCGCCATCGCCGATTTCGCGCGGCGCGGCGGCTTCGCGGTCACCGCTTGCGCGCCGGCCGCCGAGCAAGGTGCGTTCGGCGAGGTCGACCGGCGCATCGAAGGCTATGCGCTGCCGGTGGATGAAGCCGGTTCGCGCTTCGTGATCGTTTCGACGCAAGGACGCGGCGACGAGGCCGCGCTGCTCGCGGCTTTGGCAGTGGAAGCCGACTACGTCGCCTTTGTCGGCAGCCGGCGCAAGGCCGAGGTGCTGAAGAAAACTCTGGCCGAGCGCGGCGTCGCGCCTGAACGGCTGGCGAGGCTCAAGGCGCCGGCCGGGCTCGATCTCGGCGCCATCACGCCGGACGAAATCGCGATCTCGATCCTGGCGGAGATCGTCGCGGTGCGGCGGGGCAAGCAGCGGGAAGCGGTGAGTTAGATTGGAGCGCCATCACCAGTTCCGTTCGTCCCCGCGAAAGCGGGGACCCAGCGCTGGATTCCCATCGCAAGTCGGCTGTAGCCGACTTGCGCGCATTAAATGGCAGACATCGGGTAAACCCGACGTCTGCGCGCGGGAATGAGCGGAGCGTGTGGCAACGTGCTCGCTGCCCGCTACACCGACTCCGCATACGTCTCATATTCGTCGCGCACCGTCACGATATGCGCATACATCGCCTGCGAGGCCGCCGCGCGCTCGCCGCGCAGGATCGCCTCCACCACGCGGGCGTGCTCGACATGCGACTTCGCCAGCCGGCCGAGATTGCGAAATTGCGCGCGGCGGAACGGCTGCACGCGCGCGCGCGTCGCCAGCGCGAGGTCGGCCAGATAGCTGTTGTGCGCGCCGGCATAGATCGCGGCGTGAAACGCCTCGTTGACCTCGTGATAGCGCTGCGGATCGCCACTCTGGATCAGCACGCGCAGCTTTTCGTGTATGTCCTCGAAGGCGCGCCGTTCCGGGCCGGTCATGCGTTCGGCGGCATAGCCGGCGCACATGGCCTCCAGATCGGCCATGGCCTCGAACATGCCGGCGAGCTGCTCTTCGCTCGGGCGCGCCACCACGGCGGCGCGATGCGCGCGCACCTCGACCAGGCCACTCGCCGCCAACAGCCGGATCGCCTCGCGCACCGGCGTGCGCGAGACGCTGAATCGCCGCGCCAAGGTGAGTTCGTCGAGCGGCGCGCCGGGCGCGAACGTGCCCCGCACAATTTCGTCGGCGAGTTGCAGGCGCAGTTCCTCGGCGCGCGTCTTGCGCGGCCAGGAAACCGCGCGCGCATCGGCGGCGGGGGCATCCAAACTCATTGCATCAGCCTCGGCAGACGGAAGGTGAGTAACAGCAGTTCAAGCGGTATAGCCGCCGGGATGCCGCCGGTACAAGCCTCGTGCGATTCCGGCGCATAGGCCGCCGCGCACCGCCACCCGCCGCCATCACTCGCTGAGCCGCTCGATCGCCGCGCCGCAGGCGGCCAGCTTCTGCTCGAGCCGCTCGAAACCGCGGTCGAGGTGATAGACACGGTTGACCGTGGTTTCGCCTTCGGCGGCAAGCCCGGCGATCACCAGCGACACCGAGGCGCGCAGGTCGGTCGCCATCACCGGCGCGCCCTTCAGCCGCGCGACGCCCTCGACGGTGGCGGTATCGCCGTCGAGATGGATGCGCGCGCCTAAGCGCGCCAGTTCCTGCACATGCATGAAACGGTTTTCGAAGATGGTCTCGGTGATGTGCGAGGTGCCTTTGGCGCGCGTCATCAGCGCCATCAGTTGCGCCTGCAAATCGGTGGGAAAGCCCGGGAACGGCGCGGTCGACACATTGACCGGCTCGAGGCCGGCGCCGTTGCGCGCGATGCGCACGCCCTCGTTGGTCGGCGTCACCGTGACGCCGGCCTGCGCCAGCACGTCGAGCGCGGCCTGCAACAGTTCCGGCCGCGCATTCTGCAAAAGCACGTCGCCGCCGGTCATCGCCACCGCCATGGCATAGGTGCCGGTTTCGATGCGGTCGGGCAAGACGGAATGGCGCGTGCCGGAAAGTCGCGGCACGCCCTCCACCACGATGCGCGAGGTGCCGGCGCCGGAAATTTTCGCGCCCATCTTGTTGAGGCAATCGGCGACATCGCCGATTTCCGGCTCGCGCGCCGCGTTCTCGATCACGGTGGTGCCATGCGCGAGCGCGGCCGCCATCAGCGCGGTATGCGTGCCGCCGACGGTGACCTTGGGGAATTTGATCTCGCCGCCGCGCAGGCCCTTGGGCGCGCGCGCGATCACATAGCCGCCTTCGATCTCGATGTCGGCGCCGAGCTTCTCCAGCGCCATGATCAGCAGGTCGACCGGCCGCGTGCCGATGGCGCAGCCGCCCGGCATCGACACCTTGGCCTCGCCCATGCGGGCGACCAGAGGCGCGATCACCCAGAAGCTCGCGCGCATCCGCGACACCATCTCATAGGGCGCGGTGGTGTCCACAATGGTCTTGGCCGAGATGTGGATGGTGCGGCCGTTGTCGCCGTTTTCGCCGGCCCGCTTGCCGGCGATCATGATGTCGACGCCGTGATTGCCCAGGATGCGCTGGAGCTGGACCACGTCGGCCAGCCGCGGCACGTTATCGAGGATCAGCGTTTCCTCGGTGAGCAGGCTTGCGATCATCAGGGGGAGCGTGGCGTTTTTCGCCCCCGAGATCGGAATCGTGCCGTTGAGCCGCTCACCGCCGACGATGCGTATCCGATCCATAGTCGCCCCTGCCGGCCAGCCGGCAATTCCTTGTGGTCCCGCGATCCTATGGACCGGAGGGCCCCTCCTGCAAAGCCTAAAGTGCCGGAAGGTTACCTGTCATTCGCCGGGCAAATGCGGCGAAAGTCCGGTCCCATCGGCGGCGAATCAGCGCGAATCCCGATCGGAAGGTTGCTGAGGGGCCGCCTCGCCCGCGGCCGGAGCGGGTTTCCGGGCCCGTTCCTGCGCCTTGCGACGGCGCAGATTCTCCCGCAAAGCCGCCTTCAGCCGCTCTTCGCGTGCCCCGGACCGCCCGGTCTTGCGGTCATCCCCGTCATTCTTGCCCGTCTGCGCCATGGATGCATTATCGCTGGGGTAACCCTGGCGGCAAGTTGGAGCATTGCCTTGCTTTTCGGGTGGCGCCTGTGGCAGTTTCCGCCGCGTTCGCGCCGGCCCCCGCTGGCCGCGCGCTACCTCATGCTGCCGTAGCTCAGTGGTAGAGCACCCCCTTGGTAAGGGGGAGGTCGAGTGTTCAATCCACTCCGGCAGCACCATAAATTCAAGGGCTTCCAGCCCTTTTGACTGCCTGTAATTGTGCCTTCAAATCGGTCAAGAACAGGGTCACTCAATTATTGCTCATTCCTTAGCGCGAAATCGCCACTCGCGACGC
>DASZQT010000201.1:0-1566 GCA_035549515.1 Pseudolabrys sp. | reverse complement strand
GTCACGCCGCGGGTCACCAGGTCGTCGACCATCACGCCGATATAGGCCTCGGCGCGATCAAATACGATTTCGGGGCTCCCGCCAGCCATTGCCGCCGCATTCAGACCCGCGAGAAGGCCCTGTGCCGCAGCTTCTTCATAGCCGGTGGTCCCGTTGATCTGACCGGCCAGGAACAGGCCCGGCAGCCGCTTGGTTTCCAAGGTGGGCTTCAGCTCGCGCGGATCGATATAGTCGTATTCGATGGCATAGCCCGGCCGGATGAATTGCGCCTTTTCCAGCCCCGGGATCGTGGCGACCAGGGCGTGCTGCACCTCTTCCGGCAGCGAGGTGGAAATCCCGTTCGGATAAACGGTGTGATCGTCGAGCCCTTCCGGCTCCAGGAAGATCTGATGGCCGTCGCGCTCGCCGAACTTGACGATCTTATCTTCAATGGAGGGGCAATACCGGGGGCCCCGGCTGGCGATCTGGCCGGAATACATCGGCGAACGATGCACATTGGCGCGGATGATCTCATGCGTCGCCGCGACCGTGCGGGTGATCCCGCACTCGATCTGCGTCATCATGATCTTCTTCGTCAGCATCGAAAACGCCTCGGGCGGATCATCGCCCCGCTGCATTTCCAGCGCTTGCCAATCGATGGTGCGGCCATCGAGGCGGGGCGGAGTCCCGGTCTTCAGTCGGCCGAGCACGAAACCCACATGCTCCAGGGTCTTCGATAAACCCATTGCCGGCGCCTCGCCGACCCGGCCGGCCGGGATCTGCTTGTCGCCGATATGGATGAGGCCGCGCAGAAATGTTCCCGTGGTCAGAATCACTGCGGCGGCCGCGATCTCGCGGCTATCAGCCAACCGAACACCGCAGACTTGGCCGCCATTGAGCAGCAGATCGTCGGCCTCGCCCTCAATCACGTCGAGATTTCGCGTGGAGCGGATCGCGGCCTGCATTGCTGCGGCATAGAGCTTGCGGTCGGCCTGGGCGCGTGGCCCTCGCACCGCCGGACCTTTGCGCCGGTTGAGTACGCGGAACTGGATGCCGCCGGCGTCGCCGGCGCCGCCCATCAGCCCGTCGAGCGCATCGATCTCGCGCACCAGATGACCCTTGCCCAAACCACCGATCGCCGGATTGCACGACATCGCTCCGACGGTGGCGAAGCGATGCGTCACCAGCGCCGTGCGTGCGCCCATGCGCGCGGAAGCGGCCGCGGCTTCGCAGCCGGCGTGGCCGCCGCCGATGACGATGACGTCGAACATGATGTTCATGCCGATCTCACGAATGGCGCGCTTGTACCGGAGTCCGCAGGACGCGTCAAAGACCGGAATGTTTCACGTGAAACATCGGGCACCGCTATTTCCCGATGCAGAAATCGCGGAAAATCACATCCAGAACGTCTTCCACGTCCACGCGGCCGGTCAGCCGGCCGAGCGCCTGGGCGGCGAGCCGCAGTTCCTCGCTCAGCAGGTCCTCGCGACCATGCAAGGCCGGATCGAGCGCGCGGCGCAAGGCGGCCAATGTCGCCTCCAGCGCGTGGCGATGGCGCTCGCGCGTGACCAGCGCCGACTCGGCCCC
>DASZQT010000200.1:0-15812 GCA_035549515.1 Pseudolabrys sp. | reverse complement strand
GGCTTCGTTGGCTGATATCTTCGGCAAGGTGCAGCGCGATGTCACCGAAGAAAATTTGCAGGCCCGCGCCCGCGGCGTCATCCTGATGGCGATCTCCAACAAATTCGGCCTGATGGTGGTGACGACCGGCAACAAGTCGGAGATGTCGACGGGCTACGCGACGCTCTATGGCGACATGAACGGCGGCTTCAATCCGGTCAAGGACCTCTATAAGACGCAGGTGTTCCGCCTCTCTCGCCTGCGCAACCGCTGGCGCCCCGTCGGTGCGCTCGGGGCTGCGGGCGTCGTCATTCCGGAGCGGGTGATCACCAAGCCGCCGACGGCGGAGCTGCGCGAGAACCAGAAGGACCAGGACACGCTGCCGCCCTACGACGTGCTCGATGCGATCCTGGAGCGCCTCGTCGAGCGCGAGGAGCCGATCGCCGAGATCGTGGCGGCAGGGTTTCCGCGTGAGACCGTGGTGCGCGTCGAGCGCATGCTCAACATCGCCGAATACAAGCGCCGCCAGGCGGCGCCCGGCGTGAAGGTCACGCTGAAGAATTTCGGCCGCGACCGCCGCTATCCGATCACCAATCGATTCCGCGATCCCGGCACGCCGCTGCCGGCGCCGGATTATTCGCTGATCGCCGCCGCCAAGCCGACGCGCACCGAAGCGGTGGATTTCTGACCCATCAGCGCGCCGGCAGGAAGGTCGGGCCGACCGTACGTACCTGGCGTTTGGCCGGATCGGTATCGGCCGGAGCCTGCGCCGCAGGCGTCGCGGGCTGCTGCGCGGCGGGCGTCGTCTTGACGCGCGGATCGTAACGGATCGGCTTGCCGTCGGCGCCGCGCAGCGGCAGGGACATGCGCTTGGCATTCTGCTCGTTAACGATGACGTCGCCGGGCGCGACCGTCATGTCGACGCCGCCGGCCTTCAGCGCGTCGGCCCAGCTCTCGCCCGGACGACGGCAGCTACAGGCCGGGTTGAGCGCCTTGCGATATTGGAAGGCGGTCGGCAGCTCGGTGTAAAGGCGGCCGTTGAGCGAGACCGCCTGCGACACTTCCTCGCCCGGATTGTGATAGGTGTAGAGTTGGACTTCCGCCGCCGGGCACATGCGCTGGCAGGCCTGCTCGTCGTCGCGGAAACGATCCGGCGTGGTCGCGAACGAGATCGGGAAATAATAGCCGTCGCAGGTGCGCACGCAGATCGTGCGGTAGGTGCCGCCCATGGGGCCGGCCGGCGTGTTGTTGATGATGTTGCCGTTGTTGGTGCTGTTGCCGAACAAGCGGTCGAAGAAGCCGCCCTGCTGGCCGGCGAGCGCGGCCGAGCGATATTGCGGGCCGCAATTATTGTTGGCGAGCGCGATCAGAAGCGACTGGCGCTGCGCCGCGCGCTGGGTGGTGCCGCCCTGCATCTGCTCGAGCTGGTTCTGCATGCGCTCGAGCGTATTGCGCTGCTGGCCGATCTGCCGGTTGAGCGGGCCGCATTGCGGCGGCGGGTTGCTGAAGATCGAGAACAGGCCGGAATTCTCGCAGCCCATCTGGCGGCCCTGCGACACCAGCCGGTCGACCTGGAACTGCTGGTTGTTGACCGCGTCTTCCATGCGCTTGAGCTCGGCCGCGCGCGCCGGATCGGCATTGCCGCGATCGATCGCCGTCAATTGCCCTTCGAGCTGCTGACAGGCGGGGTTCGGGGCCTGCGCCAGCGCGCCCGCGCAGGCGGCGAGCGAAAGCGCGGCGGCCAAGGCGGCGGAACAGGCCGATTCGACGAGAAAATCCTTCATGGCCGGCACTCTAACGGGAAAATTATGGCGGCGCGAGGTCGGCACGTCAGCGCGTCCGCGCGCTTTCCGCGCGCAGATTCCACAAGACGCCGGAAATGATGATGAGCGCGCCCAACAGCACGAAGACATCGAGCCGCTCGCCGTAGAACGCCCAGCCCACCACCGCGATCAGCGGTATGCGCATGAAATCGAGCGGCACCACCAGGGTGGCGTCGCCGGCGCGGAAGGCGTTGCTCAGGCAGAAATGCGAGCTCAGGCCCGCCACGCCGACCGCGATTGCGGGCAAAATGTGGCGCATTCCCAGATGCAGATAGACGCTCGGATCGGTGCCGATCAGCGAGAGCGGAAACTGGATCGCCGCCATCCAGAAAATGATGCCAAAGGTCGTCTCCGTGGCCGTCAGTTTCTTGGTCGCGATCATGGTGACGGCATAGCCGAAGGCCGCCATCAGCACGAGAATGGCGGCTGGATTGAAACTCGCGATGCCCGGCCGCAGGATCACCAGCACGCCGATGAGGCCGAGCACCACCACGCCGAGCCGGCTCGGCGTCATCTTCTCGCCCAGCAGCCAGACCGCCAGGATCGCGGTCCAGGCCGGCATGGTGAATTCGAGCGCGAACACCATGGCGAGCGGCAGCATGGTGAGCGCCACCGCCCAGGCGAATTGCGAGGCGTAGTGGACCGTGTTGCGCAGGAGATTGAGTTTCATGCGCCGCGGCAGCGCGTAGGGCCGCAGCTCCGGACGCAGCGCGAGCAGGATGAACAACACCAGCAGCGCCACGCCGCTGCGGATGGCGAGGATCTCGAAAATGTTCAGCCCGCCCGCCGACAATTGCCGGATCGACACCGCCATCGCGGAAAACGACAGCAGGGCGCCAACCATCCACAAGACGGCGCGGACAAGGTGGGGTGCTGCCACGGGCTCGATTCGCTTGTCGGTGACGGGAGGAGGGGCGGGGTGCGGCGCCTCTCTAGCAGGCCCGCCCGGCCGCGTCACTCCGCATCCGGCTGATCAGTTCCCGTCATTCCGCGGCGCAGCGAAGCGGCGAACCCGGAATCCAGAAACAAGCGCTGAGCCCGGTTCTGGATTCCGGGCCCGCTCGCTGCGCTCGCGTCCCGCAATGACGAGCCCCGGATTCGGTATCACTCCGCGTCCGGCTGGTTTTCCGGCCGTGCCTTGTCGAAGGCGGGGAGCTTGAGGCAGGCCTGCTCGACCGCGACGATCTTGGGGAACGCCTCCAACGGAACTTTCAGGCGCCGCGCATTGAACACCTGCGGCACCAGGCAGACATCGGCCTGCGTCACATGCGAGCCACAGGCATAAGGCCCAGGTCCCAGCATCGCCTCGAGTGCCTTGAAGCCCTCGATCACCCAATGATGATACCAGGCATCGATCTCGGCCTGCTCCTGCTTGAGCGCGCGCCTTAGGTATTGCAGCGTGATGAGGTTGTTGAGCGGGTGGATGTCGCAGGCCACGATCTGCGCCAGCGCGCGCACCTTGGCGCGTTGCAGGCTGTCGGCCGGCAGCAAAGGCGGCTCGGGCGCGATCTCGTCGAGATATTCGATGATGGCGAGCGACTGGGTCAGCACGTCGCCGCTCGACAGCGCGAGCGCCGGCACCCGCTCCTGCGGATTGACGGCGTGGAATTCGGCCTTGTGCTGCAGGCCGCCGTCCTTGGTGAGATGAATCGCCACCATCTCATAGGGCAGGCCCTTGAGATTGAGCGCGATGCGCACGCGATAGGCGGCTGACGAGCGGAAATAAGTGTAGAGCTTCACGGAACCTGCCCCCGGACTTGAACGGCTGACCTCGCCGGTCATTTACTACTCGGAATCGTGCCCGGGGGGTACCCGGCCGCGATGGGGGCGCGTGATCTGTGCAGAACGGCCGGGATGCTGTTTTCGGCGCAGACGCCGGTCCCGCGCGGCCGCTTGGCGCGGGAACCGGCCGGCTCACCCCTTGTCGTCACGGATGAACGCGGATGATCGTCTTTCCTGGGCGCCGCTGGGTCGGGTTGAAAGCGGCGACCGCGTCGTCGAGGGACGCGACGGTGCCGATATTCGTCCGCAGCCGGCCATCCCGCACGCGCTGGACGATCTCGCCGAGCTGGGCGCGATCGGACTCGACAACGAAGTCGATGGCGATGCCGTCGACCGGCCGAACCTCGGACGGTCCGACGATCGACACCAGCGTACCGCCGGCCCGAACCAGGCGAGCGGATCGCTTGCCGATGTCGCCGCCGATGAGATCGAACACCAGATCGACGGCGCCAACGTCTTCGAGGGCCTCGTTGTCGAGATCGATGAACTCGTTTGCGCCGAAGTCGAGTGCGGCCTTGCGGTCGGCGGCGCGTCCGGTGCCGATCACATAGGCGCCGAACTCACGCGCGAGCTGCGTCACCATCGACCCGACCGCGCCGGCCGCGCCGTGCGCGATCACACGCTGTCCTGCCTGAAGGCGGCCGTGCACGATCAGTCCCTGCCATGCGGTCAGGCCTGAGATCGGAAGGCTCGCGCCCACCGTAAAGTCGACGTCGCCCGGGAGCGGCGCGAGGTTGCGCGCCTCGATCGCCACGTACTCGGCCAGGGTACCATCGCGATACCAGTCGCTCAGGCCGAACACCCGCTGGCCCACAGACAGACCCGTCGTGCCGTAGCCGAGGGCCGTGACCACGCCAGCCAGTTCGTGCCCGGGGATCGTGGGAGTCCGGCCGCGGCTGAGGCGATCGGTCCAGGTCGAAGGCCAACCCAATTCGGTGCCGACAAATCCAGACGCATGAACCCGAACGACGACGTCGTTGATCGCGGCCTGCGGTTCCGGTCGCTCGGCCAGCTTCATCCCGGCGGTTCCGGCAGCCTGGTCGGTCACTATGATCGCTTTCATGAGAGTTCCTCCTTAGCCATTTGCGCTTGCACGCTGCCTGTATGAAGAACTAAGGGTGATAGTTGGTGCCAAGGACATTGCCGATCGTCCCAATGGACCCTTTCGCCGCCCTGTTCGCCCACGCCACGCCGAGGGCTCGGACCTTCTTCACAGGGACGTTGTGCAAGACGGTGCAATATCCCGATGGGGGTCACTTGCACTTTCTCAAGGACGGCAAGCTGACCCTCGTCCAGACGGGGCAGAGCGACCTTCAGTTTGATAAGCCGACCCTGCTGTTTTTCCCGCGCGGTCGGGTCCACAGTTTCGTCGTCAATCCGGAGCGCGGCGCCGATCTGGTGTGCGCGACCGTCGAACTTGGCAGCGCCGAGGGCAACCCGATCGGCCGTGGCCTGCCTGAACTCGTGGTCTTGCCGCTGGCGTCGCATCCTGCGCTGGCGCCGATCTGCACTCTCATTCTCGGCGAGGCATTCGCCGAACAAGGTGGCCGCCAGGAAGCACTCGACCGGCTATTCGACTATCTCTTGATCCTGATCGTGCGCCAGGTCGTCGAGAGCGGCAAGGTCGAGACCGGTGTGCTTGCCGGCCTCGCCGATCCTCGCCTTGCCAAGGCGCTGACCGCAATCCACGAGGCGCCAAAGAGGTCATGGACCCTGGACGATCTCGCCAGGATCGCCGGCATGTCACGCACCCGGTTCGCCGAGCATTTCCGGACCCGGATCGGCCAGACGCCGATCGACTATCTGACGGCCTGGCGCATGACGGTTGCCTGCCAGCTTCTCGCGAGGGGCAAGCCGGTCAAAAGCGTGGCGCTGCAGGTCGGCTACCGGAGCGCCACCGCCTTCTCTCGCGTGTTCAGCCGGGTGACCGGACACGCGCCGCGCACTTCGAGTGACGCCGATTTGAAGGGGATGAACCCGGTCTCGCCCAGGGGCCGCGCCGGCGTCTAGCGGACCTGGGTTCCAGAACGCTTGTCGGCCGACGCATGCTCATCGCAGTCGCCAACGCGCGATGCTGGAGCCGCGTGGCGTCGAGCCGTCGAAACCAATGTCAGCCGCCGCCGCGGCCCTTGGCGACCTCGGCGGCAAGCTGCGCCGAGCGCTCGGTGAGCTTGGTGAGCGCGCGGTCGAGCGCCGGTCGGTCGGCGGCGTCGACGCTGCCCATCAGCCGCTCGGCGAAGTCGAGGGCGATCGGCGCAAGCTCGCTATAGATGTCGTTGCCGGCCGGGGTGAGCGACAGGAAGGCTTCGCGCAGGTCGGCGCGGTTGGCGCGCCGCACGATCAGCTTGCGCCGCTCCAAGAGCGCGACCGCGCGCGACACCTTGGTCTTGTGCATGTGGGTGTGCTTGCCGATGGCCTTGGCGGTCATGGCGCCGAACTCGCCGAGGGTGACCAGCACGCGCCATTCGGGCACGCCGATCTTGTAGCGGTCGGCGTAGACGCGCGAGAGCGCCTGCGACACCAGGCTGGCGCAGACATTGAGCCGATAGGGCAGGAAATGTTCCAGCTTGAGCGCGGCCTCCGGCGGGCTCGCCTCGCGTTGCGCACTCTCTTCGGTCATCGTGGCCGCTGCTGCTTAAGCCCCCCTGGCGCCCGAAGCCCCGTCGTCCACGGGTGCTTCGCGCATGGCGTGAACATTGGCCGAACTTGCGACCGGGTGCAACGAATTTGGAAATGTTCTAAGCTGCACCGCATGTCGGTTTATTGACGTTGGTTGCAAGAGAAACTAATATAGCGCCAACTAATTTTTGTCGCGGGAGAAAACACAATGGCGCCCGGCTATATGTCCGGCTTCGGCAATACATTCGAAACGGAGGCACTCCCCGGCGCGCTGCCGGTCGGTCGCAACTCGCCGCAGAAGTGCAATTACGGCCTCTATGCCGAGCAGCTTTCGGGCTCGCCGTTCACCGCCCCGCAGTCCTCCAACCAGCGCTCCTGGCTTTACCGCATCCGCCCGACCGTGCGGCACAACGGCCGCTTCGAACGTATCGACAAGGGCCTGTGGCGCACGGCGCCGACGCGCGAGGACAGCGAATTGCCGCTCGTGCAGATGCGCTGGTCGCCGACCCCGATTCCGGACGCCAAGCTCAATTTCGTCGGCGGTCTCGCCACCGTCACCACGGCCGGCGATGTCGACGGCATGGCCGGCATGGCCGCGCATCTCCTGTTCGTCACCTGCTCGATGACGCGCGAGCATATCTTCAACAGCGACGGCGAATTCCTCATCGTGGCGCAGGAGGGGCGGCTGCGCTTCCGCACCGAATTCGGCACGATCGAGATCGAGCCCGGCGAAATCTGCGTGATCCCGCGCGGCGTGATCTTCCGCGTCGAGCTCGTGGATGGTCCGGCGCGCGCCTATGTCTGCGAGAACTACGGCGGCGGCTTCATCCTGCCCGACCGCGGGCCGATCGGCGCCAATTGCCTGGCCAATCCGCGCGACTTTCTGGCGCCGGTGGCGGCTTACGAGGATGTCGAGGGGCCGCACACTTTGTTCGTGAAGTGGGGCGGCGAATTGTTCAAAACCGAGCTCACGCAATCGCCGCTCGACGTGGTCGGCTGGCACGGCAACTATTATCCTTACAAATACGATCTGCGCCGCTTCTCGCCGGTGGGCGCGATCCTGTTCGACCACCCGGATCCGTCGATCTTCACGGTGCTGACCTCGCCGTCCGAGACGCCGGGCACCGCCAATATCGATTTCGTCATCTTCCCCGAGCGCTGGATGGTGGCGGAAAACACGTTCCGGCCGCCCTGGTATCACCGCAACATCATGTCGGAATTCATGGGGCTGGTGTTCGGCGTCTATGACGCCAAGCCGGAGGGCTTCGTGCCCGGCGGCATGAGCCTGCACAACCAGATGATGCCGCACGGCCCCGACGCCGACGCTTTCGAGCACGCCAGCAATGCCGAGCTCAAGCCGGTGAAGCTGTCGAACACGCTCGCCTTCATGTTCGAGACCCGCTTCCGCCAGCGCGTCACCAAATATGCCGCCACATTGCCGTCGCTGCAGGACAACTATATGGATTGCTGGAGCGGCCTGAAGAAGCATTTCGACCCCAACCGGCGCGATCCGAAGTAGACCTCATGAAACTGGCTTCCCTCAAGGACGGGCGCGATGGGCGCCTCGTCGTCGTTTCCCGCGACCTCACGCGTTGCGCCGATGCGCGCGCGGTGGGGCCGACATTGCAGGCCGCGCTCGATAATTGGGCCGCGGCCGAGCCGCGCCTGATCGAGATCGCCGATGCGCTGGAAGCAAACCGCATCGCGCATCTGCCGTTCGATCCGGCCAAATGCGCAGCGCCCTTGCCGCGCGCCTATCAGTGGCTGGACGGATCGGCCTACGTCAATCATGTCGCGCTGGTGCGCAAGGCGCGCGGCGTCGAGGTGCCGGCTTCGTTCTGGACCGATCCGCTGATGTATCAGGGCGGCTCGGACGTGATGCTGGGCGCGCGCGATCCCATTCCGGTGATCGACGAGGCCTGGGGCATCGACCTCGAGGCGGAGGTGGTCGTGATCCTTAGCGACGTGCCGATGGGCGCGACGCGCGAAGAGGCCGCCAAGGCGATCAAGCTCATCATGCTGGTGAACGACGTCACGCTGCGCAACATCACCGGTCCCGAGCTCGCCAAGGGCTTCGGCTTCGTGCAGTCGAAGCCGGCTTCCGCTTTCACGCCGGTGGCGGTGACACCGGACGAACTCGGCCACGCTTTCGACGGCGCCAAGGTCGATCTGCCGCTGTTGTCCTTCGTCAACGGCAAGCCGTTCGGCAAGCCGATCTGCGGCAACGACATGACATTCGACTTCCCCACGCTGATCGTGCACGCCGCCAAGACGCGCGCGCTTTCCGCCGGCACCATTCTCGGCGCCGGCACGGTGTCGAATCGCGATGCCGATGGCGGCGCCGGCAAGCCGATCGAGGAGGGCGGGCTCGGCTATTCCTGCATCGCCGAGCAGCGCACGGTCGAGACCATCCGCACCGGCAAGCCGGTGACGCCGTTCCTCAAATTCGGCGACAAGGTCCGCATCGAGATGCTCGATGGGCAAGGCCGCTCGGTGTTCGGCGCGATCGAGCAGGACGTGGTACGCTACGCTCGCGCATAAGTCAGCGCGCTAGCGACGAAAGGTTTCAGAGCCATGACGGCCAAGGGTTTTGCGTCCACCGGCGACCTCGGCGAGAAGAAAGTCTCGTTCGATCAGATCGGTAGCGGGCTTTATGCTTTTACCGCCGAGGGCGATCCCAATTCGGGCGTCATCGTCGGCGACGACAGCGTGATGGTGATCGACGCGCAGGCAACGCCCGCCATGGCCGAGGACCTGATCGCGCGCGTCGCCAAGGTGACCGACAAGCCGATCAAATACGTGCTGCTCACGCATTATCACGCCGTGCGCGTGCTGGGTGCTTCCGCCTTCAAGGGCGCCGAGATTCTGGCCTCCGACACCACGCGCGGCATGATCGCCGAGCGCGGCAAACAGGACATGGATTCCGAGATCGGCCGTTTCCCGCGCCTGTTCCGCGCGGTCGAGTCCATTCCAGGGTTGACCTGGCCTTCGATCACGTTCCCGGACCAGATCTCGGTCTGGCTCGGCCGGCGCGAGGTGCGCATCATGCATATCGGGCGCGGCCACACCGCCGGCGACGTGATCGCCGTGGTGCCGGACGCCGGCGTGGTGTTCTCCGGCGACCTCGTCGAATACAAATCGGCCTGCTATTGCGGCGATGCGCATTTCACCGACTGGCCGGCGACGCTCGACAATCTCGCCGAACTGAAAGCCAGTGCGCTGGTGCCCGGCCGCGGCGCCGCGCTCACCACGCCGCAAATGGTGCAGGAAGGCATCGAACTCACCAGCGACTTCCTCTCGACACTGTACGGCTCCGCCAAGGACAGCGTGGCCAAGGGCCTCTCGCTGAAGGAAGCCTTCGATGCCGCGCGCGTCGTGATGGATCCGAAGTTCAGCACCTATGCGATCTACGAGCATTGCCTGCCGTTCAATGTCTCGCGCGCCTATGACGAAGCGCGCGGCATCGACTGGCCGGTGATCTGGACCGCCGAGCGCGACCGCGAAATGTGGGCGGCGCTGCAAGGCTGATGTGAGGCCGGGAGCCCACGATTGAGCGCGACCAACGAACGCAAAGTCGTCTTCGGTTACGGCTATCGACGCAACGCCGACCAGGATGCGCAAACGCCCGTGCGCCGTCCGGTGGTGGTGGTCGGCGCCGGACCGGTGGGCTTGGCCGCGGCAATCGATCTCGGACAGCGCGGCATTCCGGTGGTGCTGATCGACGATGCCGACCGCATCGGCGAGGGTTCACGCGGCATCTGCTGGTCGAAGCGCACGCTGGAAATCTGCGACCGCCTCGGCGTCGGCGAGAAGCTGGTGGCGCAAGGCGTGACCTGGAAGCTCGGCAAGGTGTTCCTCGGCGACGAACTGGTGTTCTCGTTCGACCTGTTGCCGGAAGACGGCCACAAGATGCCGGCCTTCATCAATCTCCAGCAGTATTATTTGGAAAAGGCGCTGGTCGATCGCGTCGGCGAGATCGAAACGATCGATCTGCGCTGGAAGAACAAGCTCGCCGGTGTCGAGCCGCACAACGACCATGTGCGGCTGACCATCGAGACGCCGGACGGGCCTTACACGATGGATGCCGAATGGCTTGTCGCCGCCGACGGCGCGCGCTCGACCACGCGCGACCTCTTGGGTCTGACTTTTTCCGGCGTCACCTTTGAGGACAAGTTCCTGATTGCCGACATCAAGATGGCGGCGGACTTTCCGACCGAGCGGCGCTTCTGGTTCGATCCCTCGTTCCACACTGGCCAATCGGCGCTGATGCATCGCCAGCCCGATAATGTCTGGCGCATCGACCTGCAACTCGGGCCCGACGCCGATGTGGTCGAGGAGCAGAAGCCGGAGCGCGTCACCGCGCGGCTAAAGAAGATGCTGGGTGAGCGCGACTTCACGCTCGAATGGGTTTCGATCTATCGGTTCAATTGCCGCAGGCTCGAGCGCTTCGTCCATGGCCGCGTGGTGTTCATCGGCGATGCCGCGCATCAGGTCTCGCCCTTCGGGGCGCGCGGCGCCAATTCGGGCATCCAGGACGCGGAGAACTTGGCGTGGAAACTCGCCGCCGTCATCAAGGGCGAGGCGGACCTGTCGCTGATCGATAGTTACGAGCGCGAGCGCATCCAGGCGGCGGACGAGAACATCGCGCATTCCACCCGCTCGACCGATTTCATCGCGCCGCATACGCCGGCCGAGCGGCAGTTGCGCAATGCGGTGCTGGCGCTCGCGCCCAAGGCCGAGTTCGCGCGCCGCATGATCAATTCGGGCCGGCTCTCGGTGGCGACCGTCTATGAGACCAGCCTGTCGACGCCGGATGAAGAGATGTTCGCGGGCAGCGCCAGACTGGGCGCGCCGGTGCCCGACGCGCCGGTGCGCAAGAGCGCGGGCGGTGAGGCGCACTTGCTTGACAATATCGCCGGCGAGTTCACGCTGATCTATATGAAAGACGGCGCTACGCCGCTGCCGCCCGAGGGCATACGTCTGCTCTGCATCGGCGAGGACATGATCGATACCGCCGGCGCCATTGCGCAACGGCTCGACACCACGCCGGGCGCGACCTATCTCTTGCGGCCCGACCAGCACCTGTGCGCGCGCTGGCGTTCGTTCGACCGCGCGAAGGTTCAGGCCGCACGCGACCGCGCGATGGGGGGGGCGCGATGAGCAAGCTCGTCACCGCCTCGCGCTTTGCCGATCCGGATGCGGCCTATCGCGCGCTGGTGGAAGCGCGCCGCGGCTTGAGCGTGGAAGCGGCCGCCGAACTCGACACCAGGCTGGCGCTGATCCTCGCCAATCATATCGGCGACATGGATGTGCTCACCGAGGCCATCGCGTTGGCGAAGGCGGCGGGATAGAGCGAATTTCGACTGGACCAACCTATCGTTCGCGGTCATTGCCGGGCTTGACCCGGCAATCCATGAGGCAGACCGACGAGTTCAAGCCGCACTTCTATGCCTGTTGAGGCTCATCATGGATGCGCGGGTCATAGGCGAGCGCAGCGACGCCGTTCTTCGAACGGCTACGCCCGCGCATGACGCAAGGTTTGATGCCTGCAATCGACATTACCTTTGGCAGTCATCCATCACCCCGCCTTCTGATCCAGCACCTGCCGCACCTTGCGCGCCAGCGTCTCGGTGGTGAATGGCTTGGTCAACAGCTCGACGTCGGCGTCAAGCCGGCCGTGGTGGATGATGGCGTTGCGGGTATAGCCGGTCGCGAACAGCACCGGCAGGTCGGGCCTGAGCTTTTTCGCCTCGCGCGCCAGTTCGCGTCCGTTCATGCCGTCGGGCAATACGACATCGGTAAACAAGAGGGCGATGTCCGGCGTCTTCTGCAAGATCACGAGCGCTTCCGCCGCCGTGCCGGCGTGCTCGACCCGATAGCCAAATTCCGACAGCGCTTCGATCACGTAGCGGCTCACGTCCTCGTCGTCTTCCACCAGCAGGATGCATTCATGATGCTGGTCCGGGCGCGGCTCGACCGGCCGCTCCGGCGTTTCGCGGTCGGGATAGGCGCCGTCGCCGTCGAGCCGCGGGAAATACATCTTGATGGAGGTGCCCTGGCCAGGCTCGCTATAGATCTGAATGTGTCCGTTCGATTGCTTGACGAAGCCGTAGACCATGGACAACCCAAGCCCGGAGCCGGCGCCGGTGGGCTTGGTTGTGAAAAACGGTTCGAATGCATGTTCGCGCACGTCCGCCGGCATGCCGGCGCCGGTGTCGCTCACCGCCACCATCACATATTGCCCGGGCTTCACGTCGCCGCCGGCACGCGCGGTGTAGGCCTCATCGAGATAGGCGTTGGAGGATTCGATAGTCAGCTTGCCGCCGTCGGACATGGCGTCGCGTGCATTGACCGCGAGATTGAGGATGGCGTTTTCGAGTTGATTGGGATCGATCGCCGTTTTCCACAGGCCGCTCGCCAGCACGGTCTCGATCCGGATTGTCTCGCCGATGGTGCGATGCAGGAGTTCGGACATTTCGCCGATCAGCCGGTTGATGTCGACGCGCTTGATCTCCTGCGGGTGCTGGCGCGAGAAGCTGAGCAGGCGCTGCACCAGCGTGGCCGCGCGCAGCGAGGCTTGGCGCACCGCGGTGAGCCAGCGGATCATGCGCTCATCGGCCGGATCGACGCGCGGCAGCGCCAGCTCGACATTGCCGATGATGGCCGTCAGCAGATTATTGAAATCGTGCGCGATGCCGCCGGTCAGCCGGCCGACCGCTTCCATCTTTTGCGCCTGCCGCAGCGCGAGCTCGGTGGTCCGCCGGCGCACGGTCTCGTCGCGCAACTGCCCGTAGGCGGCCGACACACCGCGGGTGTTGCGCAAGGTCAGCCAGGCGAGCGTGAACATCGCGAGGGTCGCGGGAATGCCGAAGTAAAGATGCACCGACATGTCGCGCATCCACTCGTGAACGATGGTGCTGACATCGATGCCGACGAAAACGTAAACGGGTTTGCCGGGCAATTTGCGATAGGCGGCGATGCGATCGATGCCGTCGACCGCCGAAGTGCCGCGCGTCAGGCCGCCCTCCGGATACTCGTGGATGGCGCGCATCACCGGCGAATCGGCGGGCAGGCGGATAGAGGTTCGCGGCGGCAGCGCCGGATAGCGGGCGAGCAGGGCGCCGTCGGCACGCAACAGGCCGGCATTGTTGACGCGGCTGTCGGGCAGCGTGGCGTAGTAGTTACTGAAATATTGCGGCACGATCGAAACCAGGTAGACCCCGCCAAAACGTCGGTCCGGCAGCAGCCGCTTGCGCGTGACGGCGAAGAAATCGGTGTTGGCCGCGCGCGCATGCACGACCTCGCCGATATAGGTGCCCGGATCGTCGCGTTTTTGCGCCTGGAAATAGGCGCGGTCTGACAGATCGAGGCCGCGCGGCATCGGAAACACCGTGCCCGACACCAGCGGGTGGCCGTTCTCGTCGATCACCCACAGGTCGCGCAGTTGCGGCAGCGTCTTGATGAAGCTGCGGATGCGCGCGCTGTAATCGGCTTCGTTCTTGCGGATCTCGTCATTGCTGACGTCGTTGAACAGCTCTTCCATGTAGCGTTCGGTGACTTCGAAGGTCTCGAACACCTTGGCGGCATGCTCCTGCATCACCGTGGCGGTGCGCTGCAGCCGGTCCTCGGCCTGTTCGAAATGTTCGCGATAGGAAATCCACGAGGCGATGGTGAAAATCGCGAGCGGCAGGATCAACGAGGCCGCCACCAGAAGCCGCAATTGCCATTCGGCGGCGCCGGCGGGCGCTGCCTCGTCGGGCTTTGGCTTCATGTCTTCGTGGGAATGGGGCATTGCGCCTTGAGCGGCCGGACAACGGTCGCTCAATTGGTACCCCGGTGGCGCGGGGAACTCAATCGGTAGCCAAGCAGAGCGTCCTATCGTGCGACGCGCAGCTTAAAGCGCCGCCGCGAGCGAGTGGAACTTTGCGGGCTCCGGTTCAGCGCGTGCAGACGATGGCCACGATATTGTCACATCGCCCGCCCCGGCAGCCGCCGGAGGCGTCGGACGGAATTGCGCCCGTGATGTCGTCGCGGTCGACCTTGCGGTAGCTCGCGGCCTGCGCGAACTGTTGCGTCTTGCAATAGGCGTTGGCGGCGGCCGCGCCGCACTTTTCGCCCGAGGCCAGGCAGCGGTCGACGCCGTAGCCGTCGGCATCGTTGGCGATGATGAACATGCGCCGCTCGGCCTGCGCGGCGGTGGCGAGCGCGAGGCATAGGAGCGCGCCGAGGCTGAGAAGGACAGTCCGCATGGGGTCGCCCATCGTGGGATTGGCGGCGCGCATCCCGCGCCGACGCTAGAATGCAATCAAAATCGTTAAGTTGGCCCTAACCTTACGCTGATCGAAGGGTTTTCGGGGGCGCCGGGCCGGGAAAGGCGGACGCGCCGGCTATTGACTTGACGGAATCCGCCGAAACAACCATTGTGCGGCCCCGATGAGCCGCCTTTTCACCATCTGCGGCATTTGCCGCACGATTATTAGCTAGCGCACCACGCTGGCTGCGGCCGTCTTTTCTCTCGCTCGAGATAGCAGGACGCCCGGCCAGCGGGGCCGACAGGTGTCCCGATGCCTTTGGAGCTCAAGCTCTACGATACGCTGACGCGGGAGAAGCGGGTGTTCACCCCGATCGATCCGGCGAATGTGCGCATGTATGTGTGCGGGCCGACGGTCTACGACTATGCCCATATCGGCAATGCGCGGCCGGTGATCGTGTTCGACGTGCTGTTCCGCCTGCTGCGCCATCTCTACGGGCCTGAGCACGTCACCTACGTGCGCAACATCACCGACGTCGACGACAAGATCAACGCGCGCGCGGCCGAGCGCGGCATCACCATCCGAGAGCTGACGGAACAGACCTATCAGAACTTCAAGAGCGACGTGGCGGCGCTCGGCTGCCTGCCGCCCACCATCGAGCCGCGCGCGACCGAGCATATCGCCGAGATGAAGCAACTGATCGAGCGGCTGGTAAAGGCGGGTTGCGCCTATGTCGCCGAGGATCATGTCCTGTTCAATGTCTCGTCGATGCCGGACTACGGCAAGCTCTCGAAACGTCCGCTTGACGAGATGATCGCGGGCGCGCGCGTCGAGGTAGCGCCCTACAAGCGCAACGCGATGGACTTCGTGCTGTGGAAGCCCTCGAAGGAGGGCGAGCCGGCCTGGCCGTCGCCCTGCGGCATCGCGACGCCGGGCCGCCCCGGCTGGCACATCGAGTGCTCGGCGATGAGCTGGAAGCATCTCGGCGAGACCTTCGACATCCATGGCGGCGGCATCGATCTCGTCTTCCCGCACCACGAGAACGAGATCGCGCAGTCGCGCTGCGCCTTCCACACGCCGGTGATGGCGAACTACTGGATGCACAACGGCTTCTTGCAGGTCGAAGGCGAGAAGATGAGCAAGAGCCTGGGGAATTTCGTGACGATCCATGAACTGCTGAAGGATTGGCCGGGCGAAGTGGTGCGCCTCAACATGCTGCGCACGCATTACCGCCAACCGATTGATTGGACGGTGAAGGGGCTGGAGGAGAGCTGGAAGACGCTCGACGACTGGTACTGGATCGTCAGTGATGCCGCCGCCGGCGAGGTGCCAGCCTCGGTGACGGATGCGCTCGGCG
>DASZQT010000199.1:0-25038 GCA_035549515.1 Pseudolabrys sp. | reverse complement strand
TGCCAGAGCCGCGGCATGTCGGCGGAGGAGGCGACCGCGCTCGTCGTCAACGGCTTCGTCAAGGACGTGCTGCAGCAATTGCCGATGGAATTCGCCGTCGAGGCGCAGAAGCTGATCTCGATCTCATTGGAGGGCTCGGTCGGGTAGACGTTTGCACCGCTTATTCCCGCGCAAGCGGGACTCCAGCCGCTAGGTCCCCGCTTTCGCGGGGACGAACGCCCAAAAGATGGATGGACAGAAAAATGCCGCTGCTTGAAATCAAGAACCTGCACGCCGAAATCGACGGCCGCAAGATCCTGAACGGTCTCGACCTGATCGTGAACAAGGGCGAGGTCCACGCCATCATGGGGCCGAACGGGGCGGGCAAGTCGACCTTGTCCTATGTGCTCGCCGGCAAGCCTGGCTACAAGGTGACCGACGGCGAGATCCTGTTCAACGGGCGCGATCTTACCGATCTGGCGGCGGACGAGCGCGCGGTGGCCGGGCTGTTTTTGGCTTTTCAATACCCATTGGAAATCCCGGGCGTCGCCACCATGAACTTCCTGCGCTCGGCCTTGAACGCGCATCGCAAGGCGCGCGGCGAGGATGAATTATCGTCGCCCGAGTTGCTCAAGCGCGTGCGCGAGATCGCCAAATCGCTCGACATCAATGTCGACATGCTGAAGCGGCCGCTCAATGTCGGGTTCTCCGGCGGCGAGAAGAAGCGCAACGAGACCCTGCAGATGATGTTGTTGCAGCCGTCGTTGTGCGTGCTCGACGAGACCGATTCCGGGCTCGACATCGACGCGCTCAAAGTCGTCGCCAACGGGGTCAATCGCCTGCGCTCGCCCGAGCGCGGCATGGTCGTGATCACGCATTATCAGCGCCTGCTCGACTATATCGTGCCCGACATCGTGCACGTGCTCGCGGCCGGCCGCATCGTGCGCACGGGTGGCAAGGATCTTGCTCTGGAGCTTGAAGCAACCGGATATGCGCAATACCAGGACGTGGCGGCATGAACGCGGAGGTTCGTCAGCTCAAGACCAATGCCGAACTCACCTTGGCGGACGTGTTCGCCACGGCCAAGGCGCAGTTGCCGGGCAGCAGTGCGGTTGCGACGGCACGAGGCGCGGCCTTCGACCGCTTCAGTGTAAGCGGCCTGCCGCATCGCCGGCTCGAGTCGTGGAAATATACCGACCTGCGCAGCCTGATGCGCGAGGCCTATCCGTTGGCGCTGCCTCCCGACGCGGTCGCGAAGCAGCGCGCGAAGGAAGCCGGTCGGTCATTCGCGGCTGTCGGCGCGCGCCGTCTGGTCGTGGTCGACGGCGTCTTCTGTCCCGATGTGTCGGATCTCGCCGGCCTCGAATCCGGCCTTTCCGTTGGCTCGATGGCCGGCGCGCTGGCCGCCGGCGATCCGCTTGTCATGAGTCACTTAAGCAAAGTCGGCCGCGTGGACGATCCGGCCCTTGCTCTCAATACCGCCTTGGTCGGCGACGGAGTCGTTATCCGCGTCGCCGCGCGCACAAAGTTGGAGCGCCCGCTGCATCTTGTTTTCGCGGCGACCGGTGACAAGCCGGTCGCGATGTATATGCGTTCGCTCGTCGTGGTCGAGCAGGGCGCCAGCGCCACGCTGATCGAAACCTATGAGGGGCCGGCCGAGAGCCGCTATCAGGTCAATAGCGCCCTCGATCTGGTGGTCGAGGACGAGGCCAGGGTCGAGCTCGTCAAAACGGTCGCGGAAGGAACGGCGGCGCAACATGTCGGATCGCTCGTTGCGAGCGTCGGTGGGCGCGCCCGATTTGACTATTTCAGCTTGGTCTGCGGCGGCGCCCTCGTGCGCGGTCAATCCTTTATCCGTCTCGTCGGCGAAGAGACGTGTGTCGCGCTGCGTGGTGTGTCGCTGCTGTCGGGAACGCAACATGCGGACGCCACGCTGATCGTCGATCACGCCGCCGGCCGCTGCGAAAGCCGCGAGCTGTTCAAGTCGGTGCTCGATGGGCAAAGCCGTTCGGTCTTCCAGGGCCGCATCAACGTATTGCCGCGCGCCCAGAAGACCGACGCGCGCATGATGACGCGCGCGCTGCTGCTGTCGGACGAGGCCGAGGCCGACAGCAAACCGGAATTGGAGATATTCGCGGACGACGTGCAATGCGGCCACGGCTCCACCAGCGGCGCGCTCGATCCGGGCCTGAAATTCTATCTGATGGCGCGCGGAATTCCGGCCGAGGAAGCCGAGGCCTTGCTGATTCAGGCGTTTGTCGGCGAAGTCATCGATGCCATCGGACACGAAGCGATCAGGACCGTGGTCGCGGACGCCACGCAGTCGTGGCTCGCCGGACGGGGGTGAAGCAATGCACCCGGCGGTGAGCAACGGCAGCTACGATGTCGCCCGTGTGCGCGAGGACTTTCCCATCCTGGCCATGCGCGTGCACGGCAAGCCGCTGATCTATCTCGACAACGCGGCATCGGCGCAGAAGCCGACGGCCGTACTCGACCGGCTCCAGCACGCCTATACGGCCGAATACGCCAACGTGCATCGCGGCCTGCATTATCTCGCCAATGCCGCGACCGAAGCCTATGAGGGCGCGCGCGAGAAAGTGCGCGCCTTCCTCAATGCCAAGCGGAGCGAGGAGATCGTCTTTACGCGCAGCGCGACCGAAGCGGTCAATCTGGTCGCACAGACCTTCGGCTATGAGCGGATCTACGAGGGCGACGAGATCGTGCTCTCGATCATGGAGCACCACGCCAATATCGTGCCCTGGCACTTCCTGCGCGAGCGCTACGGGGCCATCATCAAATGGGCGCCGGTCGACGACCAGGGCAATTTCCTCATCGACGAATTCGAAAAGTTGCTCAGCCCGCGCACCAAGCTGGTGGCGATCACGCAGATGTCGAACGTGCTGGGCACGGTGGTGCCGGTGAAGGACGTCGTGCGCATCGCGCATGCGCGCAACATCCCGGTGCTGGTCGACGGTTCGCAGGGCGCCGTGCATCTCGATGTCGACGTGCAGGATATCGATTGCGACTTCTACGTCATTACCGGCCATAAGCTCTATGGGCCGACCGGAATCGGCGCGCTCTACGCCAAGCACGAGCATCTGGTGGCGATGCGGCCGTTCAACGGCGGCGGCGAGATGATTCGTGACGTGTCGTGCGAACGTGTCAATTACGGCGAGCCGCCGCACAAGTTCGAGGCCGGCACGCCGCCGATCGTGCAGGCGATCGGGCTCGGTGCCGCGCTCGATTATATCGAGTCGATCGGCAAGGCGCGCATCCGCGCGCACGAGCGTGCCTTGCTCGATTATGCGCAGGAGCGGCTGCGCGAGGTCAATTCCCTGCGCGTCATCGGAACGGCGCAGGATAAGGGCGCCATCCTTTCCTTCGTGGTGGAAGGCGCTCATCCGCACGACTTCGCCACCATCATCGACCGCGCCGGTGTCGCGGTGCGGGCGGGCACGCATTGCGCCATGCCGCTATTGCAACGTTTCGGCGTGCCGGCCACCTGCCGGGCGTCGTTCGCGCTTTACAATACGTTCGAAGAAGTCGATGGCTTGCTGCGTGCCCTGCTCAAGGCGCGGGAGATGCTCGCGTGAAAGAGCGGCCAATTCATCGCGGCCCGCCGGTCGCCCGCGTCACCTGCCACTGCGGCACGACGCCCTTTGTCGCCACCGGCTACAAGCGCGAGTTCAGCGTGAACGAGCGGGTGCGTTCGCTCGCGCAGGTCAAGAACGACGGCACCTATCCGCACCAGGACATCGGCGAGATCGTGGTCAAGGTCGGCGATACCGGCTACGTGCGGGAGACCTGGAGCTTCCTCGGCAAACTCTACTACACCGTCGAATTCGTCGAGAGCGCGATCGTCGTCATCATGACGGGGCGCGAATTGGCGGCGGCCGACGGGCTCGTCAGCGACCGCGGCGAGCGCCCCGCGCGCTGACTTGCCGCGCCTCGATGTCGCGTTTCCAACAGCGCGCGCTCCGGAAATCGCTCTCGTGTCGGCATCGCGACAGCCTTGCGCATCCGAAAAAAAGTCGTCGCTTCTTACACTTATTCCAATTCAGCGCGCTGGCACGCTAGTTGCGATACCCGCTTCGTGAGAGCGGTGCACGACACGTGCATCGCGACTAAAGCGCCGGGCGTCCACGCGAACAACAGCACTATCGGGGACCGCATATGCAGCAATTGGTACAGCTCCAGGATTTCGGCCAGGCCGGGGCGCCCGCGCTCGACGGCATCATGCAACAAATAGCTGAGCACAAAGGCTGCGGTACGCAAGGCGGCAGCGGCAAGGCAAGCTGCGGTTCGGGCGCCGGCCAAGGCGATCTCACCCCCGAGATCTGGGAGAAGGTGAAGAACCATCCCTGCTACAGCGAGGAAGCGCATCATCACTATGCCCGCATGCATGTGGCGGTGGCGCCGGCCTGCAACATCCAGTGCAATTACTGCAATCGCAAATACGACTGCGCCAATGAATCGCGCCCCGGCGTGGTGAGCGAAAAGCTCACGCCGGAACAGGCGGCCAAGAAGGTGCTGGCGGTTGCCTCCACCATCCCGCAGATGACGGTGCTCGGCATCGCCGGGCCGGGCGATCCGCTCGCCAATCCGGAAAAGACCTTCAAGACCTTCGAGCTGATCTACAACACCGCGCCCGACATCAAGCTTTGCCTGTCGACCAACGGGCTGATGCTGCCGGACCACGTCGACACCATCAAGAAATTCAACGTCGATCACGTGACGATCACCATCAACATGGTCGATCCAGAGATCGGCGCCAAGATCTATCCGTGGATCTTCTACAAGCACAAACGCTACACCGGCATCGAAGCCGCCAAGATCCTCACCGACCGCCAGCTCCAGGGGCTCGAAATGCTCACCGAGCGCGGCATCCTGTGCAAGGTCAATTCGGTGATGATCCCGGGGGTCAACGACAAGCACCTGGTCGAGGTCAACAAGGCGGTGAAGTCGCGCGGCGCCTTCCTGCACAACATCATGCCGCTGATCTCGGCGCCCGAGCACGGCACCGTGTTCGGCCTCACCGGCCAGCGCGGGCCGACCGCGCAGGAGCTGAAGGCGCTGCAGGATGCCTGCGAAGGCGAGATGAACATGATGCGGCATTGCCGCCAGTGCCGCGCCGACGCGGTCGGCCTTTTGGGCGAGGACCGCAGCGCCGAGTTCACCACCGAAAAGATCATGGAGATGGAGGTCAAATACGACCTCGATACGCGCAAGGCCTATCAGGCCAAGGTCGAGGAGGAGCGCCAGGCGGTGGTGGCGGCCAAGCACGCGGAGCTCGAAGGGCTCGCGGGAGCGATGAGCGACATCAATATCCTGGTGGCGGTCGCCACCAAGGGCAGCGGGCGCATCAACGAGCACTTCGGCCACGCCAAGGAGTTCCAGATCTATGAGTTGAGCACGGCAGGCGCCAAGTTCGTCGGCCACCGCCGCGTCGATCTCTACTGCCAGGGCGGCTATGGCGATGAGGACAGTCTGGAGACGGTCATCCGCGCCATCAACGACTGTCACGCCGTGTTCGTCGCCAAGATCGGCGGCTGCCCGAAGGACACCCTGGCTGCGGCCGGCATCGAGCCGGTCGACAAATACGCGCTCGAATTCATCGAGCAGTCCGCCATCGCCTATTTCAAGGACTACCTGGCCAAGGTCGCCAGCGGCGAAATTGCGCATGTCGCGCGCGGCGACGCTGCCATCCGTCAAGGCGCGCTGATCGCGGAGGGCGAACGCGAATTCATCTGCGGCATCGACGAAGCGCCGCACACGGTTGCCGCTCCCGCCGCGCCGGCCATGCCCGAGGCGGTGCGCTGAGATCGCGAGGAACCGACCATGCCCTACAAAATCATCGGCTCGCAATGCACCTCTTGCTCGGCCTGCGAGCCGGAATGCCCGAACGTCGCGATCTTCGAAAAGAACGGGACGTTCGTCATCGATCCGAAGAAATGCACCGAATGCGTCGGCTATTTCGACACGCCGCAATGCGTCGCGGTCTGTCCGGTCGACAACACCTGCGTGATCGACACGTCGTTACCGCGCTATCAGCCGCGCGCTTGAAGGAGAGACCATGAACTTCACACTGACACCTGCGGCCGACAAATTCATCCGCCGCATGATCCGTTTCAGCGGGGGCGCGGGTCACGGGTTTCGGCTGGCGGTGACGGCCGGCGGCTGTTCCGGACTGGCGGCGGAGTTTGACGTGGCGGCAGGCCCGCGCGCGGGCGATGCCGTGGTCGAGAAGCAGGGCCTCACCTTCTTTCTGCCGGCGGAGAGCCGGCTCTTGCTCGACGGGGTCACCATCGACTTTACCGAGACGCCGATGCAGAGCGGCCTGGTCTTCCACGATCCCAAGACGCCGAGTTGCGGCTGCAAGACGACGCAGAGCACCGGCAGCGCGATCGAAGACCTCGCGATCGGCGCGCTCGGGCACTAGGAGCCGAACGATGTCAGAGCCGATCGGGCAATGCGAACCCGCGATGTCAGTAGCCGAGGACGGGCTGCTGGCGGACGCATTGCTCGGTGGCGGCTTGCCGCCGATGGCGGAGCAGCATCTCGCGCAGGCAGGGCTTGCCTATCAGAACGATGCCATGGCGGAGCAGCATTTGCGCGAGGCGCAGGCGCTGGCGCCCGACCATGCCGCGGTGCTGATCGGGCTTTATCGGTTCTACTTCTACAAAGGGCGCTTGGAAGAGGCACTCGAAGTGGCGCGCGCCTGCCTTGCGAAAGCGGCCCGCGACATTGGGCTCAATGCCGACTGGCGGCGCGTGCATGCGGGCGATGCCGATTTCAGCAGCTTCGATGCAGCTCTGCCGCGCTTCTATCTGTTCACGCTGAAAGGCTACGCCTATCTCAAAATGCGGCTCGGCGATTTGGCCGAAGGGCACGCGGCGGTAAGCAAACTTCTGGAACTCGATCCGAGCGACAAGCTGAACGCGGCGCTCCTGCTCAATGTCTGGCAACGCAAGGGGCGCGACGATGAGGACTGACCATTGCCGCCGCGCGCTCAATTCAACGCGAGGCATGGCGCCATGAGCAACATCAGCCGCGACAGCGAGGTGGTCGAGCTCAACGATCCGCCCTTTTTCGACTACGGGCAAAAAGTGCGCGCCCGCCGCACCGTGCGCAATGACGGCACTTTTGCCGGCCGGGACATCGGCGACATCCTGGTGAAGAAGGGCGACGAGGGCTACGTCGTCAGCATCGGCACATTCCTGCAGCAGTTCTACATTTATGGCGTCGAGTTCGTCGCCACCGGCAACCGCGTGGGCATGAAGCGCAAGGAGCTCGAGGCAGCTTCGCTGCCCGACGAGCGCGACGAGGAGGACGCCGCATGATCGAACCGGCGACGCCGAAATATCAATGGGGTCAGCGTGTGCGCGCCTCCGTCGATCTCTTGAACGACGGTTCGTTTCCCGAGCAGCCGATCGATGCGCTGCTCGCCTCAAGCGGCGATGTCGGCGAAATCGTTCAGGTCGGCACGCATGTGGAATCCAATACGGCGGTCTATCTGGTCGAATTCGGGCCGAACCGCGTGGTGGGATGTCTCGAGACCGAGATCGCCCCGCTCTAGCCGATCAAAGGAAGTGAACGCGCATGAAGGTCATGATCCGCAAGTCCGAGGGCCGGCTGTCCGCTTATGTCGCCAAGAAGGACCTGGAAGAGCCCATCGTCGCGATGGAAAAGCCCGACATGTGGGGTGGCCGCATCACGCTGGCCAATGGTTGGCAGCTCGAATTGCCGGCCATGGCCGCCGACACCGCGCTGCCGATCACGGTCGAAGCGCGCAGATTGAGTGAGTGAACCATGGCGCTGACGGCCGACGATGTGCGGGAGATCGAGACGCTGCTCGGCGCGGGCGAGGCAAGCGCGCAAGCGCTCGCCGATCTGCGCCGGCGTTTTCCCGGGTTGTCGGTGACGCGCTGCGATCCGTCCGATCTCGGAGTCGAGACGCCGTTTCGCGAGTTTGCGCGCGTTGCGCTGCATCTGGTGGATGGCAGCGATCATTGCTGGCGGCTGACCGACGATCCGGCGCGCGCGACCGGCCTGGTCGTTGTGCCGCTCAAGGTGCGCGCATGATACCGACTCTGATCCCGCTGTCCGATCCGGACATCACGACCGCCGAGCTCGAGGCGGTCGCTCTGGCCTTGCAGGCGCCGCGCTTGTCGAGCGGGCCGCTGGTGGAAGAATTCGAGCAAGCCTTCGCGCGCTATATCGGACGCAAGCACGCCGTGGCGGTGGCGAGCGGCACGCTCGGCATGCTGCTGACCTTGAAGGCCTATGGCATCGGGCCCGGCCATGAAGTGATCGCACCGGCCTATTCGTGGCGCGAGACCGCGCATGCCGTCGTGCTCGCGGGCGCCATGCCCGTGTTCGCCGACATCGACTATTGGTCCGGTACCGTGGTTCCCGGCAAGGTCGCGGAAAAGATTAGCGGCAAGACGCGCGCCATCATTGCCGGCAACACCAACGGCCATCCGGCGCAGTGGGCGGAGCTGCGGGAGCTCGCCGGCCGACAGGGCCAGATTCTGATCGAGGATTCGACCGAGGCGATCGGTTCGACCTATCGCGGCGCGCCGGTCGGCAGTTTCGGCGATTGCGCGATTTTCGACTTCTCGCAGCCCGGACCGCTGGTTTGCGGCGAGGGCGGCATGATCGTGACCGACGACGACGACATCGCCAATGTCCTGCGCCATCACCGCGGCCGCCGTCCGGACGAGCGTGGCTCGGTGGTGATCGGCGCCACCATTCCCTATCAGGCGCAAATGAGCGACGTCGCCGCCGCGCTCGGGCTGACGCAGTTGCAGCGCATCGAGGCGATCCTGGCGCGCCGCAAGCGCATCGAGCACTGGTATTACGAACACGTCCAATCGTTCGAAGGCATCAAGGACCCCTATGTCGGTCCCGACGTCGGCGAGGCGCACTGGTTCCTCTATCTCGTTCACCTCGGCACGCGCTTCACGCGTTCGAGCCGCGACGCGATTGTCGAGGACTTGCGCACCGAGAACATCGAGGCCGCCGCCTATGCGCAGCCGCTGCACACGCAGCGCGCCTATCTCGACCTCGGCTATCGGCGCGGCCAGCTCTTCGTCACCGAAAAAATCGGCGACCGCGCGATCGCCCTGCCGTTCCACACCCATCTGACCGAGGAACAGATCACCTTCATCGTGTCGACGATGAAGGACGCCTCGATCAATGTCGGGGCGGGCACGGCGATCTATTTGTAGCAACCGATAGAGCCAAACAAGAAACAGGAGAAAATGTCATGCCGATGCTGACCATCATGCCGTCGGGCCGCACCATCGAAGCGGGCGAGGGGATGAGCATCCTCGAGGCGCTGCTCGCGGCGGAAGAAAACGTCATGCACAAGTGCAACGGCCAGGCGAAATGCGGCTCCTGCCACATCTTCGTGCATGAGGGACGCAAGAGCGTGTCCAAGATCCAGCCGCTCGAAAATCAGAAGCTCGACACCATCGTCGGCGTCGGCTCGAAATCCCGCCTGGCCTGTCAGACGCGGCTCGGCACCGAGAACGTGACCATCGAGCTGCTCGGCTTCTCCTCCGGCCTGTGATCGGGAGCGATCCATGGAAAATGCGAGCGTGATGATCCATGTCCGGTTTTCGCCGGACGGAATGGTGACCGAGATCGGCGAGCGCCCGGCGGCCGAGAGCGCGCAGGCCTGGTTCAACCGGCTGAGCGACAAGGCCGGCATGAGCTATCAGCCGCTGTCGGGCGGCCGCGGCCTGTTCCGGCTGACGCGCGCGGAAGTCGACGCGCTCAAGGCGAAGACAGCCAACTGACGGGTGAGGGTCATGGCGGCATTGGACAAAATTCTAGCCGGGTTCGGCGACGGCCTGGTGATGCCCTATCTCGGGCCGGGCGTCTTGTCGCTGGCGGGTGCGGACTGTCCGCTTCCCGGTTCGCCCGAAGCGCTGGTTGCCAAGCTGACCGCGCAAGCCAGCGTGCCGCACAAGATTCGTAACAGCCTGTCGGCGGCCGCGCAGTTCATCGAGAACTTCAAGCACCGCAAGACGGTGGCGAAGGCGATGAGCGAGGCCTTCGCGCCGGCGGTCGAGCCGAGCGCGCTGCATCGCTATCTCGCGGCACTGCCGAAGCTGCCGCTCGTGGTGCACACCTGGTACGACGACCTGCCGCAAAAGGCGCTCACGATTCGCCGCAACTGGGGCATGGTGCAAGGCGTCAGCCAGACCGAGCATTTCGGCAACTGGGTGCATTACTTTCGCGCCGACGGCACCCGTCTGCCGAGCCCGCCCGGCAGCACGTTCCACACCGAGAATGTCGCGCCCGCGCTGGCGCCGGACGAAGCCGACGGTTGGAGCACGTTGCTCTATCAGCCGCTCGGCTCGGTGTGGCCGGCCGCGAATTTCCTGGTGTCGGACACCGACTATGTCGAGGTGCTGACGGAGATCGACATCCAGACGCCGATTCCCATGCCGGTGCAGGACCTGCGCAAGGGCCGCCATTTCCTGTTCCTGGGTTGCCGCTTCGCGCACCAGCTCGACCGTCTGTTCGCGCGCCAGATCATGAAGCGCTCCTCGGATCGCCACTGGGCCGTGCTGCCGGAACCGCCGACGCGCAACGAAGCGCGCTTTCTGCAAGAGCACGGCATCGAGCGGATCGACATGCCGCTCGCCGAATTTGCCGCCGCCTTGGCGACAACGGGCAGCGCGCCGGCGCGTGCCTTGGCCGGCTGATCGTTCATCGGGAGACGGGAATGCAGATTGCGGAAGCGTATGTGAAATGTCAGCCGGACGACCTGAAAGCCGCGCTCGCCGGCGGCAAGCTGGTGATCTACTCGGTCGCGCGGCCGGCGTCTCCCGACAAGCCGGTCGAACGCAGCGGCGTGCTGGCGAGTTTCGCCTTTGCCTCGCCCGCCTTCGGCGACGGGGCGGCGGAAATGTCGCAGGCGCTGTTCGCCAACAATCCCGTGGTGGCGACCGGCGTCGGCACGCCGGGCTTTGCGCGGGCTTATGCCTCCGATGGCACGACCGCCATTGCCGATTTCTCAGCGGGCGCCGGCGACAGCGAGATCAAGCTCAGCGAAGTATCGACAACGCCGGACTACCCGGTCTCGTTGACGCGGTTCAAGTTCGCGCTGGAAGGCTAAGCCGCGACGCCGTCGGCGAGCGCGGCGATGACCGGCCAGCCGACGCTGCCTGTCGGATCGAGCCGCGACAGGTGTTCCAGGATACGACGAGCCTGCTCGCGTTCGTCGCGGCGCAGGCGAATGAAAGCGAGCGCCTTCAGCGTATAGAGCGCAAAGCGCGCGGCACCGTCCGGGATCACCGCTTGCGGCTGCCAGGCGCGCCAATCCGCGCTCCAGCCGGCCTGGCGCGCGGCTTCCGCAAGGCCGCTCTCGGCCGCGCTCAGGGCGTCGTCGAGTTTGCCCTGGTAGGTGTGGATCTTGTACAGGCAGAAATAAACCGGCAACGTCTGCGGCGCGGCGGCCAAAGCCTCGCGAAACAAGCGGTCGGCCGCCGGCGGGTCATGGCGATAGGCGGCCACGCCCTGTTGCAGCAAAGCGTTGACCGCCGCCGGGATGTCGCCGAAGCCGACCAGGTCCTCGGTGCCGCCGCCAAAGACGTCGAGCTGGCTCATCGCCCGGCGGGCGCCAGCGCGTCGAGCGAAACCATCGGCAGCGCGCGCCGCCCGAGCACGATGTCGACCTTGCCGCGCACGCCTTCGATGGTAATCGGCTTCGCCAGCACGCCTTTGGCGCCGGCCGCCAAGCAAGCCTCAGCCAGCGGATGGCCGGGTGCGTCGGCCACCACGAGAATCGCGGCGCCCGGCAGGCGGGCCTTGATCTCGTCGATGAGCCCGGTACCGGCTTCCTCGACGAAGCTCAATCCCAGCAGCAAGAGGTCTGGCTTCCACGCGCAGCCCTTCTCGTAGGCCTGCGCGAGACTCGCCATTTCGTGCGTTTCATTCTCGTCGTGCAGCATGAACTGCAGCGCGGAGCGGATGATCTCGTCCGCCTCGATGACAAAGATGCGTTTGTTCTCCACGGCCCGCGCCGACTCGACACCGATCTGCATGTTGTCCTCGCTTCGCTGATCGAGCTTGGCCAAGCAAGGGCCGTACCGCGCTTAAAACCGCCGTTTACAGGCGTTGGAACGCGCCGGCTTGTTTCATTTCGGACAGGGAAGCCGCGCGATGTCGGCCGCGACGAATGCCTTGTCGGATTTGAAACATTCTTAAGGCAACCGCTATCTGCCCGTAAATGCTGCGCTTTTCGAAATGCGCGGCAGTGGCACGGTCGTTGCAAAACTCTCTGGCGCAAGGCGAAGGGTTGCTGGCTACGCCCTCGGACAAGGAAGAGCAGTGTCCGCATCCGCGCCGCGCGACGGTGTCTAACAAGAGAGGGCCGCGCCACACGCGCGCATCGGTCAAACGGCAAACGCTTCGAAGGAGATGAACATGTCATTGCGGCAAATCGCGTTCTACGGAAAGGGCGGCATCGGCAAATCGACGACGTCGCAGAACACCTTGGCGGCGCTCGCCGAGATGGGTCACAAGATTCTCATCGTCGGCTGCGATCCCAAGGCCGATTCCACCCGCCTCATTCTGCATGCCAAGGCGCAGGACACCATCCTGAGCCTGGCGGCCGCGCAGGGCAGCGTGGAAGACCTCGAAATCGAGGACGTGATGAAGATCGGCTACAAGGACATCAAGTGCGTCGAGTCCGGCGGTCCGGAGCCCGGCGTCGGCTGCGCCGGTCGTGGCGTGATCACCTCGATCAACTTCCTGGAAGAGAACGGCGCCTACGAGGACATCGACTACGTGTCCTACGACGTGCTGGGCGACGTGGTCTGCGGCGGCTTCGCCATGCCGATCCGCGAGAACAAGGCGCAGGAAATCTACATCGTCATGTCCGGCGAGATGATGGCGATGTATGCGGCCAACAACATCTCCAAGGGCATTCTCAAATACGCCAATTCCGGCGGCGTGCGCCTGGGCGGGCTGGTCTGCAACGAGCGCCAGACCGACAAGGAACTGGAACTGGCCGAAGCGCTGGCCAAGAAGCTCGGCACCTCGCTTATCTACTTCGTGCCGCGCGACAACATCGTGCAGCACGCCGAGCTGCGGCGCATGACGGTGATCGAATACGCGCCGGATTCCGTGCAGGCCAATCACTATCGCGCGCTTGCGAACAAGATCCACAACAATGCCGGCAAGGGCATCATCCCGACGCCCATCACCATGGACGAGCTCGAGGACATGCTGATGGAGCACGGCATCATGAAGCAGGTCGACGAGTCGATCGTCGGCAAGACCGCCGCCGAGCTGGCGACGGCCTAGTTGAAGCCGAAGACGGCCGGCTCCGTTCGACGGGGCCGGCCGCTCACAAAGGCAAATCCAAGAGGTAGGACCATGAGCCTGGCGACAGCGGAAAAGATCGAAGACATCAAGGCACGCAACAAGGAATTGATCGACGAGGTTCTCAAGACCTACCCGGACAAGTTCGCCAAGCGGCGCGCCAAGCACCTCGGCACTTTCGAGGACGGCAAGCCCGACTGCGGCGTGAAGTCCAACATTAAGTCGATCCCCGGCGTGATGACGATTCGCGGTTGCGCCTATGCCGGATCGAAGGGCGTGGTGTGGGGTCCGATCAAGGACATGATCCACATCAGCCACGGTCCGGTCGGCTGCGGCCAGTATTCCTGGGCCGCGCGGCGCAACTATTACATCGGCACGACCGGCGTCGACACCTTCGTGACCATGCAGTTCACCTCCGACTTCCAGGAGAAGGACATCGTCTTCGGCGGCGACAAGAAGCTCGCCAAGATCATGGACGAGATCCAGGACCTGTTCCCGCTCAACAAGGGCATCACGGTTCAGTCGGAATGTCCGATTGGCCTGATCGGCGACGACATTGAGGCGGTGTCGAAGGCGAAGTCGAAGGAATACGGCGGCAAGACCATCGTGCCGGTGCGTTGCGAAGGGTTCCGCGGCGTGTCGCAATCGCTCGGCCACCACATCGCCAACGACGCCGTGCGCGACTGGGTGTTCGACAAGGTTGGCGACAAGCCGGCGCGCTTCGAGCAGACGCCATACGACGTGGCGATCATCGGCGACTACAATATCGGCGGCGATGCCTGGTCATCGCGCATCCTGCTGGAGGAAATGGGCCTGCGCGTGATCGCGCAATGGTCCGGCGACGGTTCGATCGCCGAATTGGAAGCCACTCCCAAGGCCAAGCTCAACGTCCTGCACTGCTACCGCTCGATGAACTACATCTCCCGCCACATGGAGGAGAAATTCGGCATTCCGTGGGTCGAATACAACTTCTTCGGCCCCAGCAAGATCGCGGAATCGCTGCGCAAGATCGCCAGCCATTTCGACGACAAGATCAAGGAGGGCGCCGAGCGGGTGATCGCGAAGTATCAGCCGCTGATGGAGGCGGTGATCGCAAAATACCGTCCGCGCCTGGAAGGCAAGAAGGTGATGCTGTTTGTCGGCGGACTGCGTCCGCGCCACGTCATCGGCGCCTATGAAGACCTCGGCATGGAGGTCGTCGGCACCGGCTACGAGTTCGGCCACAACGACGACTATCAGCGCACCACGCATTACGTGAAGGACGGCACGCTGATCTACGACGACGTCACCGGCTACGAGTTCGAGAAGTTCGTCGAGAAGGTGCAGCCCGACCTGGTGGGCTCGGGCATCAAGGAAAAATACGTGTTCCAGAAGATGGGTGTGCCGTTCCGGCAAATGCACTCCTGGGACTATTCGGGCCCCTATCACGGCTACGACGGCTTCGCCATCTTCGCGCGTGACATGGACATGGCGATCAACGCGCCGGTGTGGAAGCTCGCCAAAGCCCCCTGGAACTGAACACGCCGTGCTTTTCCCGCGCGCGATGAGCGCGCGGGCAGGCCGCCAACCTTCGTCGGAAAGAGATTGTCATGAGCCAGAACGCCGAACACGTCCTCGACCACTTCGACCTGTTCCGTCAGCCGGAATACAAGGAGATGCTCGAGAACAAGAAGAAGAACTTCGAGAATCCGGTTCCGGCCGACGATGTCGAACGGATCCGCGAATGGACCAAGACCCCGGAATACCGCGAGAAGAACTTTGCCCGCGAAGCGTTGACGGTCAATCCGGCGAAGGCGTGCCAGCCCCTGGGCGCGGTTTTCGCCGCCGTCGGCTTCGAGGGGACCCTGCCTTTCGTGCATGGGTCGCAGGGCTGCGTCGCTTACTATCGCAGCCACTTCTCGCGGCACTTCAAAGAGCCGAGCTCCTGCGTGTCGTCCTCGATGACGGAAGACGCCGCGGTGTTCGGCGGCCTCAACAACATGATCGATGGGCTCGCCAACGCCTATTCGCTCTATAAGCCCAAGATGATCTCGGTCTCGACCACCTGCATGGCGGAAGTGATCGGCGACGACCTCAACGCCTTCATCAAGAACGCGAAGGAGAAGGGCTCGGTGCCCGCCGACTTCGACGTTCCCTTCGCGCATACGCCGGCCTTCGTCGGCAGCCACATCACCGGCTACGACAACGTGATGAAGGGCATCGTCGAGCACTTCTGGGACGGCAAGGCCGGCACGGCGCCGGCGCTCGAACGAAAGCCCAACGGCAAGATCAACTTCATCGGTGGCTTCGACGGCTACACGGTCGGCAATTTGCGCGAGGTCAAGCGCATCTTCGACCTGATGGGCGTCGAATACACCATCCTGGCCGACAACAGCGACGTGTGGGATACCCCGACCGACGGCGAGTTCCGCATGTATGACGGCGGCACCACGCTGGAGGAAGCGGCCAATGCCGTGCACGCCAAGGCGACCATCTCGATGCAGGAATTCTGCACCGAGAAGACGCTTGAGGTGATCGAAAAGCACGGCCACGAAGTCGCCGCCTTCAACCATCCGGTCGGCGTGCAGGCGACCGACAAGTTCCTGATGGAAGTGGCGCGCCTCACCGGCAAGTCCATTCCGGAGGCGCTGGCCAAGGAACGCGGCCGCCTGGTCGACGCCATCGGCGACTCGAGCGCGCACATCCACGGCAAGAAGTTCGCCATCTACGGCGATCCCGATCTTTGCCTGGGCTTGGCCGGCTTCCTGCTTGAGCTCGGCGCCGAGCCCACCCACGTGCTCGCCACCAACGGCAGCAAGGCCTGGGCCGAGAAAGTGCAGGCGCTGTTCGACTCCTCGCCCTTCGGCAAGAACTGCCATGTCTATGCCGGCAAGGACCTCTGGCACATGCGCTCGCTCCTGTTCACCGAGCCGGTCGACTTCCTGATCGGCAATACCTACGGCAAGTATCTCGAGCGCGATACCGGCACGCCGCTCATCCGCATCGGCTTCCCGGTCTTTGATCGTCATCATCATCATCGTTATCCGGTGTGGGGCTATCACGGCGCACTCAACGTGCTGGTCTGGATCCTCGATAAGATCTTCGAGGAGATCGACAAGAACACCATCGTCCCGGCCAAGACCGACTTCTCCTTCGACATCATCCGCTGACGAACAGTCCGCAAGCCGGCATACCTGACGCCAGGAGTATCGAATGACTACGTTGGCCAACAAGATTCAGGAGGTGTTCAACGAGCCGGCTTGCGGCAAGAACCAGGCGAAGTCGGAGAAGGAGCGCAAGAAGGGCTGCACCAAGCAATTGCAGCCCGGCGGCGCCGCCGGCGGTTGCGCCTTCGACGGCGCCAAGATCGCGCTGCAGCCGCTCACCGACGTCGCCCATCTCGTGCATGGGCCGATCGCCTGCGAGGGCAATTCCTGGGACAACCGCGGCGCCAAGTCGTCCGGCTCGCGGCTCTACCGCACCAGCTTCACCACCGACATGAACGAGACCGACATCGTGTTCGGCGGCGAGAAGCGGCTGTTCAAGTCGATCAAGGAGGTGATCGACAAGTACGATCCGCCGGCGGTGTTCGTCTATCAGACCTGCGTGCCGGCGATGATCGGCGACGATGTCGGCGCGGTGTGCAAGGCGGCGGCCGAGAAGTTCGGCAAGCCGGTGATCCCGGTGATCTCGCCCGGCTTCGTGGGACCGAAGAATCTCGGCAACAAGCTCGCCGGCGAGGCACTGCTCGATCATGTGATCGGCACAGAAGAGCCGGAATACACGACGCCCTACGACATCAACATCATCGGCGAGTATAACCTCGCCGGCGAGCTCTGGCAGGTGAAGCCGCTGCTCGATGAGCTCGGCATCCGCGTGCTGTCCTGCATTTCCGGCGACGGCCGGTATCACGAGGTGGCGAGCTCGCACCGCGCGCGCGTCGCCATGATGTGCTGCTCCACCGCGATGATCAACATCGCGCGCAAGATGGAGGAGCGCTACGGCATCCCGTTCTTCGAGGGCTCGTTCTACGGCGTCGGCGACATGAGCGACTCGCTGCGCCAGATCGCGCGTCTGCTGATCCAGCGCGGCGCGCCCGACGAGTTGATGGAACGAACCGAGGCGCTGATCGCGCGCGAGGAAGCCAAGGCCTGGGCCTCGCTCAAGGCTTATATGCCGCGCCTGGCGGGCAAGAAGGTGCTGCTGATCACCGGTGGCGTGAAGTCCTGGTCGGTGGTGTCCGCGCTGCAGGAGGTCGGCATCGAAATCGTCGGCACCAGCATCAAGAAGTCCACCAAGGAGGACAAGGAGCGCATCAAGGAAATCATGGGCAACGATGCGCACATGATCGACGATCTGCCGCCGCGGCAGATGTATAAGATGCTGAAGGACGCCAAGGCCGACATCATGCTGTCGGGCGGGCGCACCCAGTTCGTCGCGCTCAAGGCCAAGATGCCCTGGCTGGATATCAACCAGGAGCGGCACTACGCCTATGCCGGTTATGCCGGCATGGTGGCGCTCGTCAACGAGATTGACAAGGCGCTGTCGAATCCGGTGTGGCAGCAGGTGCGGCGACCGGCGCCCTGGACCGAGACGACCTGGGAAGCGCGCGCCGATGCCGCCAACGCGCTGGAGGCCGCGCAACTCGCCGAGTCGCAGGGCCCCGATGCAGAACGCCGCGCCCGGCGTATCTGCAATTGCCGCAATGTGAACGCCGGGGCCATCGAGGACACCGTGCGCGCGCACGCCCTCACCACGGTCGCGCAGGTGACCGAACGGATCGGAGCCGGCGGCGGTTGCGGCGGATGCAGCGAACGCATTTCCGACATCCTGGCTCGCAGCAGCCCGCTGCCGGCGGGTGCCGAGCGTGCCTCGCAGGCGGCGTGAGGCGGCCATGGCAAAAATCGTCACCTCCAAGAAATCTTGCACGGTGAATTCGCTCAAGATGAGCCAGCCGATCGGCGGGGCGCTTGCCTTCATGGGCCTGCGCAACGCCATGCCGCTGCTGCACGGTTCGCAGGGCTGCACCTCGTTCGGCCTGGTGCTGTTCGTGCGCCACTTCCGCGAAGCGATCCCGCTACAGACCACGGCGATGAGTGAGGTGGCGACGGTGCTGGGCGGTTTCGACAATGTCGAGCAGGCGATCGTCAATATTGCCGGCCGCACCAAGCCGGACATCATCGGCATCTGTTCGACCGGCGTCACCGAGATCAAGGGCGACGATGTCGAAGGCTATATCAAGCAGATCCGTGCCAGGCATCCCGAGCTTGATAACCTGGCACTGGTCTATGTCTCGACGCCGGACTTTAAGGATGCGTTCGAGGATGGCTGGTCGAAGACGGTGGCCAAGATCGTCGACGAACTGGTCAAGGAACCGCCGGCCGACATGGCGCGCAATTCCTGGCAGGTGAACGTGCTGCCCGGAAGCCATCTCACGCCGGGCGACATCGACGAGTTGCGCGAGATCTTTGCCGCGTTCGATCTGGAGCCGACCTTCCTGCCCGATATTTCCGGCTCGCTCGATGGTCACGTGCCGGACGAGTTCACCCCGACCACACATGGGGGCGTATCGGTCGGCGAGGTCGCCAGCATGGGCCGTGCCGCGGCCACGATTGCCATCGGCGAACAGATGCGCGCCGCGGCGGAGGCGATGGAGCGCAAGGCTGGCGTTCCTTATGTGGTCTTTGACCGCCTGACCGGCCTCGCCGCCAATGACGAATTCATGGCGCATCTGTCGCGCATCAGCGGCCGGCCGGTGCCCGCCAAATATCGCCGTCAGCGCAGCCAGCTCGTCGACGCCATGCTCGATGGCCATTTCTTCTTCGGCGGCAAAACGATCGCGATCGGGGCCGAGCCGGACTTGCTGTTCACGCTGAGCAGCTTCCTGACCGAGATGGGCTGCACGGTCGCGGCCGCCGTCACCACCACCACTTCGCCGGTGCTCGCGCGCGTGCCGGCCGAGGAAGTGCTGATCGGCGACCTGGAAGACTTCGAGGCACGTGCCGCCGGCTGCGACCTTCTGCTCACGCATTCGCATGGCCGCCAGGCCGCCGAGCGCCTGGGCATCCCGCTTTATCGCGTAGGCCTGCCGATGTTCGATCGGCTGGGCGCCGCGCATCAGGTATCGGTCGGCTATCGCGGCACCCGCGATCTGATCTTCCAGATCGGCAATGTCTTCATGGCGCAGGGGCACGAGCCGCATCCGGACGATTGGCGGCCCGGCCATGACCATTCGGTTCACGGCCATGCGCCGGCTACGGCTCATTGAGGCGCGGCCGCGAGGATATGCCGACGCGCAGCAACGGAGAGGGAGCATGAAAGTCGCTTTCGCAACCCAGGATCTGAAACGCGTGGACGCTCATTTCGGCTGGGCCAAGAACATCGCGATCTATGAGGTCACGCCGGAGGACTACCGTTTCGTCGAAGCGGTGCAGTTCGACGGCGACCTGCAAGAAGACGGCAATGAGGACAAGCTGGCGCCCAAGCTCGAAGCGATCAAGGATTGCGCCATCCTCTACGTTGCCGCCATTGGCGGTTCCGGCGCGGCGCGCGTGGTCGCGCAGAGCATCCATCCGATGAAAGTGCCGCAGCCGGAGGAGATCACCGATCTGCTCGCCAAGCTGCGCGACGTGCTGGGCGGCACGCCGCCGCCCTGGCTGCGCAAGGCGCTGCTCAAGGGCCAGGAGCGCAAGCTCGATTTCGCCGAGGAGGTTTGACATGGCCGATGCAGCAGTAATCGCGCCCGAGGCCGCGGCAGACTCGGTGTTCATCAAGGAACTGGTGAAGCAGTGGCGCGCGCAGGACATGCACGGCGCCTGGGACGGCAAGAGCGATCTCGATCTGATCGAGCCTTACATTCTCGATAAGGAGAAGCGCCGCCAGATCCCGATCATGGGCGATCCCGACCCAGAGACGCTGTGGCGCATCGAGCTGTTCTACAACGCGGTCGGCCTCGCCATCGAGCGCGAGACCGGGATCATGGTGCAGCCCATGATGAAGATGCATCACGAAGGCTTCGGCCGGATGATCCTCATTGCCAGCCGGCTGGTCGTGGTCAGCAAGAACCTGCGCGACGCGCACCGCTTCGGCTTCGACAGCCTGGAAAAGCTCGCCGACGAGGGCGCCAAGCTGGTCGCCGCCGGCGTCGAGATGATCCGCAAATATCCGGAAGTCGCCAACACCTGAGGGCGGGGCCGCGGGAGAAATACGATGTCCGATATCGAGACGCTCAAGGCCGAGATCAAGAAGCTGTCGGCGCGCGCGGTGACCACCAAGATGAACCTGCATGACCTGGCGGAAGACCTGCCGGTGAACTGGTCGACCATTCTGGACGTCGCGCAGCAGGCATTCGACTCCTACAAGGCGCTGGAAGACGCGCGTGGGAAGCTGAAGCAACTGGAGGCGCAGCCGAGCTGACGCATTCGGCGGGGAACAACCATGTTCAGCACGCGCGACGGAAAACCCTGGGAGCCGACTTATCTCACCGCCATCAACGGCGAGAAATGCATCGGCTGCGGCCGTTGCCACAAAGTGTGCTCGCGCGACGTCATGCACCTGATGGGCGTGAACGAGGACGACGAACTGGTGGCCTGCGGCCCGGATGACGAGGACGAGGAGTTCGTGCGCAAGGTGATGGTGCTCGACCAGCCGGGCAATTGCATCGGCTGCTCGGCCTGCGCACGCGTCTGTCCCAAGAATTGCCAGACCCATGTCGGCGCCGCCGCGCTGGCGGGCGGCTAGAGGAGGCGGTGATGGCGGCATTCGCGCAGCAACGCAGCGACCTGACCGTGCAAGCGCCGCCGCCGGTCGCCGATGAACCCGACAATGAGAGCGGACAGGTCGGCGCGGCATTCTATCGCGAGCTCACCGGGCACGACCCGGTCGACGCGGTCACCGAGGACGATGCGGCCTTCGATCGCCACGTGCTGGCTTCTATCCTCGCGGTCGCGGCCGCCGAGGGCGGGCCGCTCGATGAGCGCGCCGGGCTATCTTACGACGATCTGGTGGCCCTGATCGCGCACCGGTTTCCCGCGGCGGAGGGGCTCGTGGCCGGGTGCAGCGCGCGTCCGCGTGCCGGTGAGGACGACGAGGTCGTCATGGTGCGCGACCTGCTGCTCGCCAATCGCTCGCGCGACGATGACATCGGACGCCTGCTGGCCGTGATGGTGGCGCGCCGGGCCGTCGAGCCGAACCATCTCTGGGAAGACCTGGGGCTGCGCGACCGCTCCGAATTGAGCCGCCTGCTCAACCGCCATTTTGCGCCGCTTGCCTCGCGCAACACCAAGAACATGCGGTGGAAGCGCTTCTTCTATCGCGCGCTGTGCGAGGATGACGGCTTGGTCATGTGCAGCACGCCGGTGTGCTCGCGCTGCGGCGATTTCGACCTCTGCTTCGGGGACGAGAGCGGCGAGAGCCGGCTGGCCTATCAGCGTCGCGTGCTGGCCCTGAAGGTTGCGTCATTGCCCGATTCGGGCGAGATCGTGCCACCCCGGTCGCTGCCATGACCTTTACGAGCCCCCATCGCAAGGAGCTCCATGGCGAGGATCGTGAGCGGCAACTGGCGCGGCTCATTCGCGGGAGGGCCGAGGTCGCGTCGCGCGACGGCGACGAAGAGAAGCATTGTCCGTGGCGCCGATACCGGAGCATGCTGCATCAAGCCGGCCTGCGGCCGACGCGCCAGCGCATGATGCTGAGCTGGCTCTTGTTCGCGCGCGGCAACCGCCATGTCACGGCGGAAATTCTTTACGACGAGGCGCTGGCGACCAAGATGACGATGTCGCTGGCGACCATCTACAACACACTGCACCAGTTCGCCGAGGCCGGGCTGCTGCGGCCGATCGCCGTTGAAGCCACCAAATTGTATTTCGACACCAATCCGAGCGAGCATCACCATTTCTTCGTCGAGGGCGAGCAGGCCGTGCTCGACATCCCGGAGACCGAACTGCTGCTCGACCAATTGCCGGAACCGCCGCCCGGATTCGAGATTGCGCGTGTCGACGTGACCGTGCGCCTGCGCCGCAAGACGGCCTGAGCGGCCGCGTTCTTTGTCGGCCTATTGCGCCGTCATGTTTGCGACGCTGTCGCGATCCCGACAAACCCGCGTATTCGAATAACTCACGAAAAATCAATATCTTATCGCGCCGCGCAACGCTGGCACGGCGGTTGCTCATGCATCTGGCAAGAGGCTTATCGCCAAGACGCTTTCAGCTTCCAGCATGGAGTGCCGCTCATGATCGTTCTCACCAACGAAGCCGCCACCGCCGTCCGGGCCGCGATGGCTCGGGCCGGCAAGACCGAAGGCGGCCTGCGTATCATGGTCGAGTCCGGCGGCTGCGCCGGTTACAAATATCTCATAGGTCTCGACGCCGAGCCGCGGGTCGACGATGCCGTGATCGAGGCGAGCGGCGTCAAGCTGTTCGTCGATCCGCAGTCCCAGCCGCTGCTCTCCGGCATGCGCATCGGCTTCGTCGAAAGCCTGGAGGGCTCCGGTTTCACCTTCGACAATCCGAACGCCGCGTCGAAATGCGCCTGCGGCAAGTCGTTCGGCTGATCCGGGGACGCTGAGGGCGCACACCATGGAACGCGCGGACCGGCTGGTCGAACACTTCGCCCACCCTCGGAACGCCGGCGTGCTGGCGGACGCGAATGCCGTCGGCCTGGTCGGCGCGATGCGCTGGGGCGACGCGCTCAAGCTGATGCTGCAGATCGATCCGGACAGCGACCGCATCACCGCCGCGCGCTTCCAGACCTTCGGCTGCAGCTCGGCCATTGCTTCGTCCTCTGCCGTCACCGAAATGGTGATCGGCAAGACGGCCGGCGAGGCGCTTGCAATCAGTGCCCAGGACATTGCGCTCTACCTCGGCGGGCTGCCGGCCGAGCATATGTATTGCGCCGTCATGGCGCATGAGGCGATCCAGGTCGCGGTCGCGCAGTATCGCGGCGAGGCCGCGCCCGGCGGCCGGGTCGACGCCACGCTGTTGTGCAAGTGTTCCGGCGTGACGGTAGAGTTCGTCGAGCGCACGATCCGCTCCAATGCCCTGACGGCGCCGGACTCTGTCGTCTTTCATACCAAGGCGGGACGCGGCTGCGTGGCCTGCTTCCGGCAGATCGAGACCGTGCTCGCGCGCGTCAGCGGGGAGATGGCCGCCGACGGCCTGGTGGCAAAGACACAGGTGTATCGCGTCGGTTCCGCGCAGCCGCGCCTCATCGAACTGATGCCGCGCGGCGAGGCGGCACCGGGTCCGAAGGCTCCGATGGCGCCCGCAATCGCTCCGGCGGCCGCGCGTCCGTCGCTCGCGCCGGCGCCCTCGGTCAAGCCGACCGCTTCCGCCGCTCTTATCGCCAAGCGCGGCGGCTCCGAACAGATCGCGCTGATCGCGAGCGCGATCGACGATCTGCGTCCGCATCTGCAACGCGACGGCGGCGATTGCGAGCTGGTCGATGTCGACGGCAACACGGTGTTCGTGAAGCTCACGGGCTCCTGCGTCGGTTGCCAATTGGCCTCGGTGACGCTGTCCGGCGTGCAGGCGCGGCTCGCCGAGAAGCTCGGGCAGCCGCTGCGCGTGGTGCCGATTCAATGAGGGGCCGGGCATGACCGGGCAGGGCGCCATCTATTTCGATAACAACGCGACCACCCGCGTCGATGCCCGCGTGGTCGAGGCGATGCTGCCGTTCTTCACCGAGCAATTCGGCAATCCGTCCTCGATGCACGCCTTCGGCTCGCAGGCGGCCGGCGCGGTCCGGCGCGCGCGCGAGCAGGTGCAGCGGCTCATCGGCGCGGAGCATGCGCACGAGATCGTGTTTACCTCCGGCGGCACCGAGAGCAATAACGCCGCGATCCTTTCCGCCCTGGAGGCCTCGCCGCGCCGGCGCGAGATCGTCACAAGCGCGGTCGAGCATCCCGCCGTGCTGTCGCTTTGCGTCTGGCTGGAAAAGAATCGCGGCATTCGCGTCCATGTCATCCCGGTCGACCGCCAAGGCCATCTCGACATGACGGCCTATGCGGCCGCGCTGTCGGAGCGGGTCGCACTCGTCTCGATCATGGCCGCGAACAACGAGACCGGCGTGATCTTTCCCGTCGCCGAATTGGCGGAGCGGGCGAAAGAGGTCGGCGCGCTGTTTCACACCGATGCCGTACAGGCGGTCGGCAAGATGCCGCTCGACTTGAAATCGACCGCCATCGACATGCTGTCGTTGTCCGGCCACAAGCTGCACGGCCCAAAAGGGATCGGTGCCTTGTATGTCCGGCGCGGCGTGAATTTCAAACCGCAGCTCAAGGGCGGCCATCAGGAACGCGGCCGCCGAGCCGGCACGGAGAATACGCCGGGAATCGTCGCGCTCGGCAAGGCCGCCGAACTCGCCGCGCTTCTTCTGCCGCAGGAAGACGCCTATACGCGCGCGTTGCGCGACCGTTTCGAACAGGGCGTGATGGAGCGCGTCACCGACTGCATCGTCGTCGGCGATCGTGACAAGCGCCTGCCGAACACATCGAACATCGCCTTCGGTTATGTCGAGGGCGAGAGCATCGTGCTGCTGCTCGACAAAGCAGGGCTTGCCGCATCGCTCGGCTCGGCCTGCACGGTGGGTTCGTTCGAGCCCTCGCATGTGCTGCGCGCCATGCAGGTTCCCGATTACGCCTTGCGCGGTGGCGTGCGTTTCTCGTTTTCGCGCGACAACACCATGGACGAAGTCGAGCGCGCGCTTGCCATCGTTCCGGAAGCCATCGCCAGACTGCGCGCG
>DASZQT010000198.1:0-2969 GCA_035549515.1 Pseudolabrys sp. | reverse complement strand
ACCCCTCCGCCGGGACCGGCAATTGCGTCGTCGGTTCCGGCGCCGGCGTTTTGGTCAGCAGCCGGCATAGGTCGGCGAGTGTCGAACGCAGCTTGTGGCGATGCACGACCATGTCGACCATGCCATGCTCGGCGAGATATTCGGCGCGCTGGAATCCCTCCGGCAGCTTCTCGCGGATGGTCTGCTCGATCACGCGCGGACCGGCGAAACCGATCAGCGCGCCGGGCTCCGCGATCTGCACGTCGCCGAGCATCGCGTAAGACGCTGTGACGCCGCCGGTGGTCGGATTGGTGAGCACCACGATGTAAGGCTTCTTGGCCTCGCGCAGCATCTGCACGCCGATGGTGGTGCGCGGCAATTGCATGAGCGAGAGGATGCCCTCCTGCATGCGCGCGCCGCCGGAGGCCGCGAACAGGATGAACGGCGTCTGCCGCTGCGCGGCGGTCTCTAATCCTGTGATCACCGCCTCGCCGGCCGCCATGCCGAGCGAGCCGCCCATGAAATCGAAGTCCTGCACGCCGATGGTCACCATCTGGCCTTCGAGGCGACCGATGCCGACCTTCACCGCATCCTGCAGACCGGTCTTGGCGCGCGCGTCCTTGAGCCGGTCGACATAGCGGCGCTCGTCGCGGAACTTGAGCGGATCGATCTGCACCTCTGGCAGCGCGATGTCCTCGAATGCGCCTTCGTCGAACATGCTCTTCAGCCGCATCGGCGCACTGATGCGCATGTGATAGTTCGATGACGGAATGACGAACTGGTTGGCCTCGACGTCCTTGTAGAAGACGAGCTGGCCGGTCTCGGGACATTTGATCCAGAGGTTTTCCGGCGTTTCGCGGCGCAGGATGCTGCGAATCTTCGGCCGGACGACGTTGGAAATCCAGTTCATGGCAGTCCTTCGCTTCAGGCGCGCCCGCCATAGAAAGCTATGCCGCGCGCGGCCACCCCGCTATAGCCCAGGAATCGGACCGGATACAGGTTGTTGCGGACCTAATAATGGCCGGACCGGAGGCCAAGGGGCGACCTGCAAAACTCGTTAATTTCGCCCCGATTTACGGGGCCGGCGGCCGCCCGCGGCCGCCAGCCGCGCCATCGCGCGGGTTGACGGCATGCGCTTGTCGATCTGCTGCTCGTTGCGCGCGAGGTTTTCGATGATCGCGAGCAGCACGCCGCGCGTGGCCGCGATGTCCTCGGGGCGCACGCCTTCGACCGCGATGCTGTTGACCTCCTCGGCTAGCGGAACAAGGTGGCTCTTGAGCGCGCGGCCCTTCGGCGTCAAAAACACGTAAACTTTCTTGCGGTCGTTCTCGAGCTGGCGGCGCGTGACATAGCCGAGCTTCTCCATCGTCTTGAGCGCCGAGAAGGTGGTCGGCTCCATGACGCCGGCCTGTTCGCTCAATTCGCGCTGCGTGATGCCGTCGCCCTCCCACAATATGCGCAGGAAGCTCCAATGCCCGAACGATACGCCATGGTCCGCCAGCCGCATGCTGAGCGAGCGCACCAGCGCGCGGGTGGCATCCTTCACGAGATGGGCAAGGCGGTCGTTGGGCACGGCCTCGCGCCAGTGCCGCAGGATGGTTTGCGTGCCGGAACGCGGCGTATCGCTCATGGCAGGCCGACCTGATATTTCAGCGCGACGTCACATCCTTCGCGCGCCGAACTTAAGATCGCGAGGCAGACTTCGAGCGAGGCCATGGCCCAGGCGCCATCATGCAGCGGCGGGCGGCCTTCCGCCACCGCGCCATAAAGCTCGTCGATGACCTCGGCGCGCGGCACCGCCGGGGGCGGCAGCGCATCGAGCCGCGCCGCGCCGTTCTGATAAATCATCACGCCGTTCGGCAGCGGCCGCAGATCGGCATGCTCGCAACTGACGATGAGCGGGCCGAAATGCTGATGCTGCAACGGCTGCACCGATGGCGCCCGATAGTCGGGACCGCCGTAATTGCGCGCGTTCTGGAAGGCCGTTTCCTCGACGGCATCGGAAAACTCGCGCGGCGGCCGCGCCGCGAACGGCTGCTTCTGCTGACCCATCTCGCCGATCCAGCCTTGGAATTCATCGGAATCGAAATGGCCATAGCCCTCATAGCTGAGCGAGGCAAATGCGCCGTTCTCGAACGTGAGCAGCGCGGCATAGGCGCCCTCGGTCGGCCGCGCCGGATCCCAGGCGCCGGTTGCGGCGCGCACGCTTTTGACGCGCCCGCCGCCGATCAGCCGCACGATGTCGACCTGATGCGCCGCCTGGTTGAACACCGCGCCGCCGCCCTGCGCCGTATCGAGCTCTTCCGGGCGGCGGGGACGATAGAGGAAATCGGTGTAGTTGAAAGCATTGATCATGCGCACCGCGCCGAATTGGCCGCTGTCGATCAATTCGCGCGTGCGCCGTACCGGCGCATCGAAAGAATGACTGTGGCCGACCACGAGATGAACCCGCGCGGCGCGCGCCACCTCGATCATGGCCGCGGCATCCTCAAGCGAAATAGCGACCGGCTTCTCAACCAGGATGTGCTTGCCATGCGCGGCGGCGAGCCGCGCATGCGCCGCGTGCAGTTGATGCGGCGATGCAACATAAACCGCCTCGACGGCCGGATCGGCGCAGAGCGCTTCGACATCGTCGTAAGTCTTGCCGCCAAAATCGGCCGCGAAGCGCGCGCGCGCCTCGGCGCGCGGATCGGCCGCCGCCACCAGCCTGATGCGCGGATCGCGCGTCAGTGTCGGCAGCATCACGGTAAAGGCACGGCCGAGGCCGGCTACGCCCAGGCGCAGCGTGCGGGCGGCATCCGACATCATGTGAAAACCCATCTCGACAAAGGCGCGATCTTTCATTAGCCTGATCTTAGATATCTAAGATAAAGCACGCGGCCGGCCGTTTGCAAAGCCGCGGGTTCGAAGGGAGATGCCGCCGTGACACCTGAGGAAAACGATCTCTTATGCCGCGTCGAGGGCGACGCGCCCATGGGCCGGATCATGCG
>DASZQT010000197.1:0-3343 GCA_035549515.1 Pseudolabrys sp. | reverse complement strand
AGCGCGTGATCCAGAAGTCGGTGCAGGACCCGCTCGCCGAGATGATCCTCGCCGGCACGGTCAAGGACGGCGAGACGGTCGAGCTTTCGGCCGGCAAGCAGGGCCTCACCTTCAACGGCCACGCCGTCGCGCAGGCGGCGTAAGCGCTCCGCCCTCGTCCTGAGGAGCCTGCGAAGCAGGCGTCTCGAAGGACGGGGGCGGCCCCATCCTTCGAGACGCATTGCTACGCAATGCTCCTCAGGATGAGGCCGAGAAAGGCCGGGATAAGCCCGGCCATGACAGCGTTATTGCTAACTCGATAAAGCGGCCTACCGCCCCGCCGGCGCGTTCGCCGCCACGCGCGAGCCCTTGCGCGTCATGATGCCGTCGATGCGCTCGCGCTCCTGTTCGAATTCCGCCAGCACCTTGCCCTGCAATTCACGCCCGCGCGGCAGCTTGATGCGCATGGGATCGACGAAGCGGCCGTTGATGCGGATCTCGAAATGCACATGCGTGCCGGTCGACAGGCCGGTGGAGCCGACGAAGCCGATCACCTGACCCTGGTGCACGCGCTTGCCTTCTTCCACGCCGCGCGCATAGGCGCTCATGTGGCCGTAGGCGGTCTCGTAGCCGTTGTTGTGGCGGATCAGGATGAACTTGCCGTAGCCCGACTCCCAGCCTTCCTTCTCGATGGTGCCGTTACCGGCGGCATAGATCGGCGTGCCGGCGGGCGCCGCCCAGTCCACGCCGGTATGCATCTTGGTGTAGCCGAGGATCGGGTGGCTGCGGATGCCGAAGGCCGAGCGCATGATGCCTTCCGCCACCGGCTTGCGCACCAGGAACTTCTTCGCGCTCTTGCCGCTCTCGTCGTAGTAGTCGACCTGGCCGTCGTCGGGCGACTGATAGCGGTAGAACTTCTTGGTCTCGCCGCCGACGGTGAGCGAGGCGAACATCACGTCGTTGCGGGTGTCGGCGGTGGGCTGCTCGTCCTCGCCGGCATAGAGCACTTCGAACGAGTCGCCGGGCTGCACCTTGCGCTGGAAATCGACATCGAACGAATAGATGCGGATCAGGTCGTCGATCACCGGCTGCGGAATCTGATTGCGCAGCGCGGTCTCATAAATGCTCTGGTAGAGCCGGATGCCGGAGCCGTCGTCGTCTTCGGGCGCGCTGTCTTCCGAGGTCTGCGCCACCTCGGTGTCGACGCTGCGCACATCGACCGCCACGTATTTGCCGCTGTCGGCGAGCGCCACCACCGCGTCGATCGCGGTATCGCCGGCGACGATCACGCGGATCGGCTGCACCTGTTTGCCGCCCGGAACCGGCGCCATGAGCACGCGCAGCTTCTGGCCTTCACGGATGGCGCCGTCGCGCCCGCGCGTGCCCAGCACTTGGAGGATTTGGGCGATGTCGTCATCGCTCGCGCCGAGATCGTGCAGGATGCTGGCGACGGTGTCGCCCTTCTTGGCCTGCACGACCTTCTCGTTGAAGGCATTGCCGCCGGTGGTCTCGTTGGTGGTTTTCGGCAGCAGCGTGATGTTTTCCGGGACGATGCGCGCCTCGAAGCCGGCGTAAGGGTCGGGCGCGGTCGGCCCGGCATAAGCGAGCTTGATCCCGGTGACGTTGTCGGCCACCGCCAGTTGACCCGGCGTTCTCTTGCGCCAGTCGGCCGCCTCACGCACGCGCGCCATCACTTCGTCGTTGGGCGTGAGCACGGCGATCTTGAGCTTCGGCATCATGGGCGCGAGGTCGCGCATCACGAAGGCGACTTCGGCGTCGGGCTCGGCTTTCGGCGCGTCCTCGGGCGTCGCGGTGCCGCCGGGCGTGGCTTCCGCGAGCAGGCGCTGCGGATTGAAAGCCGGAATATTGGCGGAGAGATCGGAGGCATTGAGCGCGAGATTTCCGGCGATGCGGATATAGGGCCGCACGCGCACCACCTCATGATTGCCCGCGCGCGAGATGGTGGAGACGCGGATCAACTGGCGGGCGAATGTCGGCTCTTCCGCGGTCGGCAGCCGGTCGCTCTTGCGCGCGCCGGCCTTGTCGGCGCCGATGCTGAGCGCGCCGCGCAGCGCGACTTCCACGCGCTCGGGCAGCGAGGCGAAATTGGTTTCGCCGTCGAGCGAGGTGAAAACGGCGCCGCCCATGAGCGCGGCGCCGCACAGCGCGGTCAGGATCGTGCCGGCAAACCATTGCACGGAGACGCGGCGGCGATCGATCGGGCCGCCCGTGCCGCCGTCGACCGATAGCGGCGGCTCATTGCCGGGATCGACGGCAACGGCGTCCGCCTGTCTCGCTCGATATGCGCGCGACCTCCCGTGATCCAAGCTGTTCCGTCCCCTGCGCTGCGATCGAGGCGCGCCGGCCGAAGCCGGATCCGCCCGTGTCGCTCGTCATCCCAACCGCCCGATCAAGAGCGTTACGATGCCGGTTACCAAATACCACGTCAATGACGGGGCTCGACCTGAGATCTCTGGCGGGCGGGCTACGGCGGCTTTTCCGTCGCCCGCGATTCAGTCCCTCACCTGAGCAACCAGGACGGCGCAGGAATATGGCCTCAGTACGGCAGCGTCGGAAAAAACCCTTGTTTTACAGAGGCGGCCAGCCACCTCAGCCGCGCGGCGAAACATCCGGCGGGGTACCGCCAAGAATTTTCCCCACCCTCGAAAACTTCCTGAATTTGCCCGTTGACAAGCCGAAGACCCGTAGCCTATATACCCACCCATCGGCGCGCTGCACCGCGTTTCGCCGCGATGACGCGCCTCTGAAGCTCCTCACTGTCACAGTGAAACGGCATCCGAGAGTTATCGGATGTACGGGCTTCGACGGCCCTCCGGGCAACCGGAGGGAGGGGTCCCCGTGACCTCGGGCTGTTTGACAAGTGAATATGAAGAAAGAGAAACGCAGGCGGCGGAGTCCTTGCGGATCGCTCCTCGGCTCGAGAAGCAATTCTTGAGATAGAGAGCGGTCATGGAAGAGACTTCGGCGGTCTGACGTTTCAAGGTACATCGCTGACTTTTTGCTTTTTCGGGCATCCGCCCGAGGGGGCAATCATTCAGTGGGTGGACCTCGTCAAACGTTGTGACTTATGCCGAGATCAAAATCTCATCCAACTTGAGAGTTTGATCCTGGCTCAGAGCGAACGCTGGCGGCAGGCTTAACACATGCAAGTCGAGCGGGCGTAGCAATACGTCAGCGGCAGACGGGAGAGTAACACGTGGGAACGCGCCCTTCGGTTCGGAATAACTCAGGGAAACTTGAGCTAATACCGGATACGCCCTAACGGGGAAAGATTTATCGCCGAAGGAACGGCCCGCGTCCGATTAGCTAGTTGGTGAGGTAATGGCTCACCAAGGCGACGATC
>DASZQT010000196.1:0-14390 GCA_035549515.1 Pseudolabrys sp. | reverse complement strand
TGGCGGCTTCAGGCTGTTTAGACGCGCTGCGGCTGGTCTGCGCAGCCCTTTATGGCTCCTTTATATTGCTAACCTGGAATGTCTCCCTTAGACGTAGCTGCGGACAAAACCTGCCCTCGAAACTCTCATTGAAAATCCCAGAGGTGTTGAACGTGTCGATATTCGACTTGCCCTTTTCCCATCGCGGGCAGCGGATGGCCGCGCTGGCGGCGTGCCTGCTAATTCCGGCCAAGGTCGCCCTCGCCGCGCAGCCGGTGCGGGTCGACCTGGCCTGCGTTGGGAAGCAGCCGAATGGTGCGCCTGTTGCGCTCACCGGTGTCCGGACTTCGGTCGCAGGCAAATTCGCCAACGAGGTGACCTTCAACGGCGTATTTATTGCCGGTTTCGAGGCGGGACAGATCAACTATCACGGCGGTTCGCTTCTCAGCGAATATTCCGGCACACTGCGCCTCATCAAAGGAAGCCCCGTGGCAATCTCGGCAACCGAAAACGTCAAGACCCTCGAAATGGTCGTGCGGCTGGCCCAGTCGAAGGCCATCCTCGGCTCACTCAAGTGCCAGGTGCGCTGATCCGATTGCGCTAACACGCAGCCAACGGGCCGGCGGCGGCGAGCGGATGTGTTTTGAACACCCTCGTCCCGTCGGGGAAACCACATCGCGCGGCCACAGCGCCGTTTTGCTAGTATGGGGCCATCCAACCCCTGAACGTCCGGCGCGACCGGTCGCGAGTGCCATACCGTGAAGCCCTCCCGCAATATTTCCCGGCTGATCGAGATCATGGCGGTGCTGCGCACGCCCGGCACCGGCTGCCCCTGGGACCTGGAGCAGGATTTTCGCTCCATTGCGCCCTATACGCTCGAGGAAGCCTATGAGGTGGCCGACGCCATCGCGCGCGGCGATCTGGGTGACCTGAAGGACGAGCTGGGCGACCTGCTGTTGCAGGTCGTGTTTCACGCCCGCATGGCCGAGGAGCAAGGTACGTTCGAGTTTGGCGATGTGGTCGAGGCGATCACGACCAAGCTCATCCGCCGCCATCCGCATGTCTTTGCCGACGAGACCGGTCAAACCGCCGAAGCGGTCAAAGGCCTGTGGGAGCGCATCAAGGCCGAGGAAAAGGCCGCGCGCGGCGACGGGGCGCCGTCAAGCGCGCTCGATGGTGTGCCGGTCGCCCTGCCCGCGCTCACGCGCGCGCTGAAGCTGCAGAACAAGGCCGGTCAAGTCGGCTTCGATTGGAACGATCCGCGCGCCGTGCTCGCCAAGATCCGCGAGGAAACGGACGAGATCGAAGCCGCGCTCGACGAGATGGATCGTGCGCATGCGGCGACCGAGGTCGGCGATCTGCTGTTCGCGGTGGTCAATCTGGCGCGCCATCTGGATGCCGATCCCGAAGGTATCCTGCGCGCCACCAATCTGAAATTCGAACGTCGCTTCCATTACATCGAAGCCGCGCTTGCGCGCCGCGGCAAAGCGCCGAAAGACGCGACACTTGCCGAAATGGATGCGCTCTGGGACGAAGCGAAGGCGGCCGAGAAGGCCGCCTCCGCCAAGGCTTGATAGAGAGGGAGTGCGCCGCCGTCAGGCGCGCGCCGCGCTCACCGCCGGCCGCATCGCTTCCTTCGGCATGCTCGCCCTGCCCTTGATGGCCATCGCGCTTAACGCGCTGACCAGCGCGGCGAACACCACATAGGCGCACAGATACCAGGGCTGATTGCCGTTCTCCGCGATCAGATAGGTCGCGATGATCGGCGTGATGCCGGAGGCGAAAATGCCGGAGAACTGGTAGACGAACGAGATGCCGGTGTAGCGCACCCGTGCGTCGAACAGATCGCAGAACAGCGCGGCCTCGGGGCCGTAGCACATGGCGTAGATGATGCCGAAGGGGATGATCATCGCGGCGAAGATCGCGACGATGTTACCCCCGCTCATCAGCCAGAATGCCGGATAGGCCGAAATCGCCAGCAAAATCGACCCGATGGCGTAGGTCTTGCCCCGGCCCCATTTGTCGGACAGATGGCCGAACAACGGGATGAAGGGGATCATCACCAAGGCGGAGGCGAACACGCCCCATAGCGCCGTGGTGCGGCTGATATGCACCGTGTTGACCAGATAGGAGATGCTGAACACGGCGAAGACGTTGAAGAACACGCCGTCGATATAACGCGCGCCCATGCCGAGCAGGATATTGCGCGGATATTCGCGGATCATGCTGACGAAGGGCACCTTCACTTCCTGCCCCTGCGCCTTGAGCTTGGCGAATTCCGGCGTTTCCATGATCTTCAGCCGGATATAGAGGCCGACCGCGACCAGGACGAAGCTCAGGATGAATCCGATGCGCCAGCCCCAGGCCAGGAACTGCTGTTCCGGCAGGCTGGAGGCGAGCGCCACGATGCCGGCCGACAGACACAGCCCGATCGACAGGCCGATCTGCGGGAAACTGGCGAACAGGCCACGCCTGTCCTCGCTCGCGTATTCGTAGGTCATCGACACCGCCCCGCCCCATTCGCCGCCGAGGCCGATACCCTGCAGCACGCGCAGGACCAAGAGCAGGATCGGCGCCGCAATGCCGATCTGCTGATAGGTCGGCAACAGGCCGATCAGCACGGTGGCGACGCCCATGATCATGAGCGTGAGCACCAGCATGCTCTTGCGCCCGATGCGGTCGCCGAAATGCCCGAAGATCACGCCGCCGAGCGGACGGGCGATAAAGCCCACCGCGAAGGTGGCATAGGCCAGAAGGATCGAGATCAGCGGGTCCTTGGCCGGAAAAAAGAGCTTGTTGAAGACGATGCCGGCGACCGTCCCGTATAGAAAGAAGTCGTACCACTCGACGGTGGCGCCGATCAAACTGGCGGTTACGACCCGCCTTAGATCGCGATCCGATACTGCTGCGCTTGCCATGGGTTCCTCCCGGTTGATTGTTGTTCAGCGTCTTCCAAGATCATGTCGGCGGCTTTCTCGGCGATCATGATCGCCGGGACGTTCGTGTTACCCGAAACGAGCGTCGGCATGATGGAGCAGTCGACCACCCAGAGGCCCTCGGTGCCGCGCACGCGCAGGCGCGGGTCGACGACCGCGCCCTCGTCGCTGCCCATGCGGCAGGTGCCGGAGGGGTGGAAAATGGTGGCGCCGTTGCGGCGCGCGAAGTCGAGAATATCGGGGTCGCTGGCGACGGCCGGGCCGGGCGTGACCTCCTCCGCGACCAGATCGGACAAGGGCGCCGTGTGCGCGAGCTTGCGCGCGAATTGGATGCTCTTGACCGCGTAGTCGCGGTCCTTCTCGGCCGACAGATAATTGGCGTGGATGCGCGGGCGTTGCAGCGGATCGCCCGAGGCGAGCTCGATCGAGCCGCGGCTTTCCGGCCGCAACTGGCAGACCGACAGCGTGAAGCCGGGGAAGTCGTGCACCTTGCCGCCGGCCATGTCGGCGCTCAGCGTCGCCACATGGAACTGGATGTCGGGCGATTTCGCCTCCGGCATCAGCCGCGCGAACAGGCCGCCCTGATTGATGCCGATGGCGAGCGCGCCGCGGCGGAACAATAGCCATTCAAGCCCGAGCTTGGCGCGGCCCCATAGCGTGCGCAGCGAGTCATTCGTGGTGATCGGCTTGCTCGCTTTGTAGATCAGCCGGAATTGCAGATGGTCCTGCAAATTCTGCCCGACCGCAGGCCGGTCGATCAGGACCGGCACGCCGTTTTGCTGAAGATGGCGGCCGGGACCGATGCCCGACAGCATCAGCAGATGCGGGGATTGAATGGCCCCCGCCGACAGGATGACGCCGCGCTTGGCTTTCAGCGTGCGGGTGCCGCCCGCGCCGTAGCACGTGATGCCGCAGGCGCGCCGCCCGTCGAACAGCACGCGCGTCACCTGGGTGTCGGTGAGGATGCTCAGATTGGCCCGCTTCTCGGCCGGCCGCAGATAGGCCGCCGCCGCCGACATGCGCCAGCCATTGCGGGTCGTGAGTTGGAAATAGCCGGCCCCTTCCTGCGCACGGCCGTTGAAGTCCTCGGTGCGCGGCGTGCCATTGGCCTCGGCTGCCGCGATGAAGGCTTCGATGAGTTCGTGCTTACGGTTGATGCTGGAGACCGGTAGCGGTCCATTCGAGCCGTGCAACTGGTCGCCGGAAAACTGCGGATTGGTCTCGAGTTTGATGAAATAAGGCAGCACCTCGTTCCATGACCAGCCGGGCGAGCCCTGTTCGGCCCAGCGGTCGTAGTCCTCGTGCTGTCCGCGGATCACGATCAGACCGTTGATCGAGCTTGAGCCGCCGAGCACCCGCCCGCGCGGCCAATAGACCTGGCGGCCGGCCATGTTGGGTTCGGGCTCGGTCTGGAATTTCCAGTTGACGTTCGGATCCCACATGGTGCGGCCGTAGCCGATCGGCAGGTGGATCCAGAAATTGGAATCGCGCGGGCCCGCCTCGACCACGGCCACGCGGGTCGAGGGGTCGGCGCTCAGCCGGTTGGCGAGCACGCAGCCGGACGACCCGGCGCCGACAACGATGTAATCGAACTCTTCCGAGGCCATTTCCCCTCACGTTCTTGTTCTGCCCAAATCCTGGGTGGGGGCTTGGCTTTCGTCAATCAAATATGAGACATTTCATCCCGTACTATGAGACGATTGTCTAGGCTCGGCCGGGACGTGTCGATTTTTCAACCGCGGAAAGCTATGACGGACCAGCAGACCCCCTCCGATCCAGCCGATAAGTCCGCCGGCAGCGCGGTCGTGCTGCGCGCCTTGCAGCTTATCGAGACGGTGGCCGGCTCCGACCGCCCGCTGGCCCTGCCCGAACTGTGCGCCTTGTTGAACCTGCCCAAGGCCACCACCCACCGCTTGTGCCAGCAACTCGAACGTATCGGCTATGTGGTGCGCGAGCCCGGTGGGCGCCGTTTCACGCCGGGCGCGCGGCTGCTGCGGGTCGGCTTCAACGCCATGCGCTCTGGGCTGACCGCCGAGCGCCACCAAATTCTCACCGCCCTGGTCGACGCCATCGGCGAGACCTGCAATTTCACCACGCTGGCCGGCCATGAGGTGATCTATCTCGACCGTGTCGAGGCGCGCTGGCCGCTGCGGCTGCATTTCGACACCGGCTCGCGCGTGCCGATTCATTGCACGGCCAGCGGCAAGATCTTCCTGGCCTCGATGAAGGCGCCCGAGCGCAAGCGTGTGATCGATGCGGTCGGGCTGTTGGCCTACACGCCGCACACCATCACCAACCGTGCCGCGTTCGAGGCCGAGCTGAACCAGATCGATCAGCAGGGCTACAGCCTCGATCGCGAGGAATTCCTGCTCGGCATGGCGGCGATTGCCGTTCCCGTGCTGGGACCGGATGGCACTGCGCTGGCGGCGGTCGCATCGCATGCGCCCAGCGTGCGCTTCTCGCTGGAAGAGGCGAAGAAGTACCTGCCGCAATTGCGGCAAGCGGCGCGCAAGCTGGCGGAGACGCTGGCGCGGTAGGCGATTTCTGTCGTGCCCGCGAAGCGCGTTGCGTCGAGATTAGGGGCGTGTTCCGGGCGCGGCGCAGCGCGTAACGAAGTATAGCGGAGCGCCGCTGACCCGGGACCGTCCGAATGCGTGGCGGTCCCGGCTCTGCGGCGCATCATTTCGCGCCACAGGCGCGCAAACGCGCCTGTGGCGTTCATGCTGCACCGCGTCCGGGGCACGCCAACGAACTATGGTTCGCCCAATCCGCCTTAAACGACCGCGTACTTCCGCCGCATGATCTCGGCGTTCTTCGGATCGGCGCGCACCGTCACCGCGAGGCGGCCGTCCTCGCCCAGATCCTTCGACAGCACGTCCGCGTGGCGATAGAGCCAGCTCAAGCCGGCGCCGTCGGCGGGATCGAGCGAGAGCGACAGCGTGAGATGGCTCTCGCTCAAGCGCGCTTCAATGGCAGCGGTGAGGTGGTCGATGCCCTCTCCGCTTACCGCCGAGACCAGCACCGGCCGGTGCTCGGCCGGCTGCCGTTCGGCCAGATTGGCAAGCCGCGCGCGACCGTCGGCGTCGAGACGGTCGATCTTGTTCCACACTTCAATAAGGCGGCGGTCGCTCGGTTCGATGCCAAGCTCGCTTAAGACCTTCTCCACGTCGCGCGATTGCGCGGCGGCATCCTCATGCGACATGTCGCGCACGTGCAGGATCGCGTCGGCCTCGATCACTTCCTCCAGAGTCGCGCGAAATGCCGCCACCAGCATGGTCGGCAGATCGGAAATGAAGCCGACCGTATCGGATAAAATCACGCGCGCACCGCGCGGCAGATCGACCGCGCGCAACGTGGGATCGAGCGTCGCGAACAGCATGTCGGCCGAGAGCACCTGCGCCGCCGTCATGCGGTTGAACAGCGTCGATTTGCCGGCATTGGTGTAGCCGACCAAAGCGACGATCGGATAAGGGACGCGCTTGCGGCTGTCGCGGTGCAGCTTGCGGGTGCGCTTGACCTTTTCGAGCTCGTCCTCGATGCGCGCGATGCGTTCCTCGATCACGCGGCGGTCGGCCTCGATCTGCGTCTCGCCCGGGCCGCCGAGAAAGCCGAAGCCGCCGCGCTGGCGCTCGAGATGGGTCCAGGCGCGCACCAGCCGCGTCTTCTGATAGCTCAGATGCGCAAGTTCGACCTGCAGCGACCCTTCGCGCGTGCGCGCGCGCCGGCCGAAAATTTCCAGGATCAAGCCGGTGCGGTCGATGACCTTCGTGCTCCAGGCCTTCTCAAGATTGCGCTGCTGTACCGGCGAGAGCGGGCAATCCATGATCACGACCGAGGCTTCCAGGCTCTTCACCAAGCCCGCGATCTCGTCGACCTTGCCCTTGCCGATATAGGTGGCGGGCCGGACCTCGTTGAGCGTGACCAGCCCCTGCTCCACCACATCGAGATCGATGGCGCGCGCGAGCCCGACCGCTTCCTCGAGCCGCGCCTCCGGCGTGCGCGCGCCTGAGCGGGCGGCCTCGCCGCGCGCCGCAGCCTGTTTGGGCCACGGCTCGATCACGATGGCGCGGCCGCTCTCGCCGCCTGTAGCCGTTGGGCTCAGGCGGTCGACGCGCTGATCACGACGACGTGGTTCCAATCAGGGCTTTTCCGTCGGCGGCTCCTCACCGCCTTCAAACAGGGAAATCGGGTGGCCGGGCATGATGGTCGAAATCGCGTGTTTGTAGACCAGTTGCGAATGCCCGTCGCGTCGCAATAGAACGCAGAAATTATCGAACCAGGTCACGACGCCCTGCAGCTTCACCCCGTTCACCAGGAAGATCGTGAGCGGGATTTTGGCTTTGCGGACGTGGTTGAGGAAAGTGTCTTGTAGATTTTGCGCTCGTTCGGCTGCCATGGCCGTGTTCCATTTTTTGCCCGCGTCTTAACGCGCAGGACGTTCGTTGCCCGGTCGCTCGCACAGGCTTCCACGGCGAATGCCGTGCTCCACGCGAAGCGGGTGCGAGCGCCCCGAGGAACTGCCATTAGATGGCAGGTGTCGCTTGGGTGCAAGCCCAAGTTGGGACGCAACCATCCAAGCCTCTGAATTAAATCGATTTCCCGTGCCTTTTCATGAGCCGGGCCGGAGGCTTACGGCGCTTGCGGTAGCATAAAACCATCCCCCGAGAGCGGTGGGGTCAGCTCTTTTCGGCGTAGCGGTGATAGTCGCGCCGCAGCGCGCTCGCCATCAGTCCCGGCGCGCCGTTGCCGACCGGCCGGCCGTCGATGCGCACCACGGGCTGCACCAGTTGGCTCGCCGAGGTCACGAAAGCCTCGCGGGCGTCGTAGGCTTCCGCGACCGTGAAGGCGCGTTCCTCGAAGGAAAGTCCCTGCTCGCGAACGAGATCGAGCACCACGGACCGGGTGATGCCCGGCAGGATGTCGTTGCCGAGCGGCCGCGTGATCAGCACGCCGTCGCGGCTGACGATCCAGGCATTGGACGAGGCGCCCTCGGTGACGTAGCCGCGCGCATCGACCAGCCAGGCCTCGCGCCCGCCCTGGTCGCGCGCGGCCTGCTTGGCCAGGACGTTCGGCAGCAGCGCGACCGATTTGATATCGACGCGCTGCCAGCGGATATCCGGCATGGTGACGATCGCGATGCCGTCGGCGGCCACCTGCTCCAGCCGCGCAAGGTCGTTGCTGCGCGCGGTGACCACGACGGTCGGAGGCGTGTCCGCGGCCGGGAACGGAAAATCGCGTGGCGCGGCACCGCGCGTGACCTGCAGATAGACGATGCCGTCGCGCACCCGGTTGCGCCGCACGGTTTCGCGCAGCACCACGGCGAGCGCGGCCGGCGACATCGGGCGCGCGATGCGCAGTTCATTGAGCGAGCGATCGAGCCGCGCCATATGGCGGCGCTCGTCGATCAGGCGCCCTGCCCTCACCTCGCAGACTTCATAGACCCCGTCGGCGAATTGGAAGCCGCGGTCTTCGACCGAAACGGCAGCTTCCAGGCGCGGCAGGTAGCGGCCGTTGACGTAAGCAATGCGTGACATGGAAGTGGTCTACCCGATTCCCAGCGCCTTGAGCTTGCGGTGCAGCGCCGAGCGCTCCATGCCGACGAATTCGGCGGTGCGCGAGATATTGCCGCCGAAGCGGGAAATCTGCGCCACCAGATATTCGCGCTCGAACACCTCGCGCGCGTCGCGCAGCGGCAGGCCCATCAGATGCTCGCCGCCATTGCCGTTCGGCATGCTCGGCACCATGGAGCCGACGTCGGGCGGCAGCATGCCGGCATCGAGCACGGCGTCGGGATCGCCGCCGGCGAGAATCATCAGCCGTTCGATATTGTTGCGGAGCTGGCGCACATTGCCGGGCCAATTGTGCGATTGCAGCACCGCCATCGCATCTTCGCCGATGCGTCGCTTGGGCAGACCGGTCGCCTGCGAGATCTGGTCCATGAAATAGTCGACCAGTTCGGGAATATCCTCGCGCCGCTCGGCGAGCGGCGGCACGCGAAGCGGCACCACCGAGAGCCGGTGATAGAGGTCTTCGCGGAATTTGCCCTCGCCGATCAGCGCCTCCAGATTGCGCGCGGTCGAAGAAACCACGCGCACATCGACCGCGATCTTGTTCGAGCCGCCGACGCGCTGGAAGGTCTGGTCGACCAGCACGCGCAGGATCTTGTTCTGAGTCTCGCGCGGCAAGTCGGCAATATCGTCGATGAACAGCGTGCCGCCATGCGCTTCTTCGAGCGCGCCCGGCTTGCGGCCATCGCTGCCATTGCTGTTGTCGACCCCGAACAGCTCGATCTCCATGCGCTCGGGCGTGATCGCGGCGGCGTTGATCACAATGAACGGCCCGTTCGCGCGCGACGACATCTGATGCATGGTGCGCGCGGCCAGTTCCTTGCCGGCGCCGGACGGCCCCACAATGAGCACCCGGCTATTGGTCGGCGCCACGCGTTCGATCGCCTGGCGCAATTGCGACATCGCGGTCGAGCGCCCGACCAGCGAAGGCGGCACGGGCGCGAGCTGCTTGAGCTGCTTGACCTCGCGCTTGAGCCGCGAGGTCTCGAGCGCGCGCTCGGCGACCAGCACCAGGCGGTCGGCCTTGAACGGCTTCTCGATGAAATCGTAAGCGCCGTGCTTGATGGCGGCGACCGCGGTCTCGATATTGCCGTGGCCGGAGATCATCACGACCGGAAGCTCGGGATGCTCCTGCTTGACGGCTTCCAGGAGTTGCAATCCGTCGAGCTTTGAGCCTTGCAGCCAGATGTCGAGGAACACGAGATTGGGCCTGCGCGACACGATCGCATTGAGCGCGTCGTCGCTGTTGCGCGCGGTGCGCGTGGCGAAGCCTTCATCCTCCAGGATGCCCGCGACCAGTTCGCGGATATCGGCCTCATCGTCGACGATCAGGATCTCGGAAGCCATGGCTCACTCGTTCGCGCTCTTCTGACGTTCGTTTTCGTTGGCGTCGGGCTTGCCGGCGGCGGCAAAGCGCACGCGCACCCAGGCGCCGCGCTGACCCGGAATTTTCTCGGCGGCATCGCGCAACTCGATGACGCCGCCGTGTTCCTCGACGATTCGCCCGACGATGGCGAGCCCCAAGCCGGTGCCCTTTTCGCGCGTCGTGACGTAAGGCTCGAGCAGGCGGTTGCGGTTTTCCTTCGGCAGGCCGATGCCATTATCGATCACGTCGATGACGATATCGTCACCGTCGCGCGCCGCGCTCACCAGAATCCGACCCTTGCCGAGCTCGGCGCCCGGCACGGCGGCAATCGCCTCGCTCGCGTTCTTGATGATGTTCGTAAGGGCTTGCGAAATCAGCCGCCGGTCGAAGCGTGCGGGCATCGGGCCGTCGGCGATCTCGGCTTCGATGTCGATATCCGCATGGCCGACGCGCATCAGGAACACGGCCTCGCGCACGGTGTCGGCCACATCCTCGGCCGCAATCACCGGCTTGGGCATGCGCGCGAAGCGGGAGAACTCGTCGACCATGCGGCGGATGTCGTCGACCTGGCGCACGATCGTATCGGTGCATTGCTCGAACACGCCGCGGTCCTCGACGATCATCTTGCCGTATTTGCGACGCAGCCGCTCCGCCGACAGTTGGATCGGGGTGAGCGGGTTCTTGATCTCATGCGCGATGCGGCGCGCGACATCGGCCCAAGCCGAGGTGCGCTGCGCTGTCACCAGTTCGGTAATGTCGTCGAGTGTGACGACATAACCGTGATCCGTCTCGCCCGATTGCTCGCTGGTCACACGCACCGACAGATTGCGCTCGCGGCCCTGGCGGCTGATGGTGACCTGGTCCTGCGTGCGCGCGCCTGTTTGCGCGGCGGCGATGATGTCGGCGAGTTCCGGCAGCACGTCGGCAAGCGGCTTGCCCAGCGCATTGGCCTCGCTGCGCCCGATCAGTTTTTCGGCCGAGCGGTTGAGGATGCTCACGCAGCCCTGGCTGTCGACGCCGATCACGCCGGCGCTGGCGCCCGCCAGCACCGCTTCGGTGAAGCGGCGCCGGCTGTCGATGACATCGCGCGCGCGCACAATATCGTCGCGCTGGGTGCGCAATTCCTGCGTCATGCGGTTGAAGGTTTCGCCGAGCTGGCCAAGATCGCCCTCGGAAGGACGCACCGGTACGCGCACATAGAGATTGCCGGTGGAGACCGCATTGGCCGCGCCGATCAGGCGCCGGATCGGTGCCACCAGCCGATTGGCGAAGTTCAAGCCGATCCATACCGCCGACAGCAGCACGATCAGCGCGATCACGGTGTACATCAGCGCGAAGGCCACCTGCACGCCGACGCGGCGCTGCTCGATGGCGGCATATTCGGTGACGCTTGCCCGCGTCGCCTGCAATTGCGGCACCACGCGCGGATCGAGCAGCCGGGTAATGTAAAGATAGCGGTCTTCGTATTTGTCGATTCGAACCACCGCCGCCACGTAATTGGTGTCCGGCAGCAGCACGATCTGCGGCTCGGTGGTGGTGACGTGCGGCAGCGCGTCGCGCGGCGGCAGCGCGAAGGTCTGGTTCACCTTCACGTCGGCGCGCGCCACTACCTTGAGATTGCCGTCGAGCACGATCGCGGCGGCAAGGCCGCGCACGGCGGCCTGGAAGGTGAGAAACTGCGTCAGCTTCGCCGGGTTCTCGTCGAACATCGGCTTGCTGCGGGCGATGTCGAAGGCCATCACCATGAGGTCGGAGCGCACGATCTGGGCGTGATCGCGCAAATAGGCTTCCGCAACGATCAGCGAATTCTCGATGGCCGCGCGCGTGCGCGTGGAGAACAGCCGGTCGAGGCCGCGGTCGAGCGTCACGCTGGCAACGATCGCCACCAGGATCGCGGGCGCCGCCGCAATAATGGAGAACAGCCCGACGATACGCACATGGAGCCGCGCGGCGGCGCGGCCTGTTCGGCGCGCCTGCACAACAAGCCAGACCTCGCGCACGATGACGCCGAGCAGCAGCACCACGGTCGCCGCGTTGGCCAGCAGCAGCGACACCACGACATAATGCGTCGGTGAAATCGGCGTCAGGTCGGCGAGAACGATGAAGGTCGCGAAGGCGGACAACAGCGCCAGCGCGACCGCGAGCGGGCCGAGCAGTCGGGTCTCGCTCCGCGGCGAAGCGGGAGCCGCAAGCGCTGTTTCGGCAGTGGCAGCCTGTTCGACGCTCATGAGTCCCCGGCGGACTACAGCGCGGGCTCTGGCCGCGCGCAGTTCTCGATAGCGCCGGATGTGACACCCTCCCCGGCACTGGTGCTTTTATACAACAATGTTGCCGAATTGCGACAAATCCGCGGCCAAAGTCACAGATTAGGGTAACCGACGGCCCGTTGCCTCACGCCAGAATGTCGCGCACGCGCGGGATGACTTTGCGGCCATAGAGTTCGATGCAGCGCATCATCTTCTCATGCGACAGCGGGCCGGCGCTGTATTTCATGTCGAAGCGGGCGGCGCCCAAGGCCTTCGCGGTCGCGGCGATTTTGCGCGCCACCGTCTCGGGCGAGCCGCAATAGAGCGAGCCATGCTCGATCTCGCGCTCGAAATCGCCGCGGGTCATCGGCGGCCAGCCGCGTTCGGCGCCGATCTTGTCGCGCATGCGCTTGTAGTCCGGCCACAGCAGGTCCCTCGCCTCCTGGTCGGTTTCGCCGACGAAGCCGTGCGAATGTACGCCGACGGGAAGCTCGGGCTTGTTCATCTCGGTAAGCGCGCGGCGATAGAGATCGGCGAAGGGCGCGAAACGTTTGGGATCGCCGCCGATGATCGCGAGCATCATCGGCATGCCGTAATGCGCCGCGCGCACGACCGATTCCGGCGTGCCGCCGACCCCGATCCAGGTCTTGAGCTGGCCCGATTCGGTCTTCGGATAGACGCTCTGGTTACTCAGCGGCGGACGGGTGCGGCCCTGCCAGGTCACCGGCTGTTGTGTGAGGACGGCGGCATAGAGGTCGAGCTTCTCGTTGAACAGTTCCTCGTACTGGTTGAGGTCGAAGCCGAACAGCGGAAAGGATTCGATGAACGAGCCGCGCCCGAGCATCACCTCGGCGCGGCCATTGGAGATGGCATCGAGCGTGGCAAAACGCTGGTAGACGCGGATCGGATCGTCCGACGACAGCACGGTCACCGCCGAGCCGAGCCGGATGCGCGTGGTGCGCGCCGCGATCGCCGAAAGCACCATCTCGGGCGAAGAAACGGCGAAATCAGGCCGGTGATGCTCGCCCACGCCGAGAAAGTCGACGCCGACGCTGTCGGCCAGCACGCCTTGTTCGACCAGGTTGCGGATCACCTGCGCGGCGGAGAGCGCCTTTCCGTCCGGACCGTCGGTGACGTCGCCGAAGGTGTCGAGGCCGAGTTCGATCATGGTTAGCCACTATGCATGAAGTGAATAAGGCGGCGCGGCGCAATATGCCTGTCATGGCCGCGCTTGTCGCGGCCATCCCGATCAGGTGGGCACTGCGCGTCCCTAAGCGAGATCGCCGGGACAAGCCCGGCGATGACGACTTAGTGAGCCGAGGTGATGCAAGGCCTACCCCCCGCCCCTGAACACCTGAATATCCAAGTCCCTGATCTTCTTGCGCAGCGTATTGCGGTTGACGCCCAACAGGTCAGCGGCGCGGATCTGGTTGCCGCGGGTGGCCGCGAGCGCCGCCGTCAACAGCGGATATTCGATCTCGCGCAGGATGCGGTGATAGAGCCCGGCCGGCGGCAGGCCATCCTCGAAGCCGGCGAAATAGCTCGACAGATGCCGTTCGACCGCGGCACTCAAACTTTCCTGGCGGCGCGGCTCCTCGGCGCCGCCCGCCGGCAGCGAAGGCTGCGCCAGCTCGGCCTCGATCACCGCCGCGGTGATGGTCTCCTGCGGATAGAGTGCCGCGAGCCGGCGCGCGAGGTTTTCCAGTTCGCGCACATTGCCCGGCCAGCGATGGCGCTTGAGCCGGTCGAGCGCCGACTGGTCGATCTGTTTGGCCGGCAGGCCTTCGCGCTCGGCCTGGGCGAAAAAATGGCGGATCAGGTCGGGGATGTCCTCGATGCGCTCGCGCAAGGGCGGCAGGCGCAGCGGCACCACGTTGAGCCGGAAGAACAAATCCTCGCGGAACAGGCCCTGCTGGATCAACAGCCGCAGGTCCTTGTTCGAGGCCGCCACGATGCGCACGTCGCTCTTGATCGGCGTGCGACCGCCGACCGTGGTGTATTCGCCCTGCTGCAGCACGCGTAACAGTCGCGTCTGCGCCTCCATCGGCATGTCGCCGATTTCGTCGAGGAACAGCGTGCCGCCCTCGGCCTGCTCGAAGCGGCCGGCGCTGCGCGTATTGGCCCCGGTGAAGGCGCCCTTCTCGTGCCCGAACAGTTCGGATTCGATGAGGTCGCGCGGGATCGCCGCCATGTTGATGGCGACGAAGGCGCCGGAGCGGCGCTTGCCGTAGTCGTGCAGCGCGCGCGCCACCAGTTCCTTGCCGGTGCCGGATTCGCCGGTGATCATCACCGTGAG
>DASZQT010000195.1:0-5759 GCA_035549515.1 Pseudolabrys sp. | reverse complement strand
GCACCACCGGCACGCCGATGGTGATCGAGCAGATCAAGAACCAGCTCGACCGCCTGGTGCCCGTGCATCGCGTGGTCGACATGACGCTCGCCGGCAATTCGATCGAGCGCGAACTCGCGATGGTGAAGGTGCGTGGCAAAGGCGAGCACCGGGTCGAGGCGCTGCGCCTGGCGGACGCCTTCCGCGCCCGCGTGATCGACGCCACCACCGAGAGCTTCGTGTTCGAGATCACCGGCAAGAGCGACAAGATCGAGCAGTTCGTCGGCCTGATGCTGCCGCTCGGTCTCATCGAGGTCGCGCGCACCGGCATCGCGGCGATCAAGCGGGGACCGGAGGGGCTCTAATGCCCCTCGACCTTCTCCTTGCGCTTGCCGTGTTCGCGGTCGTGATGGCGTTCACGCCCGGGCCGAACAACATCATGCTGGCGGCCTCGGGCGTGAATTTCGGCTTCTCGCGCACGCTGCCGCATATGGTGGGCGTGACGGTCGGCTTCGCGGTGCTGATGATCGCGTGCGCGGCCGGGCTCGGCCTCGTGTTCGCGACGGTGCCGTCCTTGCACCTCGTGCTCAAGGTCGCGGGTGCGGTCTACATGCTCTGGCTCGCCTGGAAGGTGGCGACCGCGCATGTCGGAGGTGGCGACGTGGGCGCACCGGCGCGGCCCTTCACCTTCTGGCAGGCGGCCGCCTTCCAATGGGTCAATCCCAAGGCCGTGGTGGCCGCGCTCAGCGCCTTCGCGCTCTATGTGCGCCCCGATCATGCCGTCAGCGACGTGCCGGCCATGCTCGCCGTGCTGACGGTGGCGACGGTCGGCTCGGTGGTGACCTGGACCGGCTTCGGCGTCGCCTTGCGCCGTCTGCTCAGGAACCCAGCCCAGGCGCGGATTTTCAACGTCGCCATGGCGCTCCTTTTGGTCGCCAGCATCGTGCCGATGGTCACCTGAGGCGCCTGGGGGCGGCAATTCGTGCGGTCCGGGGCCTTGTCGGCTGTGCCCCGGGGGCCTAGAAGCATGGCCGACCTTTCCGGGGCTAATAGAGGATTATCATGCGAGTTTACTACGACCGCGACGCCGACCTGAACCTGATCAAGGGCAAGAAGGTCGCCATCATCGGCTATGGCAGCCAGGGCCACGCCCACGCGCTCAACCTGCGCGATTCCGGCGTGAAGGACGTGGCGGTGGCGCTGCGCAAGTCCTCGGCCGGCGTGAAGAAAGCCGAAGGCGAGAAGTTCAAGGTCATGGAAGTCGCCGAGGCCGCCAAATGGGCCGACGTGATGATGATGCTCACCCCCGACGAATTGCAGGGCGACATCTACCGCGACCACCTCGCCGCCAACATGAAGCAGGGCGCGGCGCTCCTGTTCGCGCACGGCCTCAATGTGCACTTCAATCTGATCGAGCCGCGCGCCGATCTCGACGTGCTGATGGTGGCGCCCAAGGGCCCCGGTCACACCGTGCGCTCGGAATATCAGCGCGGCGCCGGCGTGCCCTGCCTGATCGCGATCCATAAGGACGCCTCCGGCAACGCGCACGACCTCGGCCTGTCTTATGCCTCGGCGATCGGCGGCGGCCGCGCCGGCATCATCGAGACGACGTTCAAGGAAGAGTGCGAGACCGACCTGTTCGGCGAGCAGGCGGTGCTGTGCGGCGGCGTGGTCGAGCTGATGAAGGCCGGCTTCGACACGCTGTGCGACGCCGGCTACGCGCCCGAGATGGCTTACTTCGAGTGCATCCACGAGATGAAGCTGATCGTCGACCTGATCTACGAAGGCGGCATCGCCAACATGAACTACTCGGTGTCGAACACGGCCGAGTACGGCGAATACGTCACCGGCCCGCGCATCATCACGCAGGAGACGCGCGCCGAGATGAAGCGCGTGCTCGACGACATCCAGTCCGGCCGCTTCACGCGCGACTGGATGCTGGAGAACAAGGTCAACCAGACCTCGTTCAAGGCCACGCGCGCCAAGCTTGCCGAGCACAAGGCCGAGCAGATCGGTGGCAAGCTGCGCGAGATGATGCCGTGGATTAAGCAGCGCGCGCTAGTGGACAAGAGCAAGAACTAGCGCCTGTCATCACCGGGCGGGCGCGGAACGCGCCGTGACCCGGTGATCCCGACCAGAATGGCACTGCCCCTCTAAGCGAGATGGCCGGGACATAGGCGTTTTGGAAAAACGCCGTTCTTCGAACGGCTATGCCCGGCCATGACAGGCAATGAAGCGAGTTGCCCTCAGCGCAATTACAGCGGCCGCCCTCACCGGGGCGGCCGCTTCTGCTTTGGCCGCGGACAACAAAGAGCCCAACCGCGAATGCGGCGTCAGCACGCCTGAGATCGTCGACTGCATCAACGAGAAGACCGCCTATTGGGACAAACGGCTCAACGCCGCCTATGCGGAAGCCTTGAAGGCGGCCGAGCCGAAACAGCGCGAGCAATTGCGCAAGGCGCAGCGGCTGTGGGTGCAGTACCGCGATGCCAATTGCACGTATTACTTCATGGGCGAGGGCACCATTGCCCGCATCGAGGCGGCCGATTGCACCTACCGGATGACGCGCGCGCGCGCCGAGGAGCTTGCGAATGGCGGCGCCGGCCCCGACAATCCAGGCAACGAAGACCGCGACTAGTGTCGTGGTTCAGAAATTCGCTTCATTCCCGCCGCGAGTCATTCAAGCGAATTTCTGAACCAAACGACACTAGAATGTTGAATTTGCTAGTGTCCTTCGATTCCGAAGTTCGCATCTAAGCGTGCTTCAAAGTATTGCGAACTTCGGAATCGGGACACTAGCGGCCGCCGGCCATCTTTTTCCATCCTCGGCCGTTTGGTAACGTGCCGTCTTTCTACGGGGGGCTTGCGTGCCGACTTTGCCGATCGTTCGCCTGTCGAAAGTCCTGTTGACGGCTGCGCTCGCGGCCTTCGCCTTCATCGTGACGTACGACAACATCGTCGACTACGGCTCGAACTACGAGTTCGTCAAACACGTCCTCAGCATGGACACGACCTTCCCGGGCAACCGGCTGATGGATCGTTCGATCACCGATCCGGAGATCTGGAGGATCGCTTATGCCGCGCTGATCACGGCGGAAGGCGTCACTTTCGTTTTGCTGGCGGCGGGTGCGGTGATGATGCTGCGGGCATTGTTTCGCCCTGCGGCGGAATTCAACCGCGCCAAGAACTGGATGATCGCCGGGGCGACGGTCGGCTACGGGGTCTGGTTCTTCGGCTTCATGGTGGTCGGCGGCGAGTTCTTCGCCATGTGGCAATCCAAGACCTGGAACGGCCAGGAAGCCGCATTCCGCTTCTACATGTCGATGCTCGCGGTGCTGATCTTTGTGAACCAGCCGGACGGCGAACTCGCCTAAGGCACGCGCGGGTTATTTTGTTCCGGCAACCTTGCGCCAAAGCCACTCGGCCACTTCCGCCGGCGCGGCGCCGGTCGTGGCGGCGCGCAGATTGGCCTCCTGCATGGTGGTAACCGGAATGGCGCCGATCAAGGGCTTGAGCGCCGCCATGAGTTTGCGGTCGGCCGCACGAGCCGGTCCGATCAGAACGATGGCGTCATAGGGCGGCAGCGCATGCTTCGGATCGCTCAGCACTTTGAGATCGTATTGCGCGATGCGGCCGTCGCTGGAAAAAGCGGAGATGACATCGACCTCGCCATTGACCGCCGCCTGATACATGAAGGCCGGCTGCATCGAGCGGCGCGTGCGGAATTCGAGGCCATAGGCTTGCCGTAGCGACTGCCATTCCGGCCGGTCGAAAAATTCGAAATCGCCGCCGATCGCAAGCTGCGGCGCATGCGCGGCGAGATCGGCGATGGAGTTGATGCCGAGCGCATCTGCCTTCGCGCGCGGCATCGCCAGCGCATAGGCGTTCTCGAAGCCGAGCGCGCCCAGCAGGCGCACCCCGTGCGTCGCCTTCAGCCAGCCCGCCATCTCTTTGAGCACATCCGCGCGCGGCTTCACGTCGGTGCGCCCCATTTGGTTGGCCCAGATCGTGCCGGAATAATCGACATAGACATCGACGTCGTTCGCCGTCAGCGCCTTGAAAATCACTGCCGAGCCGAGGCCGTCGCGCCGGTTGCTCGATAGGCCGGCGGCGGCGAGCCGCTGCTGGATCAGCGCGCCGAGGATATATTGCTCGGTGAAATTCTTGGTGCCGACCACATAGCTCGCGCGCGTGCCGCCGAGCGCGGGCGCGAGCGCGGCCAGCACCACCACGGCGAGGGTTGCCGCGCTTGCCGCGATGCGGGCGCGGTTGCGGGTGGCGAGCCCGCGCTCCACTTGCGTGAGCAATTGCTCGACCAGCAGGGCCAGCGCCGCCGCCGCCACGCAACCGAAAACGACGAACACCCAATTCTGGGTCTGCAAGCCGGCGAAGATGTAATTGCCGAGGCTGGTCTGGCCGATCGGGGTGGCGAGCGTCGCGGTACCGATCACCCAGACCGCCGACGTGCGGACGCCGGCCATGATGACCGGCAGCGCAATCGGCAGGTCGATCAGGCGCAGGGTCTGGCGCGGCGTCAGCGCGAGCGCGCGGGCGGCATCCCGCAGGCCGTCGTCGATCTGGCCGAGCCCGACCACGGTGTTACGCAACACCGGCAATATGGAATAGAGTGCCAAGGCGAGCACCGCCGGCCAGAAGCCGAGCGCGGAAAAGCTCACGCCAAAAAGCCGCTCGGACAGGGCGGCGAGCGCCAGCAGCAGCGGATAGAACAGCGCGAGCAAAGCGAGGCCGGGAATGGTCTGGATCACGCTGGCGAAGGCCAGCAGACCGCCGCGCAGCAGAGGGCGGCGCAGGCACAGGATCGCCAGCGGCAGGCTGATGGCGAGCCCAAGCGCAAGCGCGCTGACGCTCACCAGCACATGGCTGCCGAGATAGTCGGGCAGGTGTGCGAGAGCATCGGCGAGCTGCCGGTCGAGGTTCATCGCCCCATGATGCCATGCGTGCGGCGGACAAGAAACCCGTGAACCCACGTGAGCGGTTTGCAAGCGGCATGCGAGCGGCTAGTTTGCCCGGGAAACGGGGAAACGATGTCCAGGGACCCAGCGGCAATGGCGGGAGCGCAGGCGGTCGCGCTCGACGAGGTGGTGGTGGCGTTCCGCATGGCGCGCGGCGGCACCTTCACCGCGGTCGAGCGCGCCACGCTCAATGTGGCGGACGGCGAGTTCGTCGCCATTGTCGGCCCGACCGGCTGCGGCAAGTCGACCTTGCTCAACATCGCCGCCGGGTTGCTGACGCCGTTTTCGGGCAGCGTCCACATTTTCGGCGCGCCCTTGAGCGGGTTGAACCGGCAGGCCGGCTATCTGTTTCAGGCCGACGCGCTGTTTCCCTGGAAGACCGCGCTGGAGAACGTCGCCATCGGGCTGGAAACGGCGGGCACGCCGACCGCCGAGGCGCGTGCCCGCGCGCGCGAGTGGCTCGGCAAGGTCGGGCTCGGCGTCTTCGGCGACCGCTATCCGCATATGCTCTCGGGCGGCCAGCGCAAGCGCGTGGGGCTCGCGCAGGTGCTGATCCGCGATCCGAAAATCCTGCTGATGGACGAGCCGTTCGGTCCGCTCGATGCGCAGACCCGGCAGATCATGGGCAACCTTCTGCTTGACCTGTGGAGCGCCGACCGCAAGGCGGTGCTGTTCGTCACCCACGATCTCGAGGAGGCGATCGCGCTGTCCGACCGCGTGGTGATCATGTCGGCCGGGCCCGCTTCGCGCATCATCGGCGACTGGCGCGTGCCGCTGGCGCGCCCGCGCGACATATCCGAGGTGAAG
>DASZQT010000194.1:0-2327 GCA_035549515.1 Pseudolabrys sp. | reverse complement strand
GCCATGTGAAGGCGCTGGCGGTCTCGGCCGATCAACGCTCGCCGCTGTTGCCGGATGTGCCGACTTTGGCCGAGGCCGGGCTCGGCGGCTATCCCGGTCAGGGCTGGTGGGGTCTCGCCGCGCCCAAGGGCACGCCGCCGGCCATCGTCGACAAGGTCAATGCGATGTTCGTGAAGCTGTTCAGCGCGCCGGCTTTCGTCGACTATCTCAACCACCAGGCGGTGGTGGCCGCGCCGGATTCGCCGGCCGAGTTCGCGGCCTTCCTGAAGCAGGACCGCAAGGCAGCGGAATCGCTGATCAAGATCGCCAACAGCAAGCGCGAAGAATACAAGCCGCATTGAGCGCACGCTTTATCGAAGGCTGACGCGTATTGCCGCAAACGTGCTTCACCTCTCCCATAGGGAGAGGTCGACGCGCGATGGCGCGCAGGGTGAGGGGTTATTGCCTGCCTGAGTCAGCAGCCACCTCGCCGCAACCCTCTTCCCACGGGGGAGAGGGAGCCCGCTGCGCGGTTGGCGAGTTTTTCGGTCGCCCCTAGATCGGCCGGCGCATCGCACCGAACACGATGGCGATCAGGAACAGCAGCAGCGCGACGAAGAACACGATCTTCGCGATCGCGAAGGATGCGCCTGCGATGCCGCCAAAGCCGAGCACTGCGGCAATCAACCCAATGATGAGAAACGTGACGACCAGCCCCAACATGGCGCTTCGCTCCCGGTTGACGTTGCGTTCGGCCGGATAAAGCCGCAGCAGCGATCTTGGTTCCCGTCCACGCGTACTGCCGCGGAACCAACGCAGTTTTGCCTTGTTAGCTAGCCGAGACGGGGTGCCGCGCCATCGCGCCGACATCCATGCTGTTAACCGAACCTCGGCTGGGAGAGTGCAATGTCGGACACCGCAATCGTCGGCGAAAATGTCGAAGTCATTCAAAGCATCGGCGGACGCTCCGCCTTCTCATGGAGTGTCGTGATCGCGGGCGCCTTGGCGGCCTGGGCGGTCGCCTTCATCGTGGTTGCGCTCGGCACCGGAATCGGCCTGTCGGTGACATCGCCTTATTGGGGCGCGAGCGCGACCGCGCTCGGCATCGGCGGGGCGCTCTGGCTCATCTTCGCGCATACGGCCGGCTTCGCCACCGGCGGCTACCTCGCCGGGCGCTTGCGCATCCGCGATCACATTCCCGGTCCGGAAACGAAATTCCGCGACGCCGCGCACGGCTTCATGGCCTGGGTGGTCGGCGCCGCGCTGATGGGCGCAGCGCTGTTCGCCATGGGCGTGTTCGCGACCAAGACGGCGACAGAGGATCTGATGGCCCCGCTGGCGAGCGGCGCGGCCCATGGCGCGGCGCAATCGGCATCGGCCGAAACCGGCGGCGACGCCACCGGCTATTTCGTCGACCTTCTGTTCCGCGGCAATCCGTCGGCCGGCGCGCAGACGACCGCAACGCCGGGCGCGGCCACCGTCGGCAGCGCGCCGGCCGTGCCGCCGATCGGCGCCAGCGCCAGCCAGCGCGCCGAAGCCTCGCGCATCATCCTCGCCAGCATCCGGCGCGGCAGCCTGTCGGACAGCGATCGCGATTACCTGGCCCAAATCGTGGCTTCGCGCACCGGCCTGTCGCAGGCCGAAGCCGCGCAGCGCGTGACGCAGGTGCAGGAACAGGCGACCGCCACGGTCAAGCAGGCCGCCGACACGGCGCGCAAGGCCGGAGCCTATCTGTCCTTCTGGTCCTTCATGGCGCTGTTGTTCGGCGCGGTTGCGGCCACCCTGGGCGGCATGCTGGGCGGCGAGTTGCGCGACGAGATCTGAATCGGGCGGCGTAGGACGACGCGCCCGGCCGGTCCGTCCCGAAAGGGGCGGGCCGGCCCTTTTTTGTGCGTAAATGGCCGGCGGCAAGCGGGAATCGCGGGCTGAAACGGTGAAAAGGAGCGCCGCACCTCGAATTCGGCGCATATGAATGCCATCTTTGCCCTGAACAAGAATCGCCGCCGCGCCCTCAGGGGGCGCGCGTTCCCGATCCTTCCGGACAACATGGCCGAACCGAAGCGTCACGACCCCGTCTCGACCAGCCCGCAGCCGAAGCCGGGCGGCATTGCCGCGCGCGCGCTGGCCGCGCGTACCGCCGGGGCGCCCTATCTCGCCGACCTCAATCCCGAGCAGCGGGCGGCGGTGGAGACCTTGGACGGGCCGGTGCTGGTGCTGGCCGGCGCCGGAACCGGCAAGACGCGGGTGCTGACCACGCGCATCGCGCACATCATCAATATGGGGCGGGCGCGGCCGGCGGAAATCCTGGCGGTGACCTTCACCAACAAGGCGGCGCGCGAGATGAAGGA
>DASZQT010000193.1:0-3714 GCA_035549515.1 Pseudolabrys sp. | reverse complement strand
GACAGCACCAGCGGCGTCTTCTTGCAGGCGCGCTTGAGCTTGGCGGCCTGCTTCTTGATCGCTTCCGGGGTCAGCGCGTCGCATTTCGACAGTGCGACGATTTCCGGCTTTTCATCGAGCCCTTGGCCGTAAGCCTCCAATTCGCGGCGGATGATCTTGTAGGCCTCCACCGGGTTTTCGCTCGTCCCGTCGATGAGATGCAGCAGCACGCGGCAGCGCTCGGTGTGACCGAGGAAACGATCGCCGAGGCCGACGCCCTCGTGCGCGCCCTCGATCAAGCCGGGCAGATCGGCCAGCACGAATTCGCGCTCGTCGACCCGCACCACGCCGAGCTGCGGATGCAGTGTCGTGAAGGGATAGTCGGCGATCTTCGGCTTGGCGGCAGTCACCGCGGCAAGAAAAGTCGACTTGCCGGCATTGGGAAGACCGACCAAGCCGGCATCGGCGATCAGCTTCAGCCGCAGGCGGATGGTCAGTTCCTCGCCGGGCTGGCCGGGATTGGCATGGCGCGGCGCGCGATTGGTCGAGGATTTGAAATAGGCATTGCCGAAGCCGCCATTGCCGCCCTTGGCGATGATGACGCGCTGGCCGATTTCGGTGAGATCGGCGAGCAGGGTCTCGCCGTCCTCCTCGTAGACCTGCGTGCCGACCGGCACCTTGAGCACGGCGTCGCTGCCGTTGGCGCCGTGGCGGTCCTTGCCCATGCCGTTGCCGCCGCGCTGGGCCTTGAAGTGCTGCTGGTAGCGGTAGTCGATCAGGGTGTTCAGGCCGGTGACGGCCTCCACCACGACGTCGCCGCCCCGGCCGCCATCGCCGCCGTTGGGTCCGCCGAACTCGATGAACTTCTCGCGCCGGAACGACACGCAGCCGTTACCGCCCGCGCCCGACTGGATATAGACCTTGGCTTCGTCGAGGAATTTCATGGCCCGGATATAGGCTATCGCGGGCCCAACTGCACCATCCGCGAGCGCGAAAGGGTCAGGAAACGCTAAATCGCGTCGTCCCGTCCCGCTTGATGCGGTCCAGGAGATCGACCTCCCAGGACAGATATTCCTGCATGCCGGCCTTGGGGTCGCCCGGCCGCTCATAGGGCTTGAGCCAGACGTCCACCGCCTCGCCGGTCCGCAGTAGCGCAAAGAATTCAATGGCCGAAATATGCTTCCCGGGAGGTAAACGAAAGGTCGAAATCCCGGGTCAATCGCGAACGGAACATTAGCCGCGGCGCGGTATAGGGCGTGTTCGGGATCGCTCGCGGGAGTGGGCCATGCTCAAGACGCTCAAAGTGACCTTGCGCGCCGCCGTGTGGAAGTCCACGCGGCAGCCTGAACCTGCAGGGCTTGCAGCTCTTATTCTGTGCACCTTGGCGGCGCTTTGCGCTGGCCTCGTGCTGCAATACGCCATGGCCGGTGCGCATGCGCGCTTCGTGCCGACCGGCATCAATGCCAGCGTGGCATCGCTGGCAGTCGCCATGGCGATATCGGCGTTTTTCGTACGCGCGGAGAACCGCTCGGGTTTCGTGGCCGCGATCATGCTCCTGTCCGCGATTTTCTCGCTCTTGGGAGTGGCAGACTTCATCACCCTGAAATATGCCGCTTCGGCGTCGCAGACGATGCCGCGCTGGGCACTCCTTGCGCTCCCAATGCTTTGGTTTGCCATTTGGCTAGGGTGGTGGAGCGGAGCCGTTTACACATTACTGCGCAGCTTTGAGCCGGGGCGGCGCTATACATTGCTACGAACGGGCGCGTTGTGGGTGGCCATGCTGCTGGCAAGTTTTGCGTTGCCATTCGATTTCGCGTTTTCCGGTCCCGACACCAGATATCCGATCGGAAACCCGTGGGATTACATCCAGGCCTATGCCAACAAAGGCATCGATGACGGCACACCGAAGGTTCCGCGCGTCAATCGCGCCGAGGTCGAACTCGCGCAGCCGGCCTTGTTGGATAGCGCGCTTGCGGGTCTTGCCCCTCAGATCAAAGGCAAGACCGATATTTATGCCGTGGGTCTCGCCGGATCCTCCGAGCAGGACGTGTTCGGCAAGGAAATGAACGGCGGTCTCGATGCGCTCGCGCGCGTATTCCCGCTCGAGAGCCGGGTCGTGCACCTGTCCAATCAAGTCGAAACCGCAGGCAGCGCGCCTGTTGCTTCGCGCCAGAACTTCGCGACGGCCGTGCACGCGATCGCCAAGCTCATGGACCGCGAGGAGGATGTGCTGCTGCTGTTCATGACCTCGCACGGTTCGCCGGCGGGCGTCTCCCTGTCGCTGGCAGGCGCCTTCTATACCGACTTGTCGCCGGCCGACATCGCGGGCGTGCTCGACCGCGAAGGCATCGTGAACCGCATCGTCATCGTTTCGGCTTGCTATTCCGGCGTGTTCCTGAAGCCGCTGTCCAATGAGCATACGATCATCATGACCGCCGCCGACGACGTCCATCCTTCGTTCGGCTGTTCGAACGAACGCGAATGGACCTATTTTGGCGACGCATTCTTTCATCGCAGCTTGCACCCTGGACGAACCATCGAGCAGGCATTTCTCGAGGCCAAGACCGCCATCGCGCAATGGGAAACGCGCGACGGCCTGACCCATTCGAATCCGCAAGGCTATTTCGGTCAGGCTCTGACGGCCAAGCTCGCGCCGCTTTATCTCGAGAAAGCGTCCAAGAGCGCGATGATGTCGGACACCGATCGTTAGACGATCGCGGAGTCCTACTAGACTGCGCTGAAACTGGTCGTCCCGTCCCGCTTGATGCGGTCCAGGAGATCGACCTCCCAGGACAGATATTCCTGCATGCCGGCCTTGGGGTCGCCCGGCCGCTCATAGGGCTTGAGCCAGACATCGACCGCCTCGTCGGCCATCAGCGGCGCGGTCGAGAACGGGATGCCCAAGCTCGCCCAGGCAGCGTTACCCCCTTTGAGCCAGCGCACCGGCGCGTCGGTGAGCGCGCGCGCCTCCTCGACGGCCAGGCTCGCCAGCACGCCGTCCTCGCAGGTGAGCACCAGTGTGCCGCGCAGCGGGATCTGCGGCAGCGCGCGGTCGAGCCGGAAGCGAATGCCAAACCACGCGCCCGGAATATGGCCCTTGCGATAGGCCGGGCTGGTGGAAAGATCGACGAAGGTGAGGGTGTCGGTGTTCAAGAGTTCCGAAAGCTCGATCGCCGCATCCGCTGCCGGCACGCCGATCGGATTGCGCGCGGGCTCGCCGGTCTCGCTGCCTGCTTCCGGCAGCACGAACACGTCGTTCCAGCCCATGCGCTTGAGCCAGGACGCGGTCATCAGCGCGCGCGCTTCCTTGTCGTCGATAAGCACGATGCGCGCACCCAGAGTGCCCGCATAAAGATCGGTCGCCTGCACGAGTTGGCCGCCCGGGGCCGAGAGCGCGCCGGGCAGATGGCCGGCGCGATATTCGGCCGGATCGCGCACATCGAACACATAGGTCGTGCGCGTATCGTCGGCCTGGAAGCGTTGGAGCGTGGCGCGATCGATGCTCTCAACGCGGAATTTATCGGCGACTGCCTGCGCGGCCTGCCTGGCCCAGGCCAGCCCTTCATTCGACACCTCGGGAAAACGCGCATCCCTGCCGTGATCGCATTTCAGGCCGGCGAGATGCCAGCCCATGGTGCCGTTGCGCAGCGCGATCACCTTGTTGGGTACGCCGGCATCGATCAAGGACTGCGCGCCGATGATGCTGCGGGTGCGGCCGGCGCAATTGACCACGAT
>DASZQT010000192.1:0-2775 GCA_035549515.1 Pseudolabrys sp. | reverse complement strand
GCTGACACGCGCCCAGGTCGGCTCGCGCATGGTCAGCCAGCGGCGATAGGCATCGAGCCGCCAGTTGAGCATCCATTCCGGCTCGTTCTTCTTGGCCGAGATGAAACGGATGGTGTCTTCCGACAGGCCCTTGGGGGCCTTCTCGGATTCGATGTTGGTCTCGAATCCATATTTGTATTGATCAACGTCGATGCGTCGGACCTGCTCGACGGTTTCTTGTACGGCCGGCATTCTTCCCTCCGCTCACGGTTGCAAGGACCGCGGGTTGGATTTGTCGGTTATGGTCGGTTCGCTGAGCTCGTCGCGATCGTCCTGATGGTGGTGGTGAACGGCGCCGCGTCAGGCGGCGATTCCGTCGTTCGTTTGCTTCTTACGTAATGACGAAACGACCTTCCTCCAAGCGGTTAGCAGCTTTTCGACGTCGTTTTCGGTGGTGGTCCAGCCGAGCGATGCGCGCAGCGCGCAGCGCCCGAGTTCGGGATCGACACCCATGGCGGCGAGCACGGGCGAGGCCTGCACCTTGCCGGACGAGCAGGCGGAACCGGCTGACAGCGCTATGCCATTGAGATCGAACGAGATAACGGCGGTATCCGAGCGCACGCCGGGCGCCGCGAACAGGGCGGTATTGGGCAGCCGGGCGGCGCCCGCGCCGAAAACGACGGTGTCGGGGGCAATCCGCTTAAGCCCGCCCTCAAGCCGGTCGCGCAGGGCGCGCATGCGGGGAGCGTCCACCTCGCGCCCGGCCCGGGCCGCGGCGCAGGTCGCGCCGAAACCGATGATCGCTGCGGCGTTCTCAGTTCCGGCGCGCAAACCGCGCTCCTGGCCGCCGCCTCGGATCAATGGATCTTCAATGTGGAGGTCAGCCCGGCAGATCAGCGCGCCGATGCCTTGCGGGCCGCCCAGCTTGTGCGAGGCGAGCGTCATGAGATCAGCGCCCAGCATATCCATGGCAAACTCGATCCGGCCCGCGCCCTGCACGGCATCGACATGCAGCAACCCACCGGCCGCATGCACGATGGCGGCGATCTCGGCGATCGGCTGGATCACACCGGTCTCGTTATTGGCGAGCATCACCGAAACCAGCGGGCGCTCGGCACGCGCCAACGCGCCTTTAAGGGCCTCAAGATCGAGCAGGCCATTGCCATCGACCGGCAGCACCTCGACCGCCTCGGCCGGGAACCGGCCGCCGGTGCGCACCGAGGGGTGCTCGGTCGCCGAATAGAACAGCCAATCGCGCGGGGCGGCGCGACCGCCGAGCGCCAGGGCCGGGGTCAGCGCCAGCATATTGGCTTCGGTGGCGCCGCTGGTGAAGGTCACCCGCCGCGCCTCGACACCGACCAGGGCACCGACCTGCGCGCGCGCGGTTTCAATCGCCTGGCGCACTGCACGGCCTTCAGCGTGGATCGAGGACGGGTTGCCGGTCAGTTCGAAGGCCGCGACAAGCGCGGCGCGCGCCTGCGGCCGCAGCGGTGCGGTAGCATTCCAATCGAAATAGACCCGCTCGTTCATCGCTTCCGTTGTTCCCGGTAACCGTCTAGGCCAACGCACATTTCCGCGGTTCAGGCCCTTTGCGGCGCCGGCCCGCAACCCCAAATATGTCCTTGGCTGGAACGCTCGGCGTCATGCCCCGCCGATGAGCAAAATGCTTGCATTTTGCCCGGTGGGTCATGTTAGAAGCCGACACACGCAGCCATCGACGCTTATAGCCTGTGTCGCGACCGAGAAAAGCGATATTCGCATAATTAGAATAATTCAAAACTGACGTCTCTGGGGACACTTAACCATTGACGCGTAACCGACCCCGACACCCCGCGCTCGCGCGGGCGTTCGTCGGCTCTTGAGGTGGAGAGCGATGCCTGAAGTCATCTTTACCGGTCCGGCGGGACGGATCGAGGCCCGGTACCATCCGGCGCGCCAGAAGAACGCGCCCATCGCCATCGTGCTGCATCCGCACCCGCAGTTCGGCGGGACGATGAACCATCCGATCATCTACCAGCTCTACTACCAGTTCGTGCACCGCGGCTTCTCGGCCCTGCGCTTCAACTTCCGCGGCGTCGGCCGCTCGCAGGGCTCGTTCGACCATGGCACCGGCGAACTGTCGGATGCGGCGGCCGCGCTCGACTGGGCGCAGACCATCAATCCGGAAGCGAAGAGCTGCTGGATCGCCGGCTTCTCGTTCGGCGCCTGGATCGGCATGCAGCTCCTGATGCGCCGGCCGGAGATCGAGGGCTTCATCTCGATCTGCCCGCCCGCCAATCTCTACGACTTCTCGTTCCTGGCGCCCTGCCCGTCGTCCGGCCTGATCATCCATGGCGACAAGGACGCGGTGGTGCCGGCCAAGGACGTCAACACGCTGGTCGACAAGCTCAAGACCCAGAAGGGCATCGTGATCGAGCAGAAGGTGGTGCCGGGCGCCAACCACTTCTTCGACGGCAAGGTCGAGCCGCTGCTCACCTCGGTCGGTCAATATCTCGACAAGCGGCTGAACGTCCAGCGCAAGCCGGCGGCGTAGCCTCCCGAGACGTGCCCTGACTCGCCACACCGTCATGCCCGGCCCTGTGCCGGGCATACACGTCTTTGGAGACAAGAAACAAGGACGTGGATGGCCGGGACAAGCCCGGCCATGACGAGCGGAGAGGCTCAGGCGCGCCCTACTTCGCCAAATCCGGTGTCGGCAATCCGATCACCAGCGGCGGCCGCGCGACCGGCTTGGGATCGAACCATTCGAAGAACACTTTCTCGAAGTCCTGAATGGTGCCGTTGAGCGGCTTGATG
>DASZQT010000191.1:0-2933 GCA_035549515.1 Pseudolabrys sp. | reverse complement strand
CCGTTCTGGATCAGCATCCTCGCTGGCATCGCCATCTGGGAGATCGCCGGGCGTTCGACCAGCCAAGCCTTCATGGTGCCGTTCTCGGAAACCATGGTTCAGCTCTGGCAACTGGTGCGCACCGGCGAATTCATCCGGCAGTTTCTCGATTCGGCCGAATTGTTCCTCACCGGCTTCGTGCTGGCGCTGATCGTCGGCGCGCCGCTCGGCCTGTTGCTCGCGCGCGTGCGCGTCCTGCGCGTCGGCATCGAGCCCTACGTCATGATTCTGTACGCCACGCCCATGGTGGCGCTGATCCCATTCATCCTGTCGCTGATGGGTTTTGGCTTTGCGCCCAAGGTGCTGGTGGTGTTCCTGTTCGCGGTGTTCCCCGTGCTCTACAACACGGTGGAAGGCGCGCGCAGCCTCAAGCCCGAACTGATCGAGGTGGCGAAGTCCTACCGCTCGAGCGAATGGGCGCTTTGGAGCGAGGTGATGCTGCCCTACACCATGCCCTACATCATGACCGGCGTGCGCCAGGCCATCGGCCGCGCACTGGTCGGCACCATCGCGGCCGAGTTCTTCCTGTCCTCGACCGGCCTGGGCCAGCTCATCATGGGCGCCTCGCAGAATTTCGACACCGGCGGCGTGTTCGCCTCGATCTTCGTGATCGGGCTCATCGGCGTCGGCCTGATGCGGCTCGGCCTGAAGATCGAGCAGCGCTTCGCGCATTGGAGGCAATAACCCAATGAGCGAACAAACGATCGGCGTCTCCGCCCCCGCGACGCCCGCCGCCAAGCCGGCGGCAAGCCCGGCTCGCGTACCCGGGACACTGGTGCCGCGGCTGATCGCCGGCGTCGCAATCCTGCTGTTGTGGGAATTCGTGGTGCGCGCGCTGGCGCCGGGCTATGTGGCGAAGCCGAGCACGGTGGTCATGGCGTTCCCGCACGTGATCACCGATCCGGAATTCCTCAAGGCGACCGGCATCACGCTCGCCGCCGTGGCCGAAGGCCTCGCGGTCGCGCTGGTGTTCGGCACCATTATCGGCCTCCTGATGGGGCGCAGCCCGATGATGGAGCGCGCCATCCGCCATTACGTGAACGGCTTCTATGCCATTCCGATGATCGTGGTGCTGCCGCTGTTCTCGCTCTGGTTCGGCTATTCCGGCGCCACCCGCATCGCCACCATCATCTTCGCGGCGATCTTCTCGATCATCCTCAATGTCTCCGACGGCGCCCGCTCGGTGCCGCGCGAATATATGGAAGTGGCGCGCTCGTTCCGCTCCAACCGGCTGAGCGTGCTCATCGGCATCGTGCTGCCGTCGTCGATGCCCTATCTGCTCGCCGGCATCAGGCTCGCCGCCGGGCGCGCGCTGATCGGCGCGGTGGTGGCCGAGTTCTTCCTCTCGGTCGGCGGCGTCGGCTACTACATCCTCTACAATTCGCGCTCCTATCATCACGCGGAAGCCTTTGTCGGCGTGCTGCTGCTGGCGGCCTTCGGCGTCGGCTTCGAAGTGCTGGTCGGCTGGACGACCCAGCGCTTCATGCCCTGGTACCGCCGCGGCGATAAGGGCTGATCTCTTCGCTTCCCTCACAAGGACTTCCCACCATGTCATCCGATCCTGTGCTGGCGGCCGCGATCTCGCATTGGGGCCCGCGTTTCGTCGCCAACGGCGTCAACCTTTCCGACTTCGAGGACGTCACCGCCTCGATGAAATCCTACGATGAATGGTGCGCGGCCTGGTCGAAGCGGGCGGCAATCCATGAAGAGATCGGGCGCGAGGCGCTCGCCAAGAAGCGCTATCTGACCGCGGGCGAGTGCTTGCAGCGCGCCGGGGTCTATTATCATTTCGCCTCGTTCCTGTTCCTGCGCGACATGGCGCAGATGAAGGCCGCGCACAAGAAGCAGATCGAGTGCCGCCAGCTCGCGCTGCCGTTTCTCGATCCGCCGGGCGAGCGCGTTGAAATCCCATACGAAGGCAAGACGCTCGCCGGCATCCTGCGCAAGCCGAAGGGCATCGAACGCCCGGCGGTGGTGGTGATGGCGGTCGGGCTCGATTCGACCAAGGAAGAGACCGACGCCTACGAGGCACCGTTCCTGGCGCGCGGGATGGCGACGCTGGTGTTCGAAGGCCCGGGCCAGGGCGAGGGCCAATATGATTTCGCCATTCGTGGCGACTACGAAGTGCCGGTCAAAGCGGTGATCGACTATGTCGAGACCCGCAGCGATCTCGACTCAAAGCGCATCGGGATGTGGGGCGTCAGCCTGGGCGGCTATTATTCGCCGCGCGCCACCGCGTTCGAGAAACGCATCAAGGCCTGCATCGCGCTCGGTGGCCCGTTCGAATTTTCAAAGGCGTGGGATACGCTGCCGCAGGTGACGCGCGAAGCGATCCGCGGCCGCACGCATGCGAAGTCGGATCAGGAAGCGCATGAGCGCATCAGCAAGCTCTCGCTGGTGGGCGTGGCGCAGAACATCACGGTGCCGATCTACATCGTGAACGGCCGGCAGGACCGGCTGGTGCCGGCCTCCGACGCCGAACGGCTGGCGCGCGAAGTGAAGGGACCGGCCGAACTGATGATCGTGGAAGACGGCAACCACATCGCCAACAACCGCGCCTACCGCTGGCGTTCGCAAAGCGCGGATTGGATGAAAGAGAAGTTGGGATAAGCTCAACGCCGGACCGTCGTTCGCGCCCTCATGCTGAGGAGCGCTCCGCAAGAGGGCGTCGCCGCAAGTCAGATAGCCGACCTGCGCATTTAAAAATCCGGTCTCGGGGTAAAGCCCGAGACCGGTGCAGGTGGCCGCTCCCGTCCTTCGAGACGACGCCCCCGGCGCCTCCTCAGGATGAGGCGGACGGAGACATCAAGTCGCCTTCCTCGGCAACGCCACGATCATGTCCAGTTCGACGCGCGCGCCGGGCGACGACAACTGATTGATGCACACCGTCGTCG
>DASZQT010000190.1:0-4291 GCA_035549515.1 Pseudolabrys sp. | reverse complement strand
CCCAACCAGAACATCACCTGGGTGCCGCCGGAAGGCGCCGGCGGGCCGAATTATTCGGGGATGTGAGGGCGGCAGTGTGTCATGGCCGGGCTTGTCCCGGCCATCTCGCTTAGGAAGGCACTGCGTCCCCAAGCAGGACCCGCGGGACAGGCCCGCGGGTGACAACGCGATGTGTAATGAGCCAAGTAAAAGTCGGGCGAGGCGGAGAACTTGGCGCACCCTCACGGCACCAGCAGAATCTTTCCGAAGTGCTTATTGGCGCGCATGTGCTCCTGCGCCTCTTTCGCCTGGTCGAGTGGAAAGACCTTCGCGACCGGCAATGTGAGCTTCTTGGCGCGCACCGCGTCGGCGAGGTCGGCCCACATCGCGCGCGTCTCTTCGCGCAATTCGTCGACCGAACGCGTGCGGTGCGTCACCCCGATATAGGTGATGCGGCGATTGGCATGCAGATCGAAGTCGAACTCGGCCTTGGCGCCGCCGAGCCGGCCGACATTGACGATGCGGCCGAGAATGGCGGTCGCCTTCATGGTGGCGTTCATCAGACTGCCGGAGATCTGATCGACCACCAGATTGACGCCTTGGCCGCCCGTTGCATTCAACACGAGATCGGGCCAGTTCGGGTCTTTGGTATCGATCGCGAGGTCGGCGCCGAAGTTCTTCAACTGCGCGCGGCGTTCGGCGTCCGTCGATGTGCCGACCACGAGCTTCGCGCCGAGATGCTTGGCGATCTGCAACGCCATCAGCCCGACGCCGGAACTGGCGCCCTGGATCATCACGCTTTCGCCGGCCTTGAGCCGGCCGTTGGTCACCAGCGCATCGTGCATGGTGCCGAGCGCGACCGGCAAAGTCGCCGCCTGCTCGAAGCTCATATCGTCGGGCATGCGCACGACGCGGCCCCAATCGCACACGGCGTATTCGGCATAACCGCCCGAGCCCGCGCACATCACGCGGTCGCCCGGCTTGAAGCCGCCTTTAGCCTCGGGGCCGACTTCGACCACTTCGCCGGCCCAGTCGAGGCCGACGGTCGCGCCGGTCGCGCCATGGCCGCCATGCCCGCGCGCCGCTGCAAGGTCGGCGCGGTTCAAGCCCGCGGCCTTGACCTTCACCAGAAGCTCGAATGGCTTGGGCTTCGGCAGCGCGATATCGCGCATGTCGAGCCCGTTCTCGGTTGCTACCCCGGCTTTCATGACCCGCGTCTCCTGTCCCTCGATGCGCGCCAATCTATCGGCGCCGCGCGCGCGGTCAACGCGGTCCGGAACTATTTGAATAGGACGCCGTTCTGCTAGGTTCGGGCAAGGCGCGCATATGAAACTCTTCGAATGCCAATATTGCGGGCAGCCGCTCTATTTCGAAAATACGCGCTGCGAGAGCTGCGGCCACCGGCTCGGCTTTCTGCCCGCGCAGGCGACGATGACCGCGCTCGAGCCGGAAGAGGATGCCTGGCGCGCGCTGGCCGAACCGAAGGCTCTTTATCGCTTCTGTGCCAATGCCGAGCACGAGGCCTGCAACTGGCTGATCCCCGCCGCGCGCGAGGATATCTTCTGCGCCGCCTGTCGCCATAACCGCACCATTCCAGATCTGACGCAGGGGCAAAACCTGCTGAACTGGCGCAAGATCGAAGTCGCCAAGCATCGGCTGCTTTACACATTGTTACGGCTGCGGTTGCCGCTCACGGCAAAGCCGGCGGATCCGGACGGCCTTGCGTTCGATTTTCTCGCCGCGCCGGCCGGCGGACCGGTGATGACCGGCCATGCCGGCGGCGTCATCACCATCAACATCGCCGAAGCCGACGACGCCGAACGCGAGCGCCAGCGCAATAATATGGCGGAGCCCTATCGCACGCTGCTCGGCCATTTCCGGCACGAGATCGCGCATTATTATTGGGATCATCTGATCAAGGACACGCCGCGCCTCGCCGAGTTTCGCAAGCTGTTCGGCGACGAACGCGAAGACTACCAAGCCGCGCTGCAACGGCATTACGCCGATGGGCCGCCCGAGGATTGGCGCGAGCATTTCATCTCGGCCTATGCCGCCAGCCATCCGTGGGAAGACTTCGCCGAGACCTGGGCGCATTATCTGCACATGGTCGATACGCTGGAGACCGCGAACGCCTTCGGCCTGCACGTGCGCCCGCGCGTGACCATGGGTGCCGACCTGGCGGCCAAGATCGATTTCGACCCCTATCGCGCCCCGATCGAGCGGATCGTCGACGCCTGGCTGCCTTTGACCTTTGCGGTGAATTCCATCAATCGCAGCATGGGCGTGCCCGATCTCTACCCATTCGTGCTGTCGCCGCCGGTGCTGGTGAAGCTCTCCTTCCTGCACGATTGCATCAGCCAGGCGGAGGACGCGGGCGAGGCAGGGGCGCTGCGGGCCGTTGCGGCCGGCCTCAAACGCCCGGTCGGCACCCCAGATGTCATATAAGTCACTGATATTTCATAAATAGTTCTTCCGCTCCATTCCCTCTCCATGGTTCCACAAGGGCCTTGCGCGGCCTGAATTTTGCATCTTTCGTGGGCGATCCGCCCCGCCCGGGGCGGCGGGGAAGCCTTGCGCATGTCCATCAAAGTCCAGCTCCTGCACGAGACCCGCTACCGCTACGACCGCCCGGTGAGCCTCGGGCCGCAGCTCGTCCGCCTGCGCCCCGCGCCGCATTCCCGCACGCCGGTGCTGAGCTATTCGCTCAAGGTGACGCCCAGCCTGCATTTCGTGAACTGGCAGCAGGAGCCGATGGGCAATTGGCTGGCGCGCTTCGTCTTTCCCGAGCGCACCACCGAATTTTCCGTCACGGTCGATCTGACCGCCGACATGTCGGTGATCAATCCGTTCGATTTTTTCATCGAGCCATCGGCGACCGAATATCCCTTCACCTACGCGTCAGAATTCAACGAGGAACTGGCACCCTATCTGGTGCGCGAGCCGGTGGGCCCGCGGCTTGCCACCTTGCTGGCGTCGATTGACCGCACCCCGCACGCCACCGTCGACTTTCTGGTGGCGCTGAACCAGCGCCTGCAACACGAAATCCGCTATCTCGTGCGCATGGAGCCGGGCGTGCAGACGCCCGAGGAAACACTGGGCAACGCGTCGGGCTCGTGCCGCGACAGCGCCTGGCTTCTGGTGCAGATCCTGCGCAATCTCGGCCTCGCCGCGCGCTTCGTCTCCGGCTATCTCATTCAATTGAAGCCCGACATCGCCGCGCTCGACGGTCCGTCGGGCGCCGCGGCGGATTTCACCGATCTGCATGCCTGGGCGGAGGTCTATCTGCCGGGCGCCGGCTGGATCGGGCTCGATCCGACCTCCGGCCTTTTGTGCGGCGAAGGTCACCTGCCGCTTGCCGCCACGCCGCATTATCGCGGCGCCGCGCCGATCAGCGGCGGCGTCGATGCCGCCAGCGTCGAGTTCGATTTCGCGATGAAGTTGACGCGCATCGACGAGAAGCCGCGCGTCACCTTTCCGTTCTCCGACAAAGCCTGGGCCGCGCTCGATGCGCTCGGTGAAAAGATCGATGCCGATCTCGTCGCGCAGGATGTGCGCCTGACCATGGGCGGCGAGCCGACCTTCGTGTCGATCGACGACTATCAATCGGCCGAATGGAATACCGATGCGCTCGGGCCGAACAAGCGTGTGCTTGCCGACACGCTGCTGCGGCGCTTGCGCGATCGCTTCGCACCGGGCGGGTTGCTGCATTTCGGGCAGGGCAAATGGTATCCCGGCGAACCGCTGCCGCGCTGGGCGCTTTCGCTGATGTGGCGCAAGGACGGCGTGCCGCTGTGGGGCGATGCCAATCTCATCTCGGCGAGCGCGCCGGCGCGCGCGCCCGATGTCGCGGATGCGCGCCGCTTCACCGAGGCGCTGAGCGCGCGGCTCGGGCTCGCACCCAACCATGTACAGGCTGCCTATGAGGATCCCGCCGATCGGCTGCTGCGCGAAGGCGAGTTGCCGCCCAATGTCGATCCGACCGATCCCAAGATCGACGATGCCGGCGAGCGCGCGCGCATCCTGCGCGCCTTCGAGCAGCCGCTGGCGACGCCGGCCGGTTTCGTGCTGCCGTTGCAGCGGTGGAACGCGCAAGGCGGCGACGGCGGCTGGATCAGCGAAGTGTGGCAGATGCGGCGCGAGCGGCTCTATCTCGTGCCGGGCGACTCACCGATCGGGCTGCGGCTGCCGCTGAAGTCCTTGCCCTATGTCGCGCCGGCCGATGAGACGCCGGTGATCCCGCTCGATCCGTTCGCGCCGCGCGCGCCACTGCCGCCGCGCAGCCAGGCCGTTGGCGCCGAGTCGGCGCCAAGCC
>DASZQT010000189.1:0-12384 GCA_035549515.1 Pseudolabrys sp. | reverse complement strand
CGACGCGCGCTTCCAGCCCTTCGCGACGCTTGCGGTGGTGGCGCAGCAGGAGGACCAGCCGGACCAATGCGTGTTCGACGGCGTCGTGCTGTCCAGCAAACTGCATCTCACCACCGGCGCGGTCGGCAGCGAATTGCAGGTCTGGGGGCAGGACGCATCCTGGCTGATGAATCTGGAAGACAAAGTGAAGGAGTGGGTCGACGTCACCGATGCCGACGTCGCCAATGCGATCTTTTCTGATTACGGTATCACGCCCGCCGACGACAACAGCAGCGACGATTCGCCCTCGCACACCGAGAGCGGCCACAGCCTGATGCAGCGGGCGACCGACATCCAGTTCCTGCGCCAGCTCGCGCGTCGCAACGGCAAGCTCTGCCGCGTCGCCTGCGACGACAAACCCGGCGAGCGCATCGGCTATTTCGTCAAGCCCGCGCTCGACGGCGATCCGGTGGTGACGCTCACGCTCAACGACTCGACGGCCGCCACCGTGAGCGCACTCGACTTCGAATGGGACGTGGCGCGGCCTTCGGCGGTGCAGGCGAACCAGGCGCTGTTCACCGATCCGAGCGAGGACGGCGCCAGCGGCGACACATCGGATTCCGGCTTGGCGCCGCTCGACGAGCGCACGCTCGCCGATTTCGCCGGGCAAACGATCACCACGCGGCTGACCGCGCCGGTCGACGACGCCGGCGAACTGATGCTGCGCGCGCAGGCGCTGCTGCGCGAGTCCGGCTGGTTCGCGCGTTGTGAGGGCGAGACCGATGCCGGCCGGCTCAAGAGCGTGCTGCGCGCCGGCACCGTGGTGCAGGTCGACGGCGCGGGCTCGCTCAATTCGGGCAAGTATTTCGTCTGGAGCGTGCGCCACTCGTTCACGCCGGACGCGCACAAGATGCGCTTCACGTTGGTGCGCAACGCGGTCGGGCCGCCGCCGGCCGGCGGAGGCGGATTGCTGGGAGGCTTGGTATGACGGCATTCGATCAGCATCTGGTGGCCGATCTGTTGGAGCGGGTGACCAGCCGCTATTACGGCAAATATCGCGGCACGGTGACCTCGGTCGATGCCGACACACTGCGCCTGAAGGCCAAGGTGCCGGCGGTGCTCGGCGATACCGAGACCGGCTGGTGCATGCCTTGCGTGCCCTATGCCGGCCCCGGCATCGGCTTCGCCTTCCTGCCGGAAGCCGGCTCCAACGTCTGGATCGAGTTCGAGGGCGGCGACGTCTCCTATCCGATCTGGGTCGGCTGCTATTGGCAGTCGGGCGACAAGCCGGATGGCGCGACGCCGACGGTGAAGGCGATCGTCACCGCCCAGGGCGCCAAGCTGCTGATCGACGATGACCAGCAGACCATCACGCTCACCGATTCCGCCAACAACAAAGTGACGCTCGGCTCCGACGGCATCACGCTCGAGCGCGGGTCCAACAAGGTGGTGGTGAGCGATAGCAACGTCAGTGTGAACGACGGCGCCATGGAGGTGATGTGATGCTGCATGCGCCGGCGAGCGAGGCGCGGGATGAGCGGCGCAGCGAGCGTGGCCGCACGCCGGCAGCGCCCGTCGCCGCTGGTGCGCTCGGTATCGCGCCTCCGATGCCCGGCAATCAGACACGGCTGCAGACGAGCGCGACTGCGCAACGTCGTCCGAGCCGGGTGCCGTTTATCCAGCGTGCCTGCGCCTGCGGCGGCGCTTGCGCGGATTGCCAGGAGAAGGCCGGCCTGCAGACCAAGCTCGCCATCAACGAGCCGGGCGACGCCTACGAGCAGGAGGCCGACCGCGTCGCCGAGCAGGTGATGCGCATGCCGGCGGCGACGTTGCAAACCACAGTCGATCCGGTCGCCCCATTAAGACGCATGAGCGACAGTGCGCCGCCCGATGGTGCGCCATCCATCGTCGGCGACGTGCTGGGTTCGTCCGGTGCGCCGCTCGATGCCGGCACGCGCGCCTTCATGGAGCCGCGCTTCGGGCGCGACTTCGGTGACGTGCGTGTCCATACCGGACCGAAAGCCGACGAGGCGGCGGCCAGCGTCCATGCCCGCGCCTTCACGGTCGGTCGCGATCTGGTGTTTGCGGCGGGCGAGCACGATCCCGGCTCTGAGCGCGGCCGCCGGCTCATGGCGCATGAGCTGACGCATGTGGTGCAGCAAAGCGGCAATGCCGTTCCGCCACGCATCCAGCGCGATCCGCCCGACAAGCCTGCGCTCGCCACCTGCAATTTGACCGACGTGTTTACCGAGCTCGACCCCGGCGCGGTCGTGCCCTCGGCCTATTTCCGCAATGGCAATCCGCTGTTCGGTGACAAGAAGCAGTCGGCAAAGGAGCAATACAAATCCGAACTGGCGGCGGCGAAGAAAGGAAATTGTACCACCGAGGCCAATTTCCCGAGCATCAAGCTGCAATGGGACCTGGGTAACCCGAAATTGAAATCGTGGTGGACCATCAACATCAACAAGGATTCGCACAGTTTCGATATCAACAACCAATTGATCTATTCGCGCAATCCCTGCTGCTCTTGCTTCACCGGAACGCTGACTTGGTCGTTCGATGTGAGCGCCACGCGGGAATTCGACAAGGGCAAACCGACGGCGCACACGGAAACCGGAAAGACCGCTGCTCCGCTGAAAGGGACGAAAACGACCGGAAGCTGTGCGGGAACCGAATGCTGTTCGATCAGCAAGACCTTCCCGATGTCGCTCTGGCTGGGCGACGCCAGCGATGGCGTGAGCATCGATTTCACGGGCAGCGTGACTCTGTCGGGCAAGATTCTCGAAAAGAAGGCGTAAGCATCCGGACGTCGCATGCGCTAAAGACGAGAAGCAAAAAATGCCCTCGCTGCTCACCACTTCGAGTGTCTTGATGTGTCCGCACGGGGGCACGGTGACGGCGTCATCGTCCAACACGCAGGCCAAGGCCGGCGATTTCATCGTGCGGCCGTCCGATACATTCACGATCGCGGGCTGCCCCTTCACGTTGCCGAGCGGAACGCCGCATCCCTGCATGACGGTGCAGTGGGTGAAGAGCACCTTGCGCTGCAAGGCGGGCGGGGATTTCGCGCTGGCGCAGGACAGCGTCGGTCTGTGCCTGGCCGGCGACCAGGCGCCGCAGGGCACGGTGCTGATCCAGTCGACGCAAGCCCGCGTGTCGGGACAATAGGAGCGCCAGCGATGTTCCATTGCAGCCCGGCCGACATGCAAGCGCAGGATCGCACGCGGTCGGCCGCGGGTGCGGGTTCGCCGGCGCGCGTGTCGATACAGGCGCCAGGAGGCAATCAGGCCTTGTTGCGCATGCCGGCTGCCCCAGCGGCTGCCCCGCCGCGTCCGAGCCGGCAATCTCGGCTCCAGCGGCAATGCGCTTGCGGCGGATCGGCCGGCAGCTCGGGCCAATGCGCGGCATGCCAGGAAAAAGACGAGAAAGCATCGCTACAGCGGCAGGCCGACAACGGGGCTCCGGCTTCCGGCGCCGTACCCGCAATCGTGCATGACGTTTTGCGCAGCGGCGGCGCGCCGCTCGATACGCCGGCACGCGACTTCATGGAATCCCGCTTCGGTCGCGATTTCGCGGGCGTGCGTGTCCATACGGACGCGCAGGCGGCACAGTCGGCGCGCGCGGTCGATGCCCGCGCCTACACGGTCGGCGGCGACATCGTGTTCGGCGCCGGGCAATACGCGCCGCAGACCGACGCCGGCCGGCGGCTGTTGGCGCATGAACTGACCCATGTGGTGCAACAGCAGGGCGCGCCCGCGGACGCGCTTCAGGCGGCGCCTCTGGCGATCGGCCCGGTCGACGATCCGTTCGAGCGCGAAGCGGAACGGACGGCCGATGCCGTCCTGCGCGACGGCGCGCCGGCGTCGCTGCGGCGCGCGCCGCGCGGCGTGCAGCGCGACTGCACCGACGCGCGCAAGGGCATCGGCGCCACCGCGACCAAAGCCTGCAGCAAGGAGGGCGAGCGCTTCGTGTTCGGATCGAACCCGAAATGCCCGAAGCTGAAATTCTGCACCGATACCGACGAGCTATTGCCCGGCCAGGACAAGCTCGTCGATTGCATGGCGGAAACGGCGAAGGATGCCTCGACCATCGAGTTGCATGGCAATGCTTCGACCGAAGGCCCTTCCGCCGACTACAATTGGAATCTGTCGTGCTATCGCGCGTCCGCGGCGGCCAAGATTCTCGCCGACAAGGGCGTCGCGGCAACGCCGTCCCTGATCGCGCATGGCGCGACCGACCGCTATGGCGATCCGGTCGAGAACCGCAATGCCGTGCTGGTGGTCGGCCCGAAAGGGCCGCCGCCGAAGAAGGAAGAGCCGAAGAAGGAGGAGCCGGCTCCGCAGGAGACGCGCCCGCATGCCTGCGTCGTGACCGAGAGCATTCCGAAGACCAATACCGGCGTCCTCGCCTACGACGACAAAGTCATGATGCAAACCACGTCCGAAATCCAGTGGCGGAACGATCCGGACAGCCATTGCGACTGCTCATGCGGCGAATACCGGCAATACGTCAAAGGCCATGTCATCCGCGACGGGCAGAAGATCGATATGACATTGTGCGACGGCGCCAAGCTCCAGGAGGATGTCTATCAGGAGGATGGCGACGTCGACGGTAACAAATGCTACGGCCACCGCGACCGCGCCGGTTTCCCCAACGATGTCTTCGACCAGCCCGACCGCGCGAGCGGCTGCCATTATCTCGGCAAGGACGAAGCAAGTGTGCCGGGCCGCGTCGGAACGTCGATCGATGTCGATCTCCATTTCAAAGGTCAGAGCTACGACAAATGCCTCGACAAGTTCGGTCCGATCCACGAGTGGTCGTTCACCTTCAAGGGCGTGCTGCAGTCGGGTCCATGACCGCTACAATGCGATAGCCAATGTTCCAGCCCGCCGCATGTGACGCAAAGAAGAGCGCGGATTGCTCGGCTGCCGCGCGGCATGCGCCAGTTCCCACTGCGCGGCTCGCCGCCGCGCGGCCCGGCAACCAGGCTCTGCTGCGTAAGTCCGCCGCTGCGGCAGGTCCGCAACGGAGCCGATTGCTGCAACGGGCCTGCTCCTGCGGCAACGATCCGAGTGTCGAACGCTGCCCCGAATGCTGGGATGATCCCGATGCCGCGCCCCTCGTCCAGCGCAGCGCGTTGAGTGAGTTGGAGGGTGACGCGGCCCCGGCCACCGTCGAAACGGTACTCGACAGGCCGGGCGCACCGCTCGACGAGGCAACGCGCCTGACGATGGAGCGGCAGTTCGCGGGACATGGCGGAGCCATCTCACCCATTCCGGCCTCGGCGGGGGCACAGAGCAAGCTGACCATCGGTCCGGCGCATGACCATTACGAGCAACAGGCCGATCGGGTGGCCGGGAATGTCGCGGCCGCACCGCTAGCGGACGCTGCGCCGGCAATCGCCTGCGACTTCAGCCGGGTGCGCATTCATGCCGACGCAGAGGCGGCGCGCTCGGCGCGCAGCGTCAATGCGCGGGCATACACCGTCGGGCATTCGATCGTCTTCGGTGCGCGCGAGTTCGCGCCGGACACGAGCGCAGGGCGGCGCTTGCTGGCGCATGAGCTCACGCATGTGCTGCAGCAGGATCCATCGCTGCTGTCGCCTGCGGCTGATCGCTCTGCCGCCGGTCCCGCGCGCACCTCGCCGCCACCTGTCCAGCGCTTGCAACGCTGGTGGGTGAACGGGCCGGTGACCGACGCCCGCAATACCATCTTATGCGACGGCAAGGGCGGCATCCGCGTGCAACTCGGTTGGATCGGCATGGGGGATGACGTGCGCTGCCTGGCCGACTGCTACGAAACGCACGAGAACAGCCATAAGGCCGATGCGCTGGCCTTCGACCCGAACATTTGCAAAGGCAAGGACGACGGGGCGAAGTTGAAATATTCCAGCGTTGCCGAGCGCAATGCGTCCGAGCGCAAGGCCTATACCGCGGAAATCGATTGCCTCACCCCGCAACTCGCGAAAGTCGGGCCGGTCTGCAAGGAAATCATGCAGAAGCGGATTGCGCAGGTGGAGAAAATCCGCGCCGGCTTCAAATAGGTCACCGCGCTTCGACCGCCCTTCGGCCCCCTTGGGCCGCGCTTGGGCTGCCCTTGCCACGGCGGTGCTTGCGCCGGCTCCGGCTGCCTTCGGCGCACTTGGCCGGCTCCGTTTCAAATAACAAAAGCCCGACAGGCTTTACTATCACAGGTTGCCGACTTACAATTATTGATTGAATTGGTTTTCATTCCTGTCCGTGCCCCGGGGGCATGGGCGGGGGGCGACAGACGAACCGCAACGTTTTTTGAAAGGCATGTCCGGCCTCTCGCGCGCCCGCGCCTGTGCGCGCCGCGGAGTCCTCGGACCGAGTAACCGTAGCATCCGTCGCGTCAGGAGGGGCGGGCGATGCGGAGGCAGGATTACGCATATCCGTTCCGCATCGACGCAGCCTCGCATCAGGCCGCGCGGGCGGGCTATGCCGATCACGTCGCGCAGATGATCCGCCAGGTGCTGCTGACCGATCCGGGCGAGCGTGTCTGCCTGCCGGAATTCGGCTGCGGGCTGCGGCGGCTGGTATTCGCGCCTTACTCCGACGCGCTGCAAGCCACCGTCAAGCTGATCGTGATGCAGGCGCTCTCACGCTGGCTGGCCGGCCAGATCGAAGTCAAAGACGTCGCCGTCTCCAAGCCGGGCCAGTCGCTCGATGCGCGCGCGGGGGAAACCGGGAGCGCGCCCGACGGCGTGCTGCAAATCCGCATCGAATACGTGCTGGTCGAGACCCGCGAGCAATTGCTCGCCACCGTCGACGTGAGGTAGCGCGTCATGGACCCGCACGACCGCTTCCTCAAGTTGATCGAGCCGGGCGCGACGCTCAACGGCATCGACTTCGTCGAGGTGGACGAGAACGATGCCACCGTGCTGCGCGTGCATTTCATCAATGCGGTGGCGGTCGGCGATACCGGCAAGATCGCCAGCATCGACGGCGGCGACAGCGTGCCGACGGTTGCGCTCAAGGATGTCGTGGCCGGCGACTGGGGCAGCGACGCCGAGGGCCGCCCGCTGCTCACACTGCATTGCCTGAACGCCGGCGACTTTTCCAATTACACGCTGCATCTCAAGAGCGCCGCGCTCGATCGCTATTTCATCGCGAGCGTTTTCACCTTCAAGGTGTTCTGCCCCTCGGACTTCGATTGCGCGCCGGTCCCGCCGCCCTGTCCGCCCGACGACACCCCGCTGCCGCCGATCGATTATCTCGCCAAGGACTTCCTGAGCTTCCGGCGGGCGCTCAGCGATTTCTCGGCCTTGCGCTATCCGGACTGGCGCGAGCGCAGCGAAGCCGATTTCGGCGTCATGTTCATGGAGGCGCTCAGCGCGCTGGCCGACGACTACAGCTATCAGCAGGACCGCATCGCGGCGGAATCGGCGCTCGATACCGCGACCGAGCGCCGCTCCGTGGTGCAGCACGCGCGCCTCGTCGACTACGAGCCGCGTCCGGCGACCTGCGCGCGCACCTGGCTGACCTTGACCGTGAACACGACGGCGGTGCCGGCCGGCGTGCTGGTGTTCGCGCCCAATCCGGACGGCGGCAGCGTGCCGTTCGAGATCGGCGAGGGGCTGGCCGACAGCGCCAGCTACTTGGTCGATCCGCGCTGGAACGGTCCGATCAAGGCCTATTGGCTCGACGACAAGAGCGCCTGCCTGCCGCGCGGCGCGACCGAGATGTGGGTTGCGGGCGACAATCATCAGTTCTATGTCGGGCAGGCCTTGTTGATCGAGACGGGTGCCGCGAACCCCGCGGATCCGCCGTTGCGCCAGATCGTGCATTTGATCGCGCCCGATCCGACCAATCCGTCGCAGGCCAACGACACCTATATCGACCAGCTTTTTCCGGCCGGCGGCACGCACATCACGCGCATCGTCTGGTCGGCGAGCGAAGCGATCACGCACGAACGCGATCTGACCAACACCAGCGTGCGCGGCAATATCGTTCCGGCCACGCAAGGGCAGCGCTACAGCGAGAGCTTCGCGATCGGCGCGCCGCCGACGACGTCGCCTTTCATGCCGTTGGCCTTCGCGCGGCTTGGGCCCAACGCAACACCCAAAAATCCGACCTATACCTTGCGCTATTGCCTGGCGAACGCGCCACTCGCCTGGCTCGCGACCGGCAATCCCGACAATTCCGATCTGCCGCCCGCGCCGGAAATCAGGCTCACGCACACGGGCACTCCGTCGGCGCCATGGCCGTTCATGCCGCGTCTCATCGAAGCCGAGGAGGGCGAGCCGGCGTTCTGCCTGGAGGCCGCGCGCTATACGCCCATCGCGCGCCATGCCGACGGCACGGCGCAGCTCGATTATGACGGCAGCGGCGGCGACACCATTCGTTTCGGCGATGGCGCGTTCGGCGCGATGCCGGACGACGGCGACGTGTTCGCGGTCGATTACCGGGTCGGCGCCGGCGCGGCCGGCAATGTAGCGGCCGATGCGATCACCGACATCGACCCGGCCTGGCGTTCGCTGGTGAATGCGGTGAGCAATCCGTTCCCGGCGACTGGCGGCGCCGATGCGGAGACCAACGAGCAGGTGCGCCGCCGCGCGCCGCAGGCTTTCCGCGCACGCCAGTACCGCGCCGTGCGGGCGGAGGATTACGAGACGGAAGCCGAGCGGCTCGCCTGGGTGCAGCAGGCCGGCACCACGTTCCGCTGGACCGGAAGCTGGTTCACCGTGTTCACGGCCATCGATCCGAAGGGCGGCGCGGCGCTGCCGCTCGATCGCCAGATCGAGATGGTGCAATTGCTCAATCGCCGACGGCTGTGCGGCTATGAGTCATATGTGCCGCCGCCGCGTTACGTCTCGATCGATCTTGCCGTCACGCTGTGCGCCAAGCCGGATGCGTTCCAGGGCACGGTCGAGCGCGACGTGCTCGATGCGCTCACCGTCGGCGGCGCGAGTGCCGACGATTTCTTCTTCGCCGATCATTTCACTTTCGGCACGCCGCTCGAACGCAGCCGGCTGGAGGCCGCCATCCAGAACGTGCCGGGCGTCGCCGGCGTGCTGTCGATCCAATATCGCCGGCGCGCGGTGGTGCCGGACTATGTCGACTTGCCGGACTCCATTGAGCTTGCGACCGACGAAATCCTGCGCGTCGACAACGACCCCGATTATCCCGAGCGCGGCTCGATCAGCGTCACCGTGATGGGAGGGCGCTGATGGCGAGCGAACCGATCTGTCCCTGCGACGGCGCGCCGGACGAGCAGACGATTTCCAATCCGCCCGCGCGCGCCAGCATCGCCTATCGGGTCGGCGATTTCCGCTCCTTCCGTCATGCGCTCTTGAAGGCGGCGGGCGAGCCGTTCCCCGAGGAGCAGCAACTGGCGAATTGGCGGCCGAGCGCGGAGGCCGATCTCGGCGTGCAGATGCTGGAATGGTGGGCCTATCTCGCCGACATCCTCACCTTCTACAACGAGCGCATCGCCAATGAATCCTACCTGCGCACGGCGACGCGACCGGAGAATCTGCGCCGGCTGATCCGCACGCTCGGCTATCGGCCGCGTCCCGGCATTGCCGCGCATGGCACGCTCGCCGCGCTGGTCGGCGGGCACGATGCCGTGACGCTGCCGCGCGGCTTTGCGGTCGACAGCAAGCCGGGGCCGGGCGAGCAGCCGCAGACCTTCGAGCTCGATGCCGACACCTCCGTCACGCCGGAAGGCACCATACCGGCCGATCCGCCGGCCTTTGCCTTCGCGCCGGACAATTCGTTCTTCCTGCTCGCGGGCACCAAGTCCTCGCTCAAGGCCGGCGCGGCGGTGATGCTCGACTCGCCGGCGGCCGGCTTCACGCCGCAACTGCTGGTGCTCGACGACGTCACGATCGACACGGCCGCCGACGGCATCGCCCGCACCAAGTGCAGCTTCGCGGCCTATGGCGCGACGGCTGTGCAGACCATCGTCATGCAGCCGGTGTACACGCAAACCATGCAGGCGATGTCGGGCTACAATATTTATTCCGCTGCCAATGCCCCCTATAAGATGCAACTGCTGCAATCCAGCGCGCAGATGGCGCAGGTCGCGCAGCAGGCGTCGCAAATGTCGCCGTCGCCGCAGTTTGCGCAAATGTCGCTGTCATCGCAGATGGCGCAACTCGGCACGCAACTCGGCGCCACGGTCGTATCCACCGCCGCCGGACAGGTGCCCACCGATACGCCGGCGCGCGACTTGATGGTCTTGCAGCCGACGCAGTCCTCGCCGCTCTCCACCATCGACAACAGCGCGTTTTCGTCGGGCGCGGTGCACTTGGCCGGATTGGCGCGTGACCTTCACGCCGGCGACTATGTGCTGTTCACCGCGCCCGGCCGGACGCCGGCATTGCGCCAGCTCGCTTCCGTTACCGAGGTTCTCTGGTACGCCAATCACAAGACGGGAACGGGGAACGGTCCCGCCACGCCGCCCGACCTGCCGACCGTTGCGATCGCCATCATGCATTCGCTGCTCGTGCTGGCCGACGCGCTGCCGTCGAATTGGCCGACCGCTCCGGGCAGCACCACGGTGCGCTACGGCTGGCGGAGCGCCGGTGAACTGGTCGATCAGCCGGTCATCACTTACAGCGGCGCGCCCGCGACGCTCGATGCGCATGCGCCGGCTACATTCCCGGCCAACAAGCACGCCACAATTCTCATCGCCGGCAGCACGGCTGGCGGCATGGTGGCGTCCGGCTATTCGTCCGACGGCAAGAGCCTCACGCTCACGGATTTGGACGATCCGCCGCCCGCGCTGCGCACGCCGCTCACCGTGCATTTCAATCTGCTCGACGTGTCGCGCGGCAAGACCGTGCCGTCGGAAGTGCTCGGCAATGGCGATGCCAGCGTGGCGGGCCAATCCTTCGTGCTGAAGAAGAGCCCGCTCACCTACAAGGCCAAGGGCGACAGCTTCGAGAGCACGTTGCAGGTCTGGGTGAATGGACGGCTGTGGCAGGAAGCCGCGAGCTTCTTCGGCCAGTCGGCGGACGCAGAGATCTTTGTCACGCGCGAGGACGATGCTCAGAAGACCACGGTGACCTTCGGCGACGGTGTGAATGGTGCGCGCCTGCCGACTGGCGTGAATAACATCGTCGCCAGCTATCGCTACGGCAGCGGCGCCAAATCGCCGGCGGCCGGCGCACTGACGGTGATCGACAAGCCCTATCCCAATCTCAAGTCGCTGAAGAATCCGGTCGCCGTCGGCGGCGGCGCCGATCCCGATCCGCCCGAGCAGATCCGCAAGCTGGCGCCGCGCTCGGTAATGACTTTCGGCCGCGCCATTTCCGGCGATGACTATCTGGCCATTGCCGCGCAGGCGCCGGGCGTCACGCGCGCGCAGGCCGTGTGGGCCTTCGACACCAACGAGCAGCGCAGCGCGGTGACGCTCTATGTCGGCGATGACAAAGGCGCGCTTGACTCGGCGACGGCGGCGATTGCCGCGACCGGCGATCCGCACCGCCACGTCATCGTCAAGCCGGCGACGCCCGTTGCGATCACGCTCTCGCTGACCTTGCTGGTCGATCCGCGTTACATCCTCGACGATGTCAAGGCCGCGGCGAGAGTTGCGCTCATCGACGACGACGCCGGCCTGTTCGGCGCGCGGCGGCTCGGCATCGGCGAGGCGGTCTACGACAGCCAGATTTGCGAGGCCTGCCTCGCCTGCGACGGCGCGGTTGCGGTGCACGACATCCGCTTCGCCATCAACCAGTTTCGCGATTTCAACGAGCGCCACGCGCCTGGTGAGGGCGCGTTCTACCAGCTCGACTCTTTCGCGCTGACGATCAACCCCGAGGTGGCGCAATATGCCGGCTGACCGCTACGCCGAATATTATGCCGCCAAGCTGTGGCAGTTGATGCCGGCGGTCTACCGCGCGCTCGACAGCGACCCGGCCCCGCCGGGACCGTTGCGCGAGATCGTCAATCGCGTGGCGGGGCAGGCCGCCGTCATTCGCCGCAGCATCGACCGGCTGTGGGAAGATCAGTCGATCGAGACCTGCGACGACTGGCTCATTCCTTACATCGGGGATCTCGTCGCGACCCAGCTTGTCGCCTGTCTCGATCCGGCAGGCCAACGTCGCGACGTCGCCAATACGATCTATTACCGGCGCCGCAAGGGTACGGTCGGCTTGCTCGAAGAGCTCGCGTCCGACATCGCCAGCCGCGAGGCGCGCATCGTCGAGTTCTTCCGCCGCCTCGCGCGCACAAGGCACGGTTTCGATCCGCCGATCGCATTGCCGGGCGGGAACGTTGGCGACCCGCCGGCGACCGTGGTGGAAGGCTTGATCGGCGCGGCGAGCGCGACGCCGATCGGCGGCTATGCCGACCTGCGCAACGTCTATGGCGCGTCGCGCACCGGCAGCGCCTTCGACGAATATTTCTACACCGCCGATTTCCGTCGCGGCCGCCAGGC
>DASZQT010000188.1:0-42642 GCA_035549515.1 Pseudolabrys sp. | reverse complement strand
CGCCGCGTGATGCGTTCCTTCACCTCTTCGTCGGCGATGCCTTCTTCCTTCGCCCAGTCCTGCACCGGCAGATCGAGCGTGAGCACGCCCTGCACCGCCTCGTGCAGGCCGGCGGTGTCCCACTGTTCCGGATAGGCATTGGGCGGGATATGCTTGGCGACCAGATCCTCGATCACCGAATGGCGCATGTCGGCGATGGTCTCGTCGACCGCCTCGTCGCGCATGAGATCGAGCCTTTGCTCGAAGATCACCTTGCGCTGATCGTTCATCACGTCGTCGTATTTCAGCAGGTTCTTGCGGATGTCGAAGTTGCGCGCCTCGACCTTCTGCTGCGCTTTCTCGAGCGCCTTGTTGATCCAGGGATGAACGATGGCCTCGTTCTCCTTCAGCCCGAGCTTGGTCAGCATGCCGTCGAGCTTGTCGGAGCCGAAGATGCGCATCAGGTCGTCTTCGAGCGACAGGAAGAAGCGGGAATGGCCGGGGTCGCCCTGGCGGCCGGAGCGGCCGCGCAACTGATTGTCGATGCGCCGCGACTCATGCCGCTCGGTGCCGAGCACGTAGAGACCGCCGGCGGCGAGCGCCTTCTGCTTAAGGCGGGCCACCTGCTCGCGGATCTGCGCCGCGCGCGGATCCTTATCGCGCTCGCCCCAGTCGGTGATGTCGGTGATCTCCTGGCGGATGCGCATGTCGGCATTGCCGCCGAGCTGGATGTCGGTGCCGCGGCCGGCCATGTTGGTGGCGATGGTGATGGCGCCGGGCACGCCGGCCTGCGAGACGATATAGGCTTCCTGCTCGTGATAGCGCGCGTTCAGGATGGCGAAAACCTTCTTATTGGTCGCGCCTTCGTCGCCGGAATAAAGCGCGGAGAAAGCGTTGGGATCGGAGAAGTCGTGCGACTCCCAGCCGGCCTCGCGCAGCATGTCCGCGAGCTGCTCCGACTTCTCGATCGAGGTCGTGCCGACCAGCACCGGCTGGCCGCGCTTCTTGCAGTCCTCGATCAGCGCGATGATGGCGCGGTATTTCTCTTTGTTGGTGCGGTAGACCTCGTCGTCGTCGTCCAGGCGCGCCAACGGCATATTGGTCGGCACTTCCAGCACTTCGAGCTTGTAGATGTCGAAGAACTCGTCGGCTTCCGTCATGGCCGTGCCGGTCATGCCGGCGAGCTTCTCATACATGCGGAAGTAGTTCTGGAACGTGATCGAGGCGAGCGTCTGGTTCTCGGGCTGGATCGGCTGATGCTCTTTGGCTTCGAGCGCCTGGTGCAGACCTTCGGAATAGCGCCGGCCCGGCATCATGCGGCCGGTGAACTCGTCGATGATGACGACCTCGCCGTTGCGCACGATGTAGTCCTTGTCGCGCTGGAACAGCTTGTGCGCGCGCAGCGCCTGGTTGACGTGGTGGACCACCGAGACGTTCTCGACGTCGTAGAGCTTGCCGCCCTTCAACAGACCGGCGTCGCGCAGCGCGACCTCCATCTTCTCCATGCCGGCTTCGGTCATGGTGACGGTGCGCTGCTTCTCGTCGATCTCGTAGTCGCTCTTGTCGAGCCGGGGAATGAACGCGTCGATGGTGTTGTAGAAGTCGGAACGGTCGTCGAGCGGCCCGGAGATGATGAGCGGCGTGCGCGCCTCGTCGACCAGGATGGAGTCGACTTCGTCGACGATGGCGTAGACATGGCCGCGCTGGACCATGTCCTCCATCCGATACTTCATATTGTCGCGCAGATAGTCGAAGCCGAGCTCGTTATTGGTGCCGTAGGTGATGTCGCAGTCGTAGGCGGCCTTGCGCTCGGCATCGTCGAGCCCGTGCACGATCACGCCGGTGGTAAGCCCCAGGAAGCCGTAGATCTGGCCCATCCATTCGGCGTCGCGCTTGGCGAGGTAATCGTTGACGGTGACCACATGCACGCCGCGGCCGGCGAGCGCGTTGAGATAGACCGGAAGCGTGGCGACCAGGGTCTTGCCTTCGCCGGTCTTCATCTCGGCGATGCTGCCGTCGTGCAGGATCATGCCGCCGATGAGCTGGACGTCGAAATGGCGCTGGCCGAGGGTGCGCTTGGCCGCCTCGCGCACGGTGGCGAAGGCCGGCACCAGAAGGTCGTCGAGCGAGGTGCCTTCGGCGATCTGGCGCTTGAAGGTCTCGGTGCGCGCCTTGAGGTCGGCGTCGGAGAGCGCCGCGACTTCCTTTTCCATCGCATTGATGGCGGCGACCCGCGGTTGGTAACTGCGGATCCGCCGGTCGTTGGCGGAGCCGAACAGTTTGCGGGCGACGGCGCCGAGCATAGGGGAAACTCCTCAATCTGTTCCGGGGCGTTTACCACGCCAACGCGACCGGATTTTGCTTCCGGCGCTCCGGAATACGGCAGTTTTCGGGCGAATTAAACGCGAAAAGCCTGCAAAGCTCGAGCCGGCCGGGGTCATTCGAGAGATAGGAGGGGGTCCGATTATTGTCAATTGTCGGCTCGCCAAGGGCTTAACCGGCGGTTCTCCATCACCGAGCTGTTAGAATCGGCGCGTCATTCCGCCATTGCAAAGCCATGGTTGTTGGGTGACAAGTCCGCGCCGTCCGCCGCACGCGGACCCACAATCGACCCAAGGACAGCCCGAGGACCGCCCATGACCGTATCCCCCGTTGCCCGCCGCCCGGTCCCGCTGCGCCGGGCCGGCCTGTTCGCCGCCACCCTGGCCCTGTTGATCCTGCCCGTCCATGGCGTGCTCGCCGAGGACGATCCGCTGCTCGCCAAGGTCAACGGCATGGAAATCCACCAGAGCGACCTCAATATCGCCGAGGAAGAGGCCGGCCAGCTCCCGCCCATGTCGCCCGAAGCCAAGCGCGACTATCTGGTGCAGTTCACCGCCGACATGATGCTGGTGGCCAAAGCCGCCGAAGAAAAGAAGATGGCCGACAGCGCTGAGTTCAAGCGCAAGGTCGACTTCGCCCGCCGCAAGCTGCTGATGGAAGCCCTGCTGCAGCAGACCGGCAAGGCCGCGCTCACCGACGCGGCAATGCACAAGGTTTATGACGATGCCGTGAAGCAGATGGGCAACGAGCAGGAAGTGCATGCCCGTCACATCCTGATCCGCGCCGCCGCCGGCGACGAAAAGGCCAGCAAAGCGGCCGAGGACAAGATCAAGGCGGTGATCGCCCGTCTGAACAAGGGCGAGGATTTCGCCAAGGTCGCCAGCGAGGTGACCGAGGACCCGTCGGGCAAGGCCAATGGCGGCGATCTCGGCTATTTCACCAAGGACCAGATGGTGCCGGAATTCTCGGACACCGCCTTCAAGCTCGACAAGGGCCAGATTTCCGGCCCGGTGCATACCCAGTTCGGCTGGCACGTGATCAAGGTCGAGGACAAGCGCACCAAGCCGGCGCCCAAGTTCGAAGAGGTCAAGCCGCAGATCGAGCAGTACGTGCAGCGCAAGGCGCAGGCCGACCTGGTCGCTTCGCTCCGGGGCAATGCCAAGATCGAGAAGATGTACAAGACCGAACCGGAAAAGCCGGCGGCCGGCACGCCGGCCGCCCCGGCCGCCCCCGCTGCTCCGGAGAAGAAGTAGCGCCGATCGCGTCCATCAATTGAATTCGTCATGGCCGGCCTTGTGCCGGCCATTTCGCTTAGATAGGCACTTCCCTGCCTCTTGAATCGGGATCACTGGGTCGTGCCGCTGCGCGGCGGCCCGGTGATGACAGGGTCTATCATGTCCACCTCCATCTCCCCGCTCGCCCCCACGCACGTGCCCGACATGCCGGCGATTGCCGGCGTCCGCCTGGCCACCGCCGAGGCCGGCATCCGTTACAAGAACCGCACCGACGTGCTGCTGGCGCTGTTCGAGCCCGGCACCACGGTGGCGGGCGTGTTCACGCGCTCGAAATGCCCGTCGGCGCCGGTCGAATGGTGCCGGGCCATGCTCAAGGCCGGGAAAGCGCGCGCGCTGGTGGTCAATTCCGGCAACGCCAATGCCTTCACCGGCAAGAACGGCCGCGCCGCCACCAAGCTCACCGCCGAGATCGCCGCCAAGGCGGTCGGCTGCAAGCCGTCGGACATCTTCCTGGCTTCCACCGGAGTGATCGGCGAGCCGCTCGATGCCGGCAAGTTCGCACCGGTGATGCAGGGCCTGACCGAGCGCGCGCGCGCCGGTGATTTCCTGGCCGCCGCCCGCGCCATTATGACCACCGATACCTTCCCGAAGGTGGCAACGGCCACGGCCAAGATCGGCAAGGCCAAGGTGACGATCTGCGGCATCGCCAAGGGCGCCGGCATGATCGCGCCCGATATGGCCACCATGCTGTCCTTCGTATTCACGGATGCTGCGATTGCGGCACCGGCGCTGCAGGCCATGCTCAAGGAAGGCGTCGCGGACAGCTTCAACGCGGTGACCATCGACGGCGACACCTCAACTTCCGACACCTTGATGATGTTCGCCACCGGCCAGGCCGAGGGTTGCCCGCGCATCGCGCGCGCCAGCGACGCGCGGCTGAAGGCGTTCAAGAAGGCGCTCGGCCAGGTCCTCGCCAACCTGTCCGAACAAGTCGCCCGCGACGGCGAAGGTGCGCGCAAGCTGGTCGAGATCACGGTCGAAGGCGCGGTATCGAAAGCCTCCGCCCGCCGCATCGCCATGTCGATCGCCAATTCGCCGCTGGTGAAGACCGCGATCGCCGGCGAGGACGCCAATTGGGGCCGCGTGGTGATGGCCGTGGGCAAGGCCGGCGAACCTGCCGACCGCGACAAGCTGGCAATCTGGTTCGGCGGCATCCGCGTCGCGCACAAAGGCGAGCGCGATCCGAGCTACGACGAGGCCAAGGTCTCCGAAGTGATGAAAAAGCCGGAGATATTCCTGAAAGTCGCGCTCGGCCTCGGCAAGGGCCGCGACCGCGTGCTGACCTGCGACCTGACCAAGGAATATGTCGCGATCAACGGCGATTACCGGTCTTAAGTAACGATTTACCATACTGGATGGAACAAGCCGCGCGGCCGGTAGTATCCGGTGCGGCTTAACCTGTCCCCGCTACCGTACAGGGGTTGAAGGCCCGTGAGTGCCAAAATCGTCCTGGTCGTCGCCTGCGCTCTCATCGATGCCGACGGCCGCGTGCTGATCGCACAGCGGCCGCAAGGCAAGCCGATGGCGGGCCTGTGGGAATTTCCCGGCGGCAAGGTCGAGCAAGGCGAACGACCGGAAGATACCTTGATCCGCGAACTCAAGGAGGAACTGGGAATCAGCGTCAAGGAGGCCTGTCTCGCGCCTCTCACTTTCGCCAGCCACGCCTATCCCGACTTTCACCTCCTGATGCCGCTCTATGTCTGCCGGCGCTGGGAGGGAACGGTCGCCGCGACGGAAGGCCAAAGGCTCGCCTGGGTGAGGCCGAACCGGCTTAGGGACTACGACATGCCGCCGGCCGACGTGCCGCTGGTGTCCCATCTGTTGGCGCTACTCTGAAATCCCGGCCCATTAGCCCGAGCAGGAAATGCGCATGCGCCGATTCATTCCCCGTTCCCAAATCATCCGCTTCCTGCCCGCGCGGGAAGGCGCTACCGCAATCGAATACGCGCTCATTGCATCCGGCGTCAGCATCGCGATTGTCGGCGCCGTGACGACGCTCGGGTCTGGTATCCAGACGCTGTTCTACAACAAGCTCCTCAACTTGTTCTGAGCCGCCTTGTCGCGGCAGCCGCATCAAGACTTTTCTCCATCCGGCCTCTCGCCCGCTGAATGTTCCCGCGTGCCGAGCGCATCGGCAAGGCGTTGAGTGGCCGAGCCCGGCTTGAGCGGCTTCTGCTGACTCTCGTGCGGCGCCCAGCCCGACAGCCACGCCACGTCGAAGGTCGCGCGCAAACGTCCATCCGCGTCGGCGAAGCGCTGCGCATAGATTTCGGCCATCCGGAACAAGGTCGCACGCCGCAACGGCTTGCGCCGGCGCTCGCTCAATATGTTGGTGGCGCCCATGGCGCGCAGGTCATGCATCAGCGCGAAGGGCGAATCGTAACGCACGGTCAGCCGGTCGGAGTCGATAACCGGCAGCGCAAAGCCGGCGCGTTGCATGAGCGCGCCCAGGTCGCGCAAGTCCGCGAAGGGCGCGACGCGCGGCGATAGCCCGCCCTCAATTTCGCTCTCCGCTTCGGCAAAGGCTTGGCGCAGTTCGGTCAGCGTCTCGCCGCCGAGCAGCGCCGCCAGCAAGAGCCCGTCCGGCCTGAGCGCGCGGCGGATTTGAACGAGCGTGCCGGGCAGGTCGTTGACGAATTGCAGGGCCAGCGCCGAGACCACAAGATCGAGCGACGCCTCGGCAAAGGGCAGCGCTTCTTCGTCGGCGGCCACACGCGGAAATTCATGTCCGACCTGCCCCGCCGCCGGCTCGGCGGCGATAATGGTCGTAACTTTTCCGCTCGCCGCCAGCACGCGCCGCACCGCGTCGGTCGGCGTGCCGAGATCGAGCGCGATGTCGAACGTGCGCAGCACGGCCGACAGCCGTTCGCCCAGTTCACTTGCGACTCGATCGAGCAGGAACGTGGCCGGGCCAAGCGCGCGGGCACGCGTTTGGCGCCGGCGCAGCAGGTGACGGTCGAAGATGGCCGGGTTTGCTGACATCTGGTACCGTTTAAGCATGAATGAGCTGGCCGCCGAAAGCCAAGAGCCGAGGCCGTCCGTTGCCGCGCGCGGCTGGCACGGCGTGCGCGCCGCCTTCCGCTTCGCGCTCGATGTCGCGCTGCCGCCTCTATGCCCGTCCTGCCGCGAGCCGCTCGGCGAGGGCGCCGGCCTGTGCGCTTCGTGCTGGTCGAAGCTCTCGCTGATCGAGCCGCCTTATTGCGCGCGGCTCGGCATTCCCTTCACCTACGATCCCGGCCCCGGCCTGCTGTCGATGGAAGCGATCGCCAAGCCGCCGGCCTATGACCGCGCACGGGCGGCCGTGCGCTACGACGATATCGCGCGCGCGCTGGTGCACCGCTTCAAATATGGCGACCGGCTCGATCTCGCCCCGATGATGGGGCGCTGGATGGCGCGCGCCGGGCGCGAACTGCTCGCCGATGCCGACGGCCTGATCCCGGTGCCGCTGCACTGGCGGCGGCTATGGGGGCGGCGCTTCAACCAGTCGGCGGCGCTGGCCGGCACGATAGCAGGCCTTGCGGGCGTGCCGATGCTGCCCGATACGCTCCGGCGCGTGCGCGCCACGCCGCAGCAGGTCGGCCTTTCCCGGGAACAGCGCGCGGACAATGTGCAGGGCGCCTTCCGGGTGCCGCCCGAGCGCAAGCCGGACGTCGCCGGCCGCCGGCTGATCCTGGTCGACGACGTGCTCACCTCGGGCGCCACGGTGGACACTTGCGCCCGCGCCCTGCTCCGGGCGGGGGCCGCCCATGTCGATGTGCTGGTGTTCGCCCGGGTTGTGGCGCCCGGGCGCAGCCCCATATAAGTTCCGTCGGCAACACGGAAAAACCGCCAGAAACACTGCCATGCCTCCGGTCGAAATCTATACCACCCGCTATTGCCCCTATTGCGTCTCCGCCAAGGCCCTGCTGACGCGCAAGGGCGTCGCTTTCAGCGAGATCGACGTGGGCAAGGACTGGGATCGGCGCGCCGAGATGGTCGAGCGCGCGAACGGGCGCACCACCGTGCCGCAGATTTTCATCGGCGACACCCATGTCGGCGGCTGCGACGACCTGCATGCACTCGATCGCGCGGGCAAGCTCGACCCGCTGCTGTCCGCCGGCAAGGCCTCCGCATGAGCCCCCCGGCCAAGGCGAGCTTCAAAGCCGCCATGATCCAGACCCGGTCGGGACTCACCCCCGCCGCCAATATCGATGCCTGCGCGCGCCTGATCCGCGAGGCCAAGGCGGCCGGCGCCGATTATGTGCAGACGCCGGAAATGACCAACATCCTGGCGGCGCGGCGCGAGCAATTGTTCGCGGCGACCGTCGAGGAACCGCGCGACCCCTCGCTCGCCGCGCTGCGCGAACTGGCGCGCGAACTCGGCATCACCCTGCATGTCGGCTCGCTGGCGATCAAGCTCAGCCACGACAAGGCGGTCAATCGTTCGTTCCTGATCGATCCGGCCGGCGAACTGATCGCGCGCTACGACAAGATCCATATGTTCGATGTCGATCTCGAACATGGCGAAAGCTATCGCGAATCGAACAGCTACCGGCCGGGCGAAAGCGCCGTGCTGTGCGACCTGCCCTGGGGCCGGCTCGGGCTGACCATCTGCTACGACCTGCGCTTTCCCGCGCTCTATCGCGCGCTGGCGGAAGCCGGCGCCATCATGCTGGCGATTCCCTCCGCCTTCACCCGGCAGACCGGCGAGGCGCATTGGCACGTACTCAACCGCGCGCGCGCCATCGAGAACGGCTGCTTCGTGTTCGCCGCCGCGCAAGGCGGCAAGCACGAGAACGGACGCGAGACCTTCGGCCATTCGCTGATCGTCGACCCGTGGGGCCGCGTGCTGGCGGAAGGCGGCAGCGAGCCGGGCGTCATCATGGCCGAGATCGATCCCGCCGAAGTCGCCGCCGCGCGTGGGCGTATCCCCTCGCTGCAACATGGGCGGCGTTTTGAAATCGTCGAGCCTTTGGCCGAGCCGACCCATCTGCATGTCGTGCGGGGCGCCGAATGATCAAATACGCGCTCGTCTGCCATAAGGGCCACGCGTTCGAAAGCTGGTTCGCGGACTCAGCCGCCTTCGACAAGCAGGCCAAGCGCAAGCTGATCGCCTGCCCGCGTTGCGATTCGACCAAGGTCGAAAAGGCCATCATGGCGCCGCGCGTGACGACCTCGAAAAAGCGTGCGCGCGCGATGGATGCTCAGGTCGCTGCCGAGGCGCCGGTGCCCGCCGCCGCCGCGCCGGCTCCCATGCCCACGTCCGCACCGGTGGCGATGATCTCGCCGCAGGAGCAGGAATTTCGCGCCAAGCTGAAGGAATTGCGCGACCACCTCACCAAGAACTCCGACAATGTCGGCGCAAAATTTCCCGAAGAGGCGCGCAAGATGCATTACGGCGAGACCGAGCATCGCTCGATCTACGGCGTCGCCTCACCGGACGAGGCCAAGGACCTGGCCGAGGAAGGCATCGAGTTTCATCCGCTGCCGGTGCTGCCCGACGAGCGGAATTAGCTCCTGTCATTGCCACTCGGCCGGCATGCCGGCGCAATTTGCGTCTGTCATCGCCGGGCTTGTCCCGGCGATCTCGCTTAGGAGGCCACGGCTCTCGCCTAAGCGGGATGGCCGGGACATAAGAGCGTTTGCGCCCGTCTTCGACGGGCTATGCCCGGCCATGACAAGGATGGCTCAGCGCACAAAATATTGACCCACATCAAAATTCTTTCATGCTTGCCTGCGATGAAGCAGGCTTCATCGCGCGGAAGAGACGCATGTCCATTCGCAATCTCGACAAGATGTTTCGTCCGCGCTCGGTCGCGGTGATCGGTGCCACCGACAAGCCGCAATCGGTCGGCCATGCCCTGATGACGAACATGCTGACAGCCGGCTTCGGCGGGCCGGTGCTGCCGGTCAATCCGCGCGCGAGCGCGGTGCATGGCATCATGGCCTATAACGACGTGGCCGCGCTGCCGATCGCGCCCGACCTCGCCGTCATCGCCACGCCGCCCGATACCGTTGCCTCGCTCATCGCCGAGCTTGGCGCACGCGGCACCCGCGCCGCCGTGATCTTGACCGCCGGCTTCGCCGAGGGCGAGGCCAAGGTCGGCAAAGAGCGCACCGCGCAGATGCTGTCCGCCGCGCGCCCGCATCTCTTGCGCGTGGTGGGTCCCAATTGCCTCGGCATCGCGGCCCCTGGCATCGGGCTGAACGCGACCTTCGCACCCGCCGCGCTACGCACCGGCAACATCGCTTTCCTCACGCAGTCCGGCGCGATGGCGACCACCGTGCTCGACTGGGCGCTGCCGCGCGGCATCGGCTTCTCGGCCATCGTCTCGATGGGCGACATGAGCGACGTCGATTTCGGCGACCTGCTCGATTACTTCGCGCTCGACGAAGCAACGCAGGCGATCCTGATCTATGCCGAGGCGGTCACGCATGCGCGCAAGTTCATGTCGGCGGCCCGCCGCGCCGCGCGCGTCAAGCCGGTGATCGTGGTCAAGGGTGGCCGCGCCGAAGAAGGCGCACGCGCCGCCGCCTCGCACACCGGCGCGCTCGCCGGCGCCGACGTGGTCTACGAGGCGGCGTTCCGCCGCGCCGGCATGTTGCGCGTCACCGGGCTGGAGGAATTATTCGACGCGGCCGCGACACTGGCGCATATGGCGCCGCAAGCCGGCAACCGGCTCGCGATCGTGACCAATGGCGGCGGCGCCGGCGTGCTCGCCACCGATTGGCTGATCGAGCAGGGCGGCAAGCTGGCCACGCTGAGTGACGATGCCCTCGCCAAGCTCAATGCCGTGCTGCCGCCGACCTGGAGCCACGCCAACCCGGTCGACATCATCGGCGACGCCGACGCCGCGCGTTACACGCACGCGGTCGAGATCATGATGCAGGACAAGGACAATGACGGCCTGCTGGTCGCCTATTGTCCGACGTCGATCGGCTCGGCCGCCGACGCCGCGCAGGGTCTCATCGATGCGCTGGCGAAATCGAAAGATGCAACGAGCAAGAACCTGTTCGCCTGCTGGATGGGCTCGGCCAGCGTCGAAGAGGGCCGTGCCCGCCTGATCGCCGCGCAAGTACCGGACTATGAGACGCCGGAGCGCGCGGTGCGCGCCTTCATGTATCTGGTGCGCTATCGCCAGAGCCAGGAATTGCTGCTGGAAACGCCGACCTCGGCCCCGCCGAGCGCGGCACGCGCCGACAAGGAGCGCGCGCGCGGTTTCCTGCGCCGCGCGCTCGACGACAAGCGCGAATGGCTTGATCCCGCCGAAGTAGCCGGCTTCTTCGCCTGTTACGGCATTGCCTTCGCGCGCACCGAGGCGGTGAACGACGGCGCCGCCGCAGCCAAGCTCGCCGCTCAATGGAACGCGCCTGTCGCGCTGAAAATCCGCTCGCGCGACATCACGCACAAGTCGGATGTCGGCGGCGTCGCGCTCGACCTCGCCACGCCGAAAGACGTGGAAACGGCGGCGCTGAAAATGAACGAACGGGTCGCGCGCGCGCGGCCGGAAGCGCGGCTCGAAGGCTTCATCGTGCAGGAGATGATCCAGCGCCCCGGCGCTTTCGAGCTGATAGCCGGCGTCACCACCGATCGCACTTTCGGGCCGGTGATCCTGTTCGGCCACGGCGGAACGGCCGTCGAGATCATCCGCGACAAGTCGCTCGAATTGCCACCGCTCAACACCGCGCTGGCGCGCGCGCAGATCGAACGCACGCGCGTGGCCGCACTGCTCAAGGGCTATCGCGATCGTCCGGCCGCCGATATCGACGGGCTGGTCAATGTGTTGATGCAGTTGAGCAACATCGTCGCCGATCACGCCGAGATCGTGGAACTCGACATCAATCCACTGCTCTGCGACCAGAGCGGGACCATCGGCGTCGACGGCCGCATTCGCGTCAAGGCGGCCACCGCCTCGGCGCAGGCGCGCCTTGCGATCCGGCCCTATCCGCAGCAACTCGAGAGCGAAATTTCCACCGCCGGCGGGAAAACCTATACGGTGCGGCCGATCCGCCCGGAGGACGAGCCGGCGCTGCGCCGCTTCGCCGACGAGGTCGATTCAAGCGATCTCTGGCACGCCTTCTTCGTGCCGCTGCGCGAGCGCACGCATGAGACCGCCGCGCGTTTGAGCCAGGTCGACTACGACCGCGAAATGACCATGCTGGCCTGGGACGGATCGCGCATCGCGGGACTTGCGCGCTCCACCGCCGATCCCGATTTCGACACAGCCGAAGCCGCGGTCATCATCCGCGCCGACCTTCGCGAGAAGGGCCTCGCGAAGCAGCTTTTGCAGGCACTCATGCGTGCCATTTCGGCGCAGGGCGTGCGCCGGGCGGTGCTGGTCTATCCGAGCGATCTTGGAACGCTCGCGCGCATCAGCGCCGAGCTCGGTTTCACCGCCGCACCGTTGCCGGAGGACCCCGCGATCATGCGCGCGAGCAAGGCGTTGGGTAACGCTTAGAGCGTGATCCAGCGAAGTGGAATCAGCTGTCATTGCGAGGAGCCCTGAAAGGGCGACGAAGCAATCCAGTCTTGAGCATCGGGCTTCTGGATTGCTTCCCCCTCACTTCGTTCGGGGTCGCAATGACGGTTCAATTTGGTCGGATCACAGTCTAGGGCCGCGTCAATTGACGTTAGCTAATCATCATCGTTCTTTGCTCAGCGCTTCCAGCTCGCGGTAGACCGCGCCGACATGGCGCTCGGCGAGCGCGCGCAGTTCATCGCTCGCTTCGCTCTGCTTGTCCGCGCTGTCGGCAGCGAAGGCGAAGCTCGGTGCCTTGGCGTCGCGCTCTGCCGCCGTCCGCATGGCCGCGCGCGCGCTGTCGTCGCAAGCGATGCCGAAATGCGGCATGATCCTGGTGAACACCGCCTCCGGCAATTCGCGATAATTGACGAACAGGGCACGCCCACTTCCGGCGTTCTCGACCGCCGCGCGACAGATCTTGTCGAGCACGCGCGCGTGATATTCGGCGTCCGGCACGCCGTCGAAATCCTCGATGCCGTAGCGGCTCGCCGGCACGATGCCGGGCACCATTTGGGCGCCGGGCGCGCGCGCTTGCGACACCAGCACCTCCACCGGATCGCGATAGAGAAAGACCCAGGGCACCGTGGGAAAGGCGCGCGCGAAGAGCGGCAGCGCCAGCGCGTGCCAGCTATCCAGCTTGACCACATAGTGGCGCTCGTCACCGGCACGCGGCCGGCCGTAGGCGGCGACCATGGCGGCCAGCAGCCGATAGGCCCGCTCACCCGCAAGGTCGGGCTCGCCGGCCTCAAGCTGAACCGCCGCGTCGACCGGCGCGGCCTCCGAGACCACGATGGTGCGCGGCAGGGCGGCCAGCATCTGCGACGTCAATGTCGAGCCGCAGCGCGACATGTGGAAGACAAAGCCCGACGGCTTCAGGCTTTGCGTGCCCTCGGTTCGAGCGACAAGATCGCTTAACCTCATCCGATATTGCGACAGCCGGGCGAGCGGCCGTTGCAGCGCGCACCGGATCGATCCTTCGAAAAAGGGCTCGGTGAGCGGTCGCGTGCCGAAATAAGCCCAATCGACGAAGAACCCGCCATGGCCGCCGTTCACCTGGATCGGCAGCCAGGGCTGCGGCGGCCAGGCCGAGCCTTGCGCGACCGGCGTCATCCAACGGGAAAGCTCCGCCCGACCGGGCGAAAGCGCGGCCAGCACGCGCTCGGCGGGCAGCGGCAGGCCGAGCGTAAAGGCGCTTTGCGCTACGGCATCGGCGAACTCGGCCAGGTCGCCGATCTCGGCAAGACGCTTTTGCAGCGCGGTGTCGGCCATGACGAGCGCGCCAAAGCGGCGGAGGGGGGATTCATAGTCGTTCATGCGATCCCGATCCGGTGGCGGGGCGTGCGCGGACTTGCCAAGGGCCGCGCGGGCAATGTATGAAGATACATCTTTTAAGTGTATTACAACCTGTATGCAACCAGGAGACCGGCGCCGTGGCAATGGGCAGTTACGAAGGCTTCGCCTGCCATCTGAACGAGACTTTCGAGGTCGGCGTCGGGGAATCCGCGGTCGAGATGACGCTGGTGCAGGCCACCAAGGGCAAGCCGCGCGACTGGGAAGGCGTGCGGAAGGAGCCGTTTTCCCTGCTGTTCAAATGCGCGAACCAGGTCATTTTTCCGCAGCGCATCTACCCGTTCAAAAACGCCTCGTTCGGCATGATGAACATCTTCATCGTCCCCGTCGGGCGCGACCCCGACGGCATCGTCTATCAGGCGATCTTCAACTGAGCGATCGGCGCCGACCACGTCATGGCAACATGGGGCGGTTCGTCCGCCACCGCCGCAAAGCCGAGCCGCTCGTAGAGTCGGCGCGCCGGGTTGATCGATTCCACCATCAATTCGACCGCGCCGGCGCCCGCCTGCACGGCCTGCGTTTGAATCGCCCGCAACAAGGCCTCACCGATGCCGCGCCCGCGCCAGGCCGGAAGCAGCGCAATATCGACTAGGCACCAGCGCTCGGCAGCACAGTCGAGAATAAGGCGGCCGATGGCGTCTTCGCCGGCAAGCAGGATCAGGCGCTCGGCCTGCGGATAGACGCGTGCATAATGCGCGGTCTGGAAATGGAATTGCTGGTCGAGAAAGGGCGCGCGTACCGCCTCCGGCCATGCCGCCAGCACGGCAAGGTCGGGGCGCGCGCGCTCGAACAACATGCGTTGAAAAGGCAGGTCGCCGTCGTCCGCGCGGCGCAGCGAATGGCCGGCGCAAACCAACGCGGCCGGCAGTTGAAAGGCCGGCCGCGCTGCAGGCGACATGATCCGGACGTTTCCGCTCAGTTGCGCGAGGGAAACACGCCTTCGACCGCAATGCAGAGATTCAGCGCGAGATAGGGCTGCATGTTGTCGTGCGGCATATTGCCACCGTTGGGGGAAATCGCCTGCGCTCCGAACGGCAGGCCCAGGACCGGCGACGTGGTGTCGTAGACAAGGTCGCCGGCGGTCACCTCGGACAGATAGGCGCTGGAGCTCGGGATCGCCGACTGCGTCGCTCCCGATCCCGACACGGCGGCGGCAACCGCCGTGTGCTGGTGTGCCGGGATCTGCATGCTCATCAAGGTGACCTGCGTGCTGCCCTGGATTTCACCGATGACGGTCGTCGGCAGACCTCCCGTCGTGCCCCAATGCATCGGCGCGTAGCCTTGGAAATTGGGGAGAGCAAAGGTGGAGGTGCCGTTGCCACCGTAGAACGTTCCGATGATCGCGAACAGGGCCTGGTTTTGCGCGATGGACAGGATCTGCCCACGACAAAAGGCCCAATACCGCGGTGCGAAATTGCAGCCGAAGCAGGAAATCTGGCCGATGAAAGGTTGCGCCATTAGCCCCTCCTCAATTGCGCGACGGGAAGATGCCCTGCAGGGCGATGATGAATGAGACGCATAACGACGGCATCATATTGTTGTGCGGCTGGCCCTGTCCGGACATGAGCACCGTACCGGTCGCCATGTTGTGCGTCGTGAGGCCGGAACCGCTGGCGTAAAACGTCGCGGGCGAGCCGGCGGTCGGCTGCGCGGGTAGCGATGTCGTGGTGATATCGGCCGTGGCAGCATTCACCTTCGCGGCATTGAGATTGTGATTGTGCGACGGCATGGTCGCCGTGGTGATGGTCACATCCGTCGTGCCGCCGGTTTGTCCGAGTTGGTAGGTGGACAAGCCCGGCCCGGTGCCGAATTGAACCGACAGCCGGCTGATCATGTTCGGCAGCGCGAAGGTCTGTATGCCGTCGCCGCCATAGGTTGTTCCGAGCAGCGAGAACAGCGCCTGATTCTGTGCGATCGACATCAATTGGCCATTGCAGAACGCCCAAGTGCGCGGCGCAAAATTCCCGCCGAACATGCTGATTTGCGCGACATATGGTGTGCTCATCGCGATCCCCCTTGCGGTCAGGTGTGGCGGTCAGTTGCGGGACGGGAAGATGCCGTACTGGCAGATGCACCAGTTCAGCGCGAGGTAGGGCTGCAGGTTGGGATGCGGCTGGTTGCCGCCCGTGTTCAAGATCGAGCCCGGGAAGAGCGGCTGCAGCGAGCCCTGCGGGGCATAGAATGCGTCACCAGGGACGCCGCCCTTGAGCGCATTGCCCAAAGCCGCGCCGTCCACGGTCGGCTGGCGGGCGTTGGTGCTACTCGATGCGCCAATGAAACCGTGATTGTGCGCGGCCATCGTGCTGATCGTCAGCGTGACGTTCTCTTCGCCCGCCACCTCCCCCAAACTGTACACCTCACCAAAGGGGCTGGTGCCGAAACCGACCGACACGCGGCTCTGCAGGTTCGGCAGGGCGAAGGTGCTGGTGCCGTTGCCGCCGTAGGTGGTGCCGAGCAACGAAAACAACGCGGTGTTCTGGGCGATGGCCAGAATCTGACCGTTACACATGGCCCAGCTTTTCGGCGCGAAATTCATACCGAAGGCCATGATCTGACTCATGTATGCGTCGCTCATCGGCTTCCTCCCTGCTGATCGAACAGGAGGTAGCAAATTTCAGGGTCAGTCACAACTAAAATAAGAGAAAAAATATAGGTACAACTTAAGCGAGCTGTATGTTCTCGTAATTCACAGCGGAACATGGCTTGCACAACCGCTTATTGGCAAACCCTGCGTTGACCGGTATAAGAAGGCTGCCCATGCGTGAACCGGGGGGTCCGATGACGGGTGGCGGCAGAAAGCACGATCAGTGGATGACACGCTCTGCGTCCGAGCAGGCTGGTCGTCGTCCGTGGAGCCCCCCGCGCGTCATCGTCTCAGAATTCGCCGACGCGCAGACCAACCCGCCCTTTGGTCCAACTCCGGATCATACGCCCTATGGGGGCAGCGACTTAGGCCCGCGCAATTCTTGATCGGAGGCCCATTGCGAGCGAAGGGGCCCCGAGAATGGCCGAGCGCCGAGGGCCGCATTTGTTAAAATCGGCTCTCGTTTCGGGACAAATAGGCCGGCGCCAATGGCACGCGCCGCGAGTTATCGTGTTGGAACTTGCCCGCACCCAAACCAACCCGCCCTTCGGCCAGACTCCCGATCACGCACCCGGCGGGATCAGCGACCTGGGACCACGGAATTCTTGACCAAGGGCACTTTCATCGGCGTTGCCGATCTGGCGGGCCGCACCATCGATCCGCGTTACGAAGATCAGATGCGGCGTTCTTGCGCCGGTGCCCCGCCGGCTCGGAATTCGTCGCGTCGGGTTGCTGGCGCCCTGTTCGCCCACGGGCAGGGCGACGCGATTTTCTCGACCCGCGACGGACGCGGCCTCTTTGTCGCCTGCGCGCGCCTCGACAATCGGGGTGAGATTGCCGAGGCGCTCGGGCTGCCGGGCGCCGAATTGGCGCGCTTTTCCGACGAGGAACTGTTGCTGCGCATGTTCGAGCGCCGGAGCGGCGACGGCGTGGCGCGTTGCCTGGGCGCCTTCGCCTTCGCCCATTGGGATGCCGACGAGCGCCGCCTGACGCTTGGACGCGATTGCCTCGGGCATCACACCCTGCTGTTTCATCGCGCGGGCGAGCGCATCATCTTCTCGAACAGGCTGCGCGCGCTGCTGGCGATGCCGGACGTGCCGCGCGAGATCGACGAGCTCGGCCTTGCCGATCTGCTGGCGCTCAACCAGCATGGGGTGCGCAATACCGCCTATCGCGGCATCGAGCGCACGCCGGCGCGCAGCTTGCTGACGTTCGATCCGGCCGGCGCTCGCCGGCGCTATTACTGGACGCCCGATTTCAATGCGCCGCCGCCCTATCGGCGCGACGAGGACTATGTCGCTCGCGCGCGCGAACTGTTCGATCGCGCCGTCAAGGATGCCGCGGCGGGCGCCGACGACATTGCGATCTCCGCCAGCGGCGGCCTCGATTCGAGCGCCATCGCCGCCACTTTGGCGCGGCTGGGAGGATCCCGGCGCATCACCTGCTACACGCTCCTGCCGCGCGCGGACGCCGACGTGCCGGTGGGCACGGTTATGTACCGCGACGAGCGCAGCAAAGTCGAAGCGCTCGCGCGCATGTATCCGTCGCTCGAGGTCGAATTCCTCACGCGCGACACGCTGCATCCCTATGACGAGGATCCAGCGCGATTTTTCGCCCATGCCTTGTTGCCGCGCATGGGCGGCATGGCGCCCGGCGGAGCCGGCTTCATGATCGACCACATGCGGCGGCATCCACTCGTACTATACGGCATTTTTGGAAACCTCGGGCTGTCCTGGCCCGGCGACTTCGCGCTGCTCGACCTGCTGCGGCGGGGCCGCTGGGCGCGCTTCACGCGCGAACTGCCGCGCTTCGCGCGCCATCGTCGCCAGTCGATCGCTGATACCCTGATCTCGAATGTCGTAAAGCCCGCCATGCCTCCCGGCTTGCGACGGCTGGTGCGCAGGATGCGCGGCCAGGATCCCGACAACATCGCGGCGTGGAGCGCGCTCAATCCGGATTTTATTGCGCGGCACGATCTTCCGCGGCGATGGCGCGAACAGGGCCAAAGCGCCTTATTCGACATCGAGGCGCGGGACCTGGCGCGATGGCGCACTTGGGCGTTGTTCGACCGCGTGGGCGCGGATCGCGACAATCTCGATTGGGTCGAGCAACTGCACGGCAACGAGGTACGTGACCCCCATGCCGACCGCCGGCTCCTGGAGTTCGCGCTCGCGGTGCCCGAGCACGTCTATTGCCGCGATGGCGTCCCGCGCTCCTTCGCGCGCGCGGTGTTTGCCGACCGGTTGCCGCGCGAAATCGTGGCCGAGGTTCGACGCGGCTCCAACAATCTGGAATGGTTTCGCTTTCTCGACATGAAGAAGCCGATGATCGCGCGGGAGATCGAGCGCATCGAGGCCTCGGCGACCGCGCGCCGCCTGATCGATATTCCGCGCCTCAAGCGCCTGCTCGACGAATGGCCCCAGGATGCAAAAGCTGCGCATCGCCGCCGCCTGGAATATAATGCGGTGCTTGCCCGCGGCGTGCATGTGGGAAATTTTGTCCGTTGGGTCGAAGGGAGCAACGAGTGAGCTTGAGCGCGCATACCTTGGCGTCCGACCGGAGAGGCGGACAGACGGAATAGGCGGCAACGATGACGCCGGACGAGATTCTCGCGGTCAAGATCGGCGATCGCACGATCGGTGAAAACTTGCAGCGCGCCATTGCGGCCGAAATTGTGCGCGAGCGCGACGACGGAAGCCTCGAGTTCGCGCCCACCGCATCGTCCGACCTGTTCATGAAGATTTACAATGCGCCCGCGCCGGATTGCGGCTTTCTCAACCGGTTCATGTTCAGGGCCGTGTACCAGGAAGCCGCGGTGCCGGCGGGCTGCGAGCACTGCTACAAGGTCAAGGTCCTGCCTCGCACGCTACGGCAATTGGTGGCCGCTTACGAAGTCGCGCTTAACGTCAATTGCGTGTCGAAATGGGGCGTCGACTTTTTCAATCGCTACAGCCAAAGCCTTTATGCCGGCTATTTCTATGTCAACGGTATCGAGGACGCGCGCGCGCTGTTCCCGCTCGTCCGCGCCTTGATCGACGAACATGGCAAGCTCGGCGCCGAGGTGCCGGTGCTCATCAAGCGCGGCTGTTCCAACTACGAGGCCGTTCTCGGCCCTTCCGATACATATGAGTTTCGGCCGGAGTTGCGCCACATCGAGGCCTATATCAAGAGCCGCTTTCGCACGAAGGGTCAGAAGCCGAACGCGCTCGCCCCCTTGCTCTACGGCAAGTGGGTTCCCTTTGCCTTCCAAAGCGGGGACGACACTTATCTCGATTTTACGGACGGAAGGCCGCTGTATCGGAAGTCGCTGAGCTACGACCCCTGAACCCGGGCGCGGTGCACCCAGCAATTGATGGCGAACCGCGAGTCGGTAAAGCGCTGCGACGGACAGCTCACCGGCATGACCTCGTGCGGCGCCCAGGCCGGAAAAACCAGCAGGCTATTGTGCTCGGGAATCACGTCGACAAAGGCCGTGCCCTCGGCATCGCCGATCGCGTAAAGGCGCAGCGCGCCGCCGCTGAACGCCTTTGGCTCGACATAAAAGTAATAGACGGCGCTGAGGACGCGGATGTAATCGCGGTCGCTCGCGGTCTGCGTGTCGATGTGGCGTTTGTAGAAAGCGCCGTCGTTATGGGCAACGAGCTCGATTTCGAACTTCGGGTCCGCCGGTGGCGTCGCGCCGAGTTTGGCGGATAGATCCGGCACCATCGCCTTCACTTTATCCCTCAACACCCGCCTAAAGGGACCGAGATCGTGCAGGCTGACCGATAGACGGACCTGCGGCCGGACCTGCGCCGCCCCGGTACGTCCGGTTTTCGTCGGCGCATAATTCGCCTCGTTGGCCAGCGCAAAATCGAGCAGACCCGCCGCCGTCTGCTCGTCGAGGAAATCGCGCAGCAGCAGATAGGGCGGCAGCATCACCCGCAGCGCAGGTTTACGATCGGGGCCCTGCTCTACATCGACCGTCATGCGTCTTGTCCGCTCTCCATTGACTCGATCTGTGCGCCATTGACGATCGTCTTTTTCGCCACCGCTGGCCGCATCAGCGTCTGGCGTCCATCGAACTTCTCGGCGGCATAGGGACCTTCGCGGTCGACATAGTGCAGGAACACCTGCGCCAATTGCCGGCCGGTATACGCGTCGCGCCAATGGGCGCAATCACAACCGCGATAGATCAGCGCATCGCCCGGCTGCAACAGCGCGGCATAGGGTCCGGCGTCGCGCTTGACATAGATCGGCCATGGCTCTGCCGGCGTCTGCGCAATATTCAATGTGACGCTGATTTCGCAGGCCGGACGATCGAGATGACGCTTGAGCACGTCGCCATGCTTGTAGAGGCGGTAATAGGAATAGGTCGGATGGAGCAAGAGCCCGGTGTGCCGTTCGATCTGCGGTCGCACATATTCGAGCAGCGCCTCGATGGCCGGGTCGCCGTAATCGCTCGGCGTATTCGGCACGAAATTGTCGCCATTGCTCAGCAGCCGGCTCGCGAACCTGGTTCCAATATAAGACGCGAGAAAATCGACGAGCGCCGCATCGATCAGTCCCGGAACGACGACATAGCCGTGCTGTTGAAACAGCCCGGGGCCGGTCGACGATTCGGCGGCCTGCACGTTCATGGCTGGGTCTCCGCACCGATTCCGCGAGCCTACACGAAGCACGCGATTTCGGCGAATTGCGTCGCCACCGGATAGCCGGTCACTTCCACCCCGGCCGCGTCGAGCCAGGCATGGGCGTCGAGCGGTTTGTCCGCGCCGCGGGCGGCGCCGAAATGCATGACGCTCGCGACCCCCCGCCGTTTCAGCATGATGCGGGCGGCGATGGCCTGCGGCAGGCAGACCGCCTTGAACGGCACGTAGCGGGCGGCGCGGGTGACGGCCCAGCCGACATCTTCGGCGGTAGCGGCGAACTCCGGCGAGCGCGGCCAGTCCGCCTGCACAGCACGCGCCTTCTCCGGCGGCATGAAGGCCCCGAGATGCCGCGCCAGCCGCGGGAACGGAATAAGCACCAAGGCTAGCCGGGCCAAAAGCAAGCAGACCGATGCCTCGACCAGCAGCAGCCGACGGGTATTGTCGATCTGCCGGAGCCTAACCAGCAGGCGGCGGGTCAAGGGCAATCGCGCCATGCTTCACCAGCTCGTCGAGAAACTGCTCCACCTCGGCCCGGCAGGCATCGGGAGAGACATCGTACTCATCCAGCAAAGTGCTGCACACGACATCGACATCCTGCGGGGTGTCGATCAATTCCCAGATGCGCGCGCCGACCTCGGAAAGGCCGATATAGTTGCCTTTTTCCGCGCTCATCATCACGAGCTCGTCGCCGACCTTGGCCGCCAGCCAATCGCCTTGTTTCCTTACGATCACGGCTCCCCCTACCCCACGCATGCAAGCGGCGTCTGCGACGCCGGTTCGTAGCCTAGACGCCGCATCATCGGCGCGTGTTCATTTTCAAGAAGCAGGACCTGCTCCATGGTGAGTTCGTCGCGCCAGGCGCCGCTTTGGCCGCGGCGAAAAAAGCTCATCTCCCGGCCCCGCCCATACGGCGCTTCACGGAAGCCTTTCGCTTTTTCCTGCTCTTGCAATCGCGCAAAATCGGCAAAGGCTACCGCGCGCCTGATTTCCTCATCGCTCGCCGGACGGCCGGCGAAGGCGAGCGCGCGCGCCAAGACGCCGGCGGTATCAGCCTGCATGTCTTCGTAGCGCACCAAATGGATCGGGATGTCTTTCTGCTCGAGCCAGGTCGCGGTGTAACCGCTCCAGCCCGGAAGCTGTTGCCGGAGCTGATTGTGCTGCCGACCGGGCTTCGCGCAGAACGCGGCCTCGGGACTGTTCATGAACTGGATGGCTTCGTCGATGCTGCCGCCATTATGATTGGCGAAGGACGGCGCGACGTCGCGCGGATCGCGCACGATCAGGATGGCGCCATCGGCGCCGCGGCGACCGGCGAGCAGCGGCTCGCCTTTCGACGTCGATGTGTAGGCATCGTGTGTCTTCACGAAGCGGACCGGCGGCGCGTCTTCCGGCTTGTCGTATTCGTCGTCCGCCGCGCCGCGCGCCAATTCCTCGTAGACGCGCGGACGCAAAGCATCGGTTTCGTCGTGCGTCAGCAATCCGGACTCGATCAGCAGCAGATAATCGAAGGGCGCGCGCGCGCTCGCAATTCCGCCGCGCTCCGGCAGATCGTTGATGTCGACCGGCCCTTCGCCTTTCGCCGACAGGTTCGCCACCAGCATGCGGAACCAAGTGTTGCCGGATTTCGGATAAGAGGCGAGCCAGATCGTGCGCGTCACGCCGATGGCTCCATCAAGCCGGTCTCGAGCCAGTGCCGCTCGAGTCCGGCCAGCACGTCGGGCATCGCGGCGAAATCCATCGGGCGGGTCAAATAGAATATGCCCGCGACCCGCGCGATCGTGGTGGCGGCGTGGAAATAATGCGCCCTTTGTCCCATGCGCGATACCATCACCGGGCGATAGGCATTGCGCCGCAGGATCAAGGCGGCATCGACCACGTTCGGGCGCTCGATGCCGGAGACGTGCGGCGGGCGCGCCTCGCGCAGCGCATAGACCGCGCCGAGCGGCAACGGTTCGCTGAGCGCTTCCTCCGGTTCGACATAGAATTTCTCGAGCGAATCGCGCACGCGATCGCCACGCCGTTCAGCCAGATCGAGCCGCTCGATGCTTTGCGCCCACAGCTTCAACTGGCGGCCGTCGGGATAGACCATCGGCACGCCTTCCGCCATCGTGGCGACGGCGCAGACATCGTCCGTCACCAACGGATAGCCGCGCTGCACCAGGGCGGCGGCGATGGTCGACTTGCCGGCGCCGGAATTGCCGCAAAACAGAACCGCCTTGCCGTTGATGCGCACCGCGCTCGCGTGCAGCACGATCTGTTCGCGCTGATGCAGCAGGATTCCAAACACGGTGCCGATGATGAAGATCGGGATGTCGTCGGCTCTCGCTTCCGGCTCCGGCTCGTAGGCGATCTCGCGACCGTTGCTGAGCAGAAAGCGCGCGATATCCGGGATGCGCAGCAGGAACTGCTCGCCCGCCATCTGCCAGGTCGGTCCGCTTGCGGCGGGATTTTCCAGGCTTTGAGGAACCGGACGCTGCCGGATCGTCACATCCGGCTCGCTTTCGACGACAGGCGCGAACATGCCCGGCAGAGCAATCTCGCTCCGCACCGACAATCCGGAAACGTTGTAGGAATGCACCGTCGCTGCCCGTTATTCCACGCCCGCCGGCCTCGGCACCGAGGGCCGTTTAAGCGAGTTTTCATCATAAAAGACAAGCCTCAAAATTCAAGCGCGGGTGGAACGTCCATGGCGTTCGCGTTTTTCTTGCAAGTCCTTGTTACGGTTTGCTTTATTGGTGACGTATGGCGGCCACGCCGTGCGCGTCATAACGGCTTGGCGTCGCGCACGCGCAAGCCTTGGCAAACCGCCCGAGCGCGTCGCCATCGCGGCCGATCGAGTTCCGGCTCTTTTCCCGCTAGGCCGATGCCTGTTGCGCGGGCTGCAGCAGACTCTGGCCAGGCTCGACGCGCGTGAAGGCGACCTTCGCGCTGTCGACCTGCATGTCATCGCCAATAAGCCGCGCGCGCGTGAACGCGGACGCGGCGAGCTCGCCGGCTTGCGGGAAGTCCTCGCGGAAATGCGCGCCGCGGCTGTTCTTGCGGAAATCGGCGGCGGCGCAAATGGCGCGGCTGACCAAGGTGAGGTTCTCGAGATTGAGCCGGTCCATCCAGGTGAGATTGTAGCGCCGGCTATCGTCGCTGACGCCACAGTCGGCGATATCGCGCGCAAGCGCCTCGAGCGCAGCTTTACCGCGGCTCAAGGTTTCGGCCGTGCGCAGGATGCCGACATCGTTCCACATGATGCTATAGAGCTGCTCGCGCATGGCCGACAGGTCGCCGCCCTGCGAACCGCCTTTGCGGCCGAGCGGTGCGAAGGCCCGCTCGCAGGCGGCGTCGATGGCAGCGCGGCTGGGCTCCGGCAAAGCGCCACCAGGTTGCGTGCGCGCACCCATGACATCGCCGGCAATACCACCATAGACCGTGGAATTGGCGACACCGTTACCGCCGAGCCGGTTGGCACCATGCACGCCGCCGGTGTCCTCGCCCGCCGCGTAAAGCCGCACCATCGGCGTCGTGCAATCGGGCGCAAATACCACGCCGCCCATCATGTAATGCGCAGTCGGGATCACCTCGACGCGGCCGGCCGCGAGATCGAAGCCGCAATCGGCGCAGCGCTCGACCATGCCTTTGAACTCGCGCCGCACGCGGTCGGGGCCGAGATGGCCCATCTCGATATACACGCCGCCATGCGGCGAGGCGAAGCCCTTGCGGATGCGATCCATGATCGAGCGGCTGACGATGTCGCGCGTGGCGCGCTCGCCGCGTTTGTCATAGTCGAACATGAAGCGCTTCTGTTCGCTATCGGTGAGCCAGCCGCCTGAGCCGCGCAGGCCTTCTTCCAGCACGGTGCCGGTCATGCGCGTGCCTTCGCCCGCGAGCAGGCCGGTCGGGTGGAACTGCACCATCTCGATGTCGCGCAACGGCAGGCCGGCGCGCAGCGCCATGGCGAGCCCGTCGCAGGATTTGTCGCCGGAGGGCGTGTGATAGCGATACATGGTCGGACCGCCGCCGGTCGCGAGCAGCGTCGCACGCGCGCGCACCAGCACGGCTTCGCCCGTGCGCATGTCGAGCATCAGCACGCCGGCCAATTCCGAGCCGTCGGCCGATGGGATCAGGTCGAGCGCGCGATGATCCTCCAGCCGCTTGACGTCGCGCCGCCACACCTGTTCGGACAGCCGGTTGATGATCTCGATGCCGGTGAGATCGCCCTTGTGCACGGTGCGGTCGAAGGTCTGCCCGGCGAAGGCTTTCTGATGCACGGTGCCGTCGGCATTGCGGTCGAAGAAGCAGCCGAGCTCTGTCTCCAGTTCACGGATGCGGCGCGGCGCCGTTTCCACCAGCTGCCAGGCGAGTTCCTGATCGTTGAGCCAGCCGCCGCCGACGATGGTGTCCATGAAATGACGCTCGACCGAATCCTCGGGCGAGAGCGCGACATTGTAGCCGCCCTGCACCATGCGGGTGCAGCCGCATTTGCCGAGCAGGCCCTTCACCGCGATGGTGACGGAAAGGTCCGGGTTCGCCTTCTTGGCATGCAGCGCCGCGAACAGGCCGGCGCCGCCCGCGCCGAGGATGAGGATGTCGGTTTCGATTTCGGGAATGTTCGGCATGGCGCTCAGTGCGGCATCAGCCGCTTATTCCAATACTTTCCAGCACCGCGGCGCGGCGCGCGGCGGCCTCGGCATTGACCTGCGCATGCAGCGAGCCGCCATGCGAATCCATGGTCACCAGCAGCGGGCCGAAGCCCTTGATGCGAAACTTCCACAGGCTCTCGGGATGCAGGTCGTCCATGTCGACTTCCTCGATCGCCTCGATCCAGGTGGTCTCGAGCGCCGCCGCGCCGCCGACCACGGCCAGATAGGCGCCACCGAATTCGCGGAAGGCGTCGAGCGTAGCCTGCCCCATGCCGCCCTTGCCGATGATGAGGCGCACGCCCTCGCGCTCCATCAGCGGGCGCGTGAAGCGCTCCATGCGCATCGACGTGGTGGTCCCGATGCAGACCGCCTCGTAGCCGGAAGAGTTGTCCGCGCGTGGATCGACCTTGCGCACATTGGGCGCGGTGTGCACCACCGCATGGCCCTTGAGATTGAAGCGCGTGGTGCGGCCGCGATCGAACATCGCGATCAGCGTTGCGTCGCGGATGCCGAACAGGGCTCTTTCGAGCGTGACCGTGTCGCCGACTTTGAGTTCGCGCACCTGCGCTTCGGTGACCGGCATTTCGAAGACGTGATGGGTCATTGCGGGGGCCTTACTCGAACGCGATGCCGCCGGGCGTGATGATCGCGCTCGCGCGCCGCGCCGAATGGCATTGGATATTCACGGCAACCGGGTTCATGGTGATGTGGGTGGCGCCCACTTCGACATGCACGCGGAACGAGGTCGAGCGTCCGCCCAGACCTTGCGGACCGATGCCGAGCTGATTGACCGCCTCGCTCAACTGCGCCTCGATCTTGGCGCCCTCCGGGTCCGAACAGGTCGAGCCGAGCGGGCGCGTCGCGGCCACCTTGGCGAGATGCATGCAGAGATCCGAGGTGCCGCCGATGCCGACCCCGACGATGGTGGGCGGGCAGACGCGGCCGCCGCATTCGATCACCTTGTCGATGACAAAACGCTTCACCGCATTAACGCCGTCGGCCGGGATCAGCATTTGCAGGAACGAGCCGTTCTCCGAGCCGGAACCCTTCGGGATCATTTCGATCTCGACCGTCTCCTCGCGCGTGTCGAAATCGACATTGATGATCGGCACGCCGATGCCGCACGAGGTCTGCTCGTTCTTGCGCGTGATCGGATGCACCACGGACGAGCGCAACGGATGCTCCTTGGTGGCGCGTTCGCAGCCGCGGCGGATCGCTTCCTTCATGCCGGCGCCGTCGAATTCGACATGGCGCCCGATGGTGACGTTGTAGATCGGGATGCCGGTGTCCTGGCACAGCAGGTTGCGCGTGCGCTCGGCCACCGCAATGTTCTCGACCATGGTGCCGAGAATGGTCTTGGCGGTGGTGTCGGTTTCCTCGCGCGCGAGCCGCTCGAAACCCTGCTTGACGTCGCGCGGCAACAGCTTGAGCGCGCGGATGTAAAGTGTCTTGCCGAGTTCCTCGACTTCCTTGAGATCGAGCTGCATGGTCTTTGTCTCTCGTAACTAGAACACAAGCGTCGCGCCGGAGGCGATCAGCAACACGGCCAGCGCCTGGCGGAAGCGCAGATCGTTGAGCTTGCCGTAAAGCTGCCAGCCGATCCAGGTTCCGAGCGCCAGCGGCGGCAGCACCGCGATGAACATTATCACGCCGGTGCGGTCCATGGTCATCCAAACAATGCCCACGAGCGCGATGGCTTGTATGATGATGACGTATGGCTGGTAAACCGCGCGCGCGATTTCCTTGGGCCAGCCGCGCAATTGCGTCCAGATCGTCGGCAGCACGCCGGAATAGCCGCCGATGCCGCCGAGGATGCCGCCGATGAAACCGATGAAGCCGTCGGCCACGCGGCCGCCGAAGTTGACGACCGGCAGGCGCGGCGCCAGCAGGGCGTAGCTGCCGAAGCAGAGCAGGAAGACGCCGAGCACCGACTTCAAAACGCCGGCATCGAGCACCAGCAGGACACGCACGCCGATCGGTATGCCGATCAGCCCGCCGACGACAAAGGGCCACAGCTTGCCGGCATCGACATGGCGGCGCTGCGGCCAGAGCGTCGTCGTGTGCAGCAGTACCCCGCAGGCGGCGATCAGGATGGTCGAGTGGATCGGATCGATGCGGTGCAGGTAGACCGACGAGGACGCGAGCCCGAAGGCAAAGCCGCTGCCGCCGGCGGCGATGGCGCCCAAGAGGGTGCCGAGCCAGAGAACGGCGAGCGTCTCAAACGAAAGTCCCAGCATTCGCGTCAGCCCAAGCCCAGAACAAAGGCGAGGCCGACGGCCGAAACGGCGGCGACGCAGAGCGACAGCGGCACCAGGGTCTTTTCGCGGAATTCGAAGAACTCGATCGCCAGCACGCGCAAGCCCAGCGTCAGGTGAATGGCGAGCGCGACCACGATGCCGAATTCGAGCGTCTCCACCAGCGGATTGCGCGTGACGCGCAGGAACGATTCCAGCGCGTCGGCGCCCTTGAGCGCGCTGGCGAGCGCGAGGAAATGCATCGGCAAAAAGATCGCCAGCGCCAGGCCGGACAGCCGGTGCAGCATGGCGGCGGCGAAGCCGGGCTGCTTGTGAGAGGCGCGCATCATGAGGTGAACACCGCAAAGACGGCCCGCAAGCCGAGCGCGAGCAGCAACAGCGCGAACAGTGCCAGCACGATGTCGAGCGAGCGGCCGTGCCAGCGCGTCCATTCGCGCACAATATTGCGCAGGCCGATGGGCGCATGCACGGCGACCGCGATCACGAACAGGCCGTAGAACAGCGCGAAGGCGACATTGCCATGCGTGCGCGCGAGAATTTCGCCGGCGGTCAGCCCGCCGCGCACGGCATAGAGGATGGTGGTCAGATGCACCGCAACCGCCGCCGCCAGCACGAAGGCGGACAGCCGCTGGGCTAAGAAAAATGCCGCGCTCACAAGTGTCGCTCCCTCGCACAGCGTCGATCCGTCATCCTGGAGTGCGACCCCGGCCTTGCGCCGCGGGAGCCTCGAAGGATGACGGGCAGTGGCCGTCGCCCTTCGAAGGCCGCGCTACGCGCGGCCACCTCAGGGTGACGGGAAGAGTTCGATACGCTACTCGTCCCCATCATCCACCTCGCAAGGCGCGCTTCATCATCGCGCGCTTGAGGCCCGCGATCGAATAGGTCGGCGCGATCGCCTTCGGGCAAAACTCCGTGCAGCTCATATGAGTATGGCAGGCCACGCAGCCGTCGCCGGCGGAAACCGCCCGCACGCGCTCGGCCTGGCCGCGGTCGCGCACGTCGTTCACCAGCGTCCAGGCGCGGTTGAGCGCGGCTGGCCCGAGATAGTCCTTGTCCCAGGCCACGACGTCGCAGGCCGAGTAGCAGACTCCGCAGCCAATGCATTCAATGCCGGCATTGGCGGCCTGCCGTTCCGGCGTCGACGGCGGCACAATAGCGAAATCGCTCTCCGGCTTAGGCCCCGGCTCGAAATAGCCCTTGGCGTCCTTCCACTTGTCGAAAAACGTGCCCATCTCGACCGCGAGGTCCTTCACCACGCGCAGGTTGCGCAGCGGCTCGAGCGTGAGCCGGCCGTCCTCGATCACCTCGCTGACGCGGGTGCGGCAGGTCCAACGCGGGCGGCCGTTGACCACCATGGCGCAGGAGCCGCACATGCCGACGCGACAGGCGAAGCGATAGGACAACGTCGTGTCGTGTTCGCGCTGAATTTCAGTGACCACGTCGAGCACGGTCTGGTGCTCGCGGCGTGGAATCGCAAATGACTGGAATTCGCCCTTCTCGCCGCCGCGCCAGACTTTAACTTCCAGCGTGGCGCCGTCGGACGCCGCCGTAACCGTCATCGTTGCATGCCCCAGAGATTGACCGTGCGCGCCTCGATGAAGCGGAAAATCACCGATTCGACCAGTAGTCCGATCAGAATGACGGTGAGCAGACCGGAGAACACGGTCGCGGTGTCGAGATCGTTGCGCGCCTCGAAGATATACCAGCCGATGCCGCCCGAACGGGCCGAAACGCCGAACACCAGCTCGGCGGCGACCAGGGTGCGCCAGGCGAAGGCCCAGCCGATCTTCAGGCCGGCCAGGATCGAGGGAAACGCCGCCGGGATCAGGATCAGCCCGACATAACGCGCGCCCTTCAGGCCCATATTGCGCCCGCTCATGCGCAAGGTTTCCGGCACGCTGCGGAAACCGCTCAGCGTGTTGAGCGCGACCGCCCACAGCACCGAATGGATGATGACGAACACCAGCGAGGGCGTTCCGAGGCCGAACCAGATCAGCGCCAACGGCAGCAGCGCGATCGCCGGCAGCGGATTGAACATGGCGGTGAGCGTCGACAGGATGCGGGTGCCGATAGTGCTGGCGACCGCGAAGGTCGTCATCACCGCCGCCAGCGCCAGGCCGAAGGCATAGCCGATGGCGAGCGTGCGCAGCGAAGTCGCCGTGCGGTCGACCAGCTCGCCGTTGCGCATGTCGTGCCAGAAGGTCGAGATCGTCTCGGTGAAGGTCGGGAACAGCAGCGAATTGTTGAGCCAGAGCGCATAGACTTCCCAGATCACGATCAGTGCGAGCAGGATCGCCAACCGCTGCGCCAGTTCGTTGTTGAGCACGCGCTCGGCAAGCGAGAGCGGGCGCTCCACGTCGCCCACCGTCACGGCCTCGGTCGGCTCGATCTCGAATTCCGGCCGATGCGCGGCCGGCGCCAAATCGTGTCGTGCGTCGATGCTCACGCGCTCGCTTCCTCAGGCTCTGCGGCGGGCGCCGGTTCGGCGCCGAACAGAAGATTATGGATTCGCTTCGACATCGCGCCGAATTCCGGCCGGTCGATATTGCTGAAGCCGAGATCGCCGGTGTCGAGCTCGGCGCGCACGCGGCCCGGATGCGGCGACAGCACCAGGATACGCGAGCCGACGATGATCGCTTCCTCGATCGAATGCGTCACGAACAGCACGGTGAAACGCAGTTGCTCCCACAGCGCCAGCAATTCCTGCTGCATCGAACGCCGGGTGAGCGCATCGAGCGCGGCGAACGGCTCGTCCATGAGCAGAATGTCGGGCTCGAGCGCCATGGCGCGCGCGATGGCGACGCGCATCTTCATGCCGCCCGACAGCATATGCGGATAGACGTCACCGAATCCCGACAGCTTGACCTTGTCGATCGCCGCCTTGGCGCGCTCCACCGCCTCGGCATGCTTGAACTTGCCGGTCACCTTCATCGGGAACAGCACGTTCTGAAACACGGTCTTCCAGGGCATCAACTGCTCGAATTCCTGGAACACCATCATGCGGTCGGGCCCGGGCGCGGCGATCTCGCGCCCGCGGATGCGGATCGAGCCTTCCACCGGCGGCATGAAGCCGCCGACGGACTTGAGCAGTGTGGATTTGCCGCAGCCGGACGGCCCCAGGATGACGTAACGGTCACCCTGGTGGACGGAGAAGTCGACCCGGTAGGTCGCCGTCACCAGATGGCGCGGCGTCTTGTACTGGAGCGTCACTCCGTCCACTTCGAGAAGTGCAGACGTCATCGGTCGAACACTCGCATCCACCGTCAGCTTCCCGGCAGATTGTGGATGGCGTCGATGAACATGTCGCTCCACTTCTTCGGCGTGACCGGAATCATCTTCACCCGCCCCATGTAATCGGCGACCACCATCACTTTCTCGGGCGTGGTGGTCCACTTGTTTTCCGGATCGCGGATGATCTTCTCGGCCTCGGCCGGCGAGAGCTTGGACTTGTCCGCCTTCACCCACAGCGCGGCCATGCCGGCCGGATCGGCGTGGATCATCTTCATCGATTCGTTGAGCGCGGCAAGGAAGGCCTGCGCCACCTTGGGCTCGCCTTCGTAGAGCTTGGACGTCGCCCAGATGACGTTGAATGTATGCGGGCCGCCGAAGACGTCGTAGCTGTTGAGCACGCGATGCACGCGCTTGTCGGCGAGCTCCTGGTACATGAAGGGCGCCGAGGTGAAGTGCCCGGTGATCTCCGACTTGCCGCTCATCATCTGCGCGAGGCCGTCGGGATGGCTGAGCGACACGGTCCAGGCGTCGAGCTTGTGCTCCTGGCCTTTGCCGAAGACTTTTTCCGCCGCCATCTGCAGGATCACCGCCTGCATCGACACCCGCACCGCCGGCAGCGCGATGCGATCCTTGTCGGTGAAGTCCTTGATGGTCTTCACATTGGGATTGATGGTGTTGAGATAGAGCGGCATCGAATTGATCGCGGCGATGCCTTTGACTTTGAGATTGTTCTGCGTGCGCGCCCAGATGGTGACCATGGGGCCGACGCCGCCGGAGGCGAAATCGAGATTGCCGGAGATCAGCGCCTCGTTCATCGGCGGACCGCCGGTGAAGCGCACCCATTCGGTGGCAAGGTCGAGGCCGAGCTTCTTGCCTTCCGCCTCGAGCAGGTGTTTTTCCTGCATGATGGTGAGCGGGAGATAGGAAATGCCGTATTGCTTGGCGATGCGGACCGTGCGGGTTTCCGCGTGCGCGACGCCGATGCACAGCGCCAGCGCGGCGCCCGCGGCAAGCAGCGATCGCCGTGCGATCTTCGTGCGGTGGTCTTTCATGGTGTCCTCCCAGTTGGCTGCATTTTGTTATTGCCCCATCATCCCCCACGACATGGTGGCGTGGCAACCCGCAATTCGCGGTCAGGAGCTATCCGATGGTCGATTTTGCTCACTCCCTGCAATCCGCGCTCGCCGAACGATTCGGAGAGCGTTTCGCGATCGACCCGTCCCTCTCCGGACTGGCGGAACTCGCGCAAATCGCGGCGCATCGCGTGCATCGCCGCTATCTCGAACGCGACGTTACGCCCGATCTCATGCGCCTTCTTTGCGCCTGCGCTCTTTCTGCGCCATCGAAGAGCGATCTGCAACAGAGCGACATTCTCATTGTTCGAGAAAAAGCGAAGCGTCATGCTATCGCCGCCCTGCTTCCGGAAATGCCATGGCTTTCCGACGCGCCGGTGTTCCTGATCTTCCTCGCCAATGGCCGACGGCTGCCGCAAATTGCCGCGCTGCACGGCAAGCCGTTTCCCAATGACCACTTCGATCTCTTGTTCAACGCGACCGTCGACGCCGCGCTCGTGCTGGCGACGTTCCTGCACGCGGCCGAAGCGGCCGGGCTCGGCTGTTGCCCGATCAGTCTCATTCGCAATCATGCCGCCGTTGTCAGCGACATGCTGGCGCTGCCCGACAAGGTCGTCCCAATCGCCGGCATGTGCGTCGGCTGGCCGGCGGAAGCTGGCGCGATCACGCCGCGGCTGCCGCTGAGCATGACCGTGCACGAGGAGCGCTATTCGGATGACGATTTCTCCGCTGCGCTCGGCGGCTACGACCGCCGGCGCGCGGCGCTAAGGCCCTACCGCAAGCAGCGTGAGCCGGAGCGCTTCGGCCACGCGGAGTTCTATGGCTGGTCGGAGGACAAGGCGCGGCAATACGCCAATCCCGCGCGCGCCGATTTCGGCGCCTTCGTGCGCGGCAAGGGCTTCAAGATGGATTGAGACAGGCCGCGCGCACCGGCGGCTATGATTGCGCCCTCTCCCCTTGCGGGAGAGGGCACATCGACTGGCGCCGTACTTCTGGCAATGACAGGCACTTACGCCGCGGCGGGCGCGATCTCGGCGGCCGCGGGAAATTCCGTCACCGCGCCGTGCTCATTATCGATGAGCAGGAACAGATCGAAATAACGAATGGTCGGCGCGCCGCCGGTGCGCTTGATCACCGATTGCCGCCAGGCTTCGTCATGGGCGCGCTGTGCGGCCTCCACCGACGGCCAGATATAGACGCCGGCGCCCGTCTTGCCATTGAGCTCAAGCAGGAAGTGCTTGCGCAGCAATTCCTTGTTGCCCTGCCATTTCGGGATCACGTGGCGCGCTTCCTCCGCCACCTGCTCGCGTGTCCAGCCCTTCGGCGAGTTGAATTCCACCAGTTCGAGGATCATGCGCCTTCCTCCTCTTGCTGCCGCTTCTCACCCGCCAGCATGTAGTTGACGTCCGTGTCGGACGAGAGCTGCCAGCGATCGGCGAACGGATTGTAGACGACGCCGCGCTCGCCGATCACGTCCAGGCCGGCGTCCTCGAAGGCGCCTTCCAATTCCTGCGGCGTGACGAACTTGTCCCATTGATGGGTGCCGCGCGGCACCCAGCGCAGCACATATTCCGCGCCGACAATGGCGAGCGCGAAACTCTTGAGCGTGCGGTTGAGCGTGGCGGCGAGCATCAGCCCGCCCGGCTTGACCATGGTGGCGCAGGTCGCGACGAACGCGTCGACGTCGTTGACGTGCTCGACCACCTCCATCGCGAGCACCACGTCGAAGCGCTCGCCCGCCGCCGCCAGCGCCTCGGCGGTGGTGGCGCGGTAGTCGATCGAAAGGCCACCCTCGCCGGCATGGGCCTTCGCGGCGGCGATGTTCTCCTCGGCCGGATCGGCCCCGACCATCTCCGCGCCCAGCCGGGCCAGCGGCTCGGACAGGATGCCGGCCCCGCAGCCGATATCGAGCATGCGCAGGCCCTTGAGGCAGTCCAGCCGTTTCGGATCGCGCCCGAAGCGCTCCGCCGCCCGGTCCCGGATATAGCCGACCCGCACCGGATTGAGCTTGTGCAGGGCCGCCATCGGCCCGCGCGGGTCCCACCAGTCGGCGGCCATGCGTCCGAAGCGCTCGATTTCGGCGCTATCGACGCTCGATGCCTCGCTCTTCGCTTGGGCTTTGCGCTTGGCCATTCGTAGCCTCTCGTAAGCGGAGCGCCCGATGTTGCAGGGCAGCGACCTCGCCGGTATGTATACGCGCCTTTTCCGGCCGGCGCCCGGGCCTTACCGCCCTGCGCCGGCCGCTTCTTGGCTTGTTTAAGCCCGCGTCCGGGAACGTCAATGCCGCGCCTCGTCATGAAATTCGGCGGAACCTCCGTCGCCGACCTCGACCGCATCCGCAACGTGGCGCGCCACGTCAAACGCGAGGTCGATGCCGGCTATGACGTGGCCGTCGTGGTCTCGGCCATGGCCGGCGTGACCAACCAGCTCGTTGCCTGGTGCAAGGATGCCGCCATCCTGCACGACGCGCGCGAATACGATGCCGTGGTGGCGACCGGCGAGCAGGTCACCGCCGGGCTCTTGGCCATCGTGCTGGAAGGCATGGGCGTCGATGCCCGCTCCTGGCAGGGCTGGCAATTACCGATCCTGACCGATAATGCGCACGCCTCCGCCCGCATCGTGGACGTCAACGGCAGCGAATTGATCCGCCGCTTCAACGAGCACAGGCAGGTGGCGGTGATCGCGGGCTTCCAGGGCATGCACAAGGACACCGGCCGCATCACCACGCTCGGCCGCGGCGGCTCCGACACCTCGGCGGTGGCGATCGCGGCCGCCATCGGGGCCGAACGTTGCGACATCTATACTGACGTCGATGGCGTCTATACCACCGACCCGCGCGTGGTGCCGAAGGCGCACCGCATGGACAAGATCTCCTTCGAGGAGATGCTCGAACTGGCCTCGCTCGGCGCCAAGGTCATGCAGGTGCGCTCGGTCGAGCTCGGCATGGTCCATAATGTGCGCATCTTCGTGCGCTCCAGCTTCGTCAAGCCGGAGGACATCGACCCGCGCCAGACGCCCCCCGGCACACTCATCTGCGACGAGAGCGAAATCATGGAACAGCAAGTCGTCACCGGCATCGCCTTCTCCAAGGACGAGGCGCAGATCTCGGTCCGCCGCGTGCAGGATAAGCCCGGCGTCGCGGCCGCCATCTTCGGCCCGCTCGCCGACGGCAATATCAATGTCGACATGATCGTGCAGAACGTCTCGGCCGACGGGGCGACCACCGACCTCACCTTCACGGTGCCGGCGGCGGACTACGACCGGGCGCGGGCCACCATCGAGAAGGCCAAGGACACCATCGGCTATGAACGGATGGACGGGGCGACCGACGTGGCCAAGATCTCGGTCATCGGGATCGGCATGCGCAGCCATGCCGGCGTGGCCGCCCAGGCCTTCAAGGCGCTGGCCGAGCGCAAGATCAATATCCGCGCCATCACCACCTCGGAAATAAAGTTCTCGGTGCTGATCGACGCCGCCTATACCGAACTGGCGGTGCGGACATTACATAGCCTTTATGGGCTGGATAAGGCTTGATCGGTCATTCCGGGGCACGGACGTTAGTCCGCGAGCCCGGAATCCAGAGCCAATAGGTACATCGTCTGGGGCCCCTGGATTCCGGGCTCGCCGCCATCGCGGCGCCCCGGAATGACGTGTGTGGCTTGCCCCTTGCATGGGCCTTTGGCTATAGCCTGCCTGTAGGCGGTCGCGGGGGTTCCGGCGGTCGCCATTCGTACATGATTGGGCCGTATGGGGGAGCCGGAGCTCCACCCTCGGCTTGACAAGGACCTCACGAATGCGTGGTGCGCTCGGCGGTCCGCGCGTGCTGTTGCGCCGGCTTCGCGAAGTCATGGCGGAGCCGGTCAGCGCGCAGGACCGTCTCGACAAGGTGGTCGTCCTCATCGCCGCCAACATGGTGGCGGAGGTGTGCTCTGTCTACGTCTTGCGCGTAGACGGAACGCTCGAGCTATACGCCACCGAGGGCCTCAAGCGCGAAGCCGTCCACCAGACCGTGATGAAGGCCGACGAGGGCCTGGTCGGCCTGGTGGCGAGCGAGGCCAACCCGATCAACCTGTCGGACGCCCAATCGCACCCGGCCTATTCCTACCGGCCGGAAACCGGCGAAGAAATCTACCACTCCTTCCTCGGCGTGCCGATCCTGCGCGCGGGCAATACGCTCGGCGTGCTGGTGGTGCAGAACCGCGCCCGCCGCACCTATACGGAGGAAGAAGAAGAGGCGCTGCAGACCACCTCGATGGTGCTCGCCGAGATGATCGCCTCGGGCGAGCTGTCGGCGCTGGCGCGGCCCGGCGCCGAACCGGCCGCCCGCCACACGCTGCATATGACCGGCATCTCACTGTCGGACGGCATCGCGCTCGGCCATGTCGTGCTGCACGAGCCGCGCGTCGTCATCACCAACGTGATCGCCGACGACGTGCAGCGCGAGTTGAAGCGGCTCGACGCCGCCATCGCCACCCTGCGCGCCGATCTCGACCGGCTGGTCGAGCATCGCGACCTCGCCGACGGCGGCGAACACCGCGATGTGCTCGAAGCCTATCGCATGTTCTCCTACGACCAGGGCTGGCTGCACCGCATCCGCGAAGCGGTAGGGACGGGTCTGACCGCCGAGGCCGGCGTCGAGCGCGTACAGTCCGACACCCGCGCGCGCATGCTGCGCGCCTCCGATCCCTACTTGCGCGACCGCCTGCACGATCTCGACGATCTCGCCAACCGGCTGATGCGCGTGCTGATGGGCCAGGACCACGCGCCGAGCAAAGAATCGCTGCCGGAAAACGCCATCGTGGTGGCGCGCTCCATGGGCCCGGCCGCCCTGCTCGACTACGACCGCAAGCGGCTGCGCGGCCTGATCCTGGAAGAAGGCGGGCCGACCTCGCACGTCTCCATCGTCGCGCGCGCGCTCGGCATTCCGACCGTGGGCGAGATCGAGAACGCCACCGGCCTGGTGGAACCCGGCGACGCCATCATCGTCGACGGCTCGACCGGCAATGTGCATATGCGGCCGCCCTCCGACATCGAGGCCGCCTATGGCGAGCGGGTGAAGCTGCGCGCGCGCCGGCAGGCGCAGTACCGCGCGCTGCGCGACCGCCCCTGCGTCACCAAGGACGGCAACGCCGTCTCGCTGATGATCAATGCCGGTCTCGCCATCGACCTGCCGCATATCGAGGAAACCGGCGCCAGCGGCGTCGGCCTTTTCCGCACCGAACTGCAGTTCATGGTCGCCGACACGCTGCCGCGCACCAATGAGCAGTATTCGCTTTATCGCCAGGTGCTCGATGCCGCCGACAAGCGGCCGGTCGTGTTCCGCACGCTCGACATCGGCGGCGACAAGGTGCTGCCTTACATGCGCAATGTTGAGGAGGAAAATCCCGCGCTCGGCTGGCGCGCGATCCGCCTGGGCCTCGACCGGCCCGGCCTGCTGCGCAGCCAGGTGCGCGCGCTGTTGCGCGCGGCGGGCGGTCGCGAATTGCGCCTGATGTTTCCGATGATCGCGATGGTCGAGGAATTCGACAAGGCGAGGGCGCTGGTCGAGGTCGAGCTCACCCATCTGCGCCGGCACGGTCATATGCTGCCGGAACGCGTGCAGGTCGGCACCATGCTGGAAGTGCCCTCGCTCCTGTTCCAGCTCGACGAGCTTTTGACGCGGGTGGACTTCCTGTCGGTCGGCTCCAACGACCTGATGCAGTTTCTCTATGCCGCCGACCGCGGCAATACCCGGGTGTCGGAGCGCTTCGACGCGCTGTCGGCGCCGGTGATGCGCGCGCTCAAGACCATCGTCGACAAGGCGAAGGCGCATAACAAGCCGGTGGCGCTGTGCGGCGAATTGGCTTCGCAGCCGATCGGCGCGCTGGCGCTCGCCATTCTCGGCTTCCGCACGCTGTCGCTGTCGCCCTCGGCGATCGGCCCGGTCAAGGCGCTGCTGCTCGACCTCGACTGCAAGAAGGGCGCGGACGCCATCCTGCCGCTGCTCGGCCAGCCGGTCGGCAGCGTCTCGATCCGCAACAGGCTGGAAAGTTTCGCCGCGGCGGAAGGCTTGCAGTTGTAGCGATGAGGGAGCCATAGCAGAGTCAGAGTTGATCCGTCACCCTGAGGTGCGAGGCGCGGCACGCGCCGAGCCTCCAAGGGCGACGGCCACCGATGTCGGATTTTCCCGACATCGTCTATTTGACCGGTCGTTCATCCTTCGAGGCGCGCCTTCGGCGCGCACCTCAGGATGACGGAGATACGCAGTGCTTCTTCACAAATGAGACCGCCACTTTGATCACGCTTCCGCAGCACAAGCTCGACGCCCTGCTTAACCGGCATTCCATGCTGGAAGGCGAACTCGCGACCAATTTGAGCCCCGACAACTATGTGAAGCTGTCGCGCGAATTCGCCGAGCTCGGGCCGGTGGTGGACGAGATCAAGGCCTATCGCGCCGCCGACGCCGAGATCGCCGATCTGCAGGCGCTGATCGACGATTCGGGCGGCGACGGCGACATGCGCAAGCTGGCCGAGCAGGAAAAGCACGAGGCCGAGGCACGCAAGGAAACGCTCGGGCACAAGATCCGTCTGGCGCTATTGCCGAAGGACGCGATGGACGACCACAGCGCCATCCTCGAAATCCGCGCCGGCACCGGCGGCGACGAGGCCGCGCTGTTCGCGGGCGATCTCTATCGCATGTATGAGCGCTACGCCGCCAAGCAGGGTTGGAAGACCGAAATTCTGTCGATGAGCGAAGGCACCAAGGGCGGCTTCAAGGAAATCGTCGCTTCGGTGCAGGGGCGCGGCGTGTTCGCCAAGCTCAAATTCGAGTCGGGCGTGCATCGCGTGCAGCGCGTGCCTGACACAGAGGCCTCCGGCCGCATTCACACTTCGGCCGCGACGGTGGCGGTGCTGCCCGAGGTGGAAGACGTCGACATCGACATCAATGAAGCCGACCTCAAGATCGACACCATGCGCGCGCAGGGCGCCGGCGGCCAGCACGTCAACAAGACCGAATCGGCGATCCGCATCACCCATATGCCGAGCGGCATCGTGGTGATGGTGCAGGAGGAGCGCTCGCAGCACAAGAATCGCGCCAAGGCCATGACGATGCTGCGCGCCAAGCTCTATGACCAGGAGCGCACCAAGCGCGACACCGAACGCGCGGCCGAACGGCGCGGCCAGGTCGGCTCGGGCGATCGCTCCGAGCGTATCCGCACCTATAACTTCCCGCAGGGCCGCGTCACCGATCACCGTATCAACCTGACGCTCTACAAGCTGCCGCAGGTGATGGAGGGCGAGGCGCTCGAGGAAGTGATCGACGCGCTGGTGACCCAGCATCAGGCCGACCTCTTGGCGGCCGAAGGCGCGGCGTGATGAGGCTCGGCGCCGCGCGACGTCGCAACGCATATCCCGCATGGTCGGGGACTCTCCGCGCTGTCATTGCCGGGCTCGACCCGGCCATCCATGAGGCTGGGCAACACGCAAATCAGTTCAGCCCTAAGCCGCAGCACGGCATCATGGATGCCCGGGTCAAGCCCGGGCATGACCGAGCGTGTGGCGAGCGCGCGCGAGGCTAGCCGGATCATGCGGATAATCCCCGGCCTCAAGGACGGCGCGTCGGTTGCCGAAGCCGTGCGGCTGATGGCGCAGACATTCCGTCTCGCCGGCATCGATTCGGCCGTAGCCGATGCCCGCGCGCTGGTCGGCCAAGCCCTGCGGCTCGAACGCGCACAACTCGTCTCGCAATCCGACCGCCTGCTCGAGGCGCGCGAGGTTGCCGCGCTGTCGACGCTCGCCGCGCGCCGGCTCAAACACGAACCGGTGTCGCGCATCCGCGGCCGCAAGGAGTTCTGGAGCCTGCCGCTGCAAATAACGCCGGACGTGCTCGATCCGCGCCCGGACACCGAAACCATCATCGAACACGCGCTCGACGTCGTCGCAAGCACCGGCCGACGGCTGGGGAAACTACGTATCCTCGATATCGGCACCGGCTCGGGCGCTCTGCTGCTCGCGCTGCTCAGTGAATGTCCGAATGCGACCGGCATCGGCACCGACATCAGCCCGGCCGCGCTCGAAATCGCGCGCGCCAATGCGGAAAGCAATCGCCTCGCGACGCGTTGCGCTTTCGTGGCCTGCCATATCGCCGACGGGGTCGAAGGCCCATTCGATCTGGTGGTGTCGAATCCGCCCTATATTCCACATGGCGACATTGCCGCGCTCGAACCGGAAGTGCGCGACTACGACCCCATGATCGCGCTCGATGGCGGCAAAGATGGACTCGATGCCTATCGCGCCATCGCCGCCGACGCGCGCCGCCTGCTGGCGCCCGATGGGCATCTGTTCGTGGAACTTGGGATCGGCCAGGAAAGCGCGGTGCGCGCGCTGTTTACCAAGAATGGATTAAGCGTCGGCACGGCACGCGCCGATCTGGGCGGCATAGCGCGCTCATTGGGCGCGACCGCGACGGGCGATACCTTGCCCAATTCGCCATTATGAGCCATGCGCATGTGGCCCTGCGGAATCCGCAGGGCTCGCCCCGATCGGCGAAAAAATGCTAAAAAGCACTTGGATTATGGTCGGGAAACGACTAGCTTCCAGTCACGGAATCGACCCGAGACTTACTGCATCGCCTGGAACCCCGGAGCTACGAACTCTGTGCGGCGGCGACGCAAGGCGAGTGACGAACACCCGGCTTACCGAAGACGGAAAACGAAATCGCCAGGGACGGGTCTGGATGCTTCACCGGTTAGCGCATCAGAATCCTTGAACGATCTAGAACGATAAGGATGCGCGTAACGAGGGGTTGGCGACCGCGGAATGAATCCGCGGCGAGGGGCGTTGCGGTCGACGCGAAAACGAAAGCACAGATAACGGACGCACAAAAGAAACCAGCACTGGCGCGGGCCTATCGACGCCCTAGTCGATGCCCAAGTCCGGCCGCGCGATGAATTTCGTGTGGACGGATCCGTGAAGCGCCAGGCATTCGGCGGGAAGCACCGCGGTTAAACGAACGACAAAACGAAGGGTCGGCGAATAGGCACATCATGAGAAACGGTCAGAAGCGCATGCGGGGACGCAACAATAATGGTCACCGCAAGGGCCAGAACCCGTTGACGCGGGTCTATGAGTCGAACGGACCCGACGTGAAAATTCGAGGCACCGCCTCGCACATCGCGGAAAAATACATCCAGCTCGCGCGCGATGCGCAGAGCTCCGGCGATCCGGTCGCGGCCGAGAATTACTATCAGCATGCTGAGCATTATTTCCGCCTGATCGCCGCCGCGCAGGAGCAGTTCCGCCAGCAGAACCCCTATTATCAGCAGGGCCAACAGCCCCCCGCCGGTCAGTCGGGCGGCGATGATTTCGACGACGAGCTCGACGACCAGCCCACTTTCATGGGCCAGAACGAGCCGAGTTACGCGCCGCAGCCGGCCAACCAGGCGCAGCCTTATCTGCCGCGCGACGCACAGCCCTTTCCGCCGCGCGACCAGCAGGCAGGCCGGGCGCAATATCAACCGCAGCCGCAGCCCTATCCGCAGCCGTCTGGCGGCGAAGGCGACGCCAATGCCCTGCCCGCCTTCATCACCGGCGGTGGCGGCGCGCAACCGCAGCCGAACGGCGGCCAGAACGGGCATGACCAGGGTGAGCGCGGAGGCGAACGTTACGGCATGCACCGGCGCCGCCGTCGTCATCGTGGCGGTTATCGCGGCGACCGCGAGGCTGGCGCACAGGGCGCGGCCCCGGAAGCGGGCGACAGCCAGCCCGAGTAACGACTAACCTTCCTCGCAGGCCGAGGACGGAAAGCCACTCGGTGAGGGCGCCGGCGCAAGCGCCGGCTCCAAGGCGGGCACCAGTCGCCGGGCGACGCGCCTTGCCGGCACCGCGCGATAGACCTGCTTGGTCGCTTCCACCAGATGCACGCCGGCGAACGGCGCCGACAGCGTTGCGCCGGTGCGCTCCCACGCCATGGCCGCGCGCAACAACCAGCCGCGCGCGACTGGCGGCATATAGAGCGCTTCGCTCCAGCCGGTGGGTGTGAACCAGGTTTCGCGCAGGAGCTGATTGATCTGCACGCGCGAATAAGGCCGGCCATGCCCGAACGGCGTCGTATCCATGCGCGCCCATAGCCCGCGCCGGTTCGGCACCACCGCCAGGATGCGGCCGCCCGAGGCCAGCACCCGCCAGATTTCGCGCAGCATGGCGCCGGGATCGTTGGTCATCTCGAGCGCATGCACCAGCATCACGCGGTCGACCGCCGAATCGGGCAGCGGCAATTCGTTCTCATCCACCAAGGCGGACAAAGCGGGCCGCGTGCTCGGCCATTTCACTACTCCCTGCCCGGCCGGCATGAAGGCCAGGCAGCGCTCGGCTTCCTCGCGGAAAAGCCCTAAATAGGGCGTCGCGTAGCCGATCCCCACGACGCGCTGGCCGGCGGTGTCCCGCCACAGCTCGCGGACGCTGCGGCCGATGATGCGGCGCGCCACCACGCCGAGGCGCTGGCCGTAGAAATTGCGCAAATCGACGACATCGATCGACATGGCTGAAGAGTTATCACGAATTGAGGTGACAAACCGCTAACCGCCCCGGGGCACGGGCCGTACCCGCGCCCGCCGGTGCGTGCTACGGTTAATGCTGATCGCTGCGACCAAGAGGATGACCTGCATGCCCGCGGAAACCCGTCTGTTCCTATGCCGATCCGACAATTACGGGGTGCTGCTGCATGACCCGGCGACCGGCGCCACCGCCGCCATCGACGCGCCGGAAGCCGCGCCGATCGAAAAGGCGCTGGCCGAGACCGGCTGGAAGCT
>DASZQT010000187.1:0-17762 GCA_035549515.1 Pseudolabrys sp. | reverse complement strand
GATTTCCTTCTCGATAGCGGCGGCGAGCAGGCCGTCGAGCGCGATGGCATTGGTCGGATGGGGTACGCTCGTGGTGGAGCGGATCGAGCCGATACCGGCGTGCTTGAAATCCTCGATCATCTCGGGGGCAAAAAGTGCGTGCGTGATGACCGCGTCAATTTTGCGCGCGCCCGCCTGGATAAGCGCCTTGGCGCAGGCGATCAGCGTGCCGCCCGACGACACGATGTCGTCGACCAGCAGCACCGGCCGATCTTCGACCACCGACGGATCGGGGAAGGTGAGTTCGACCGAGCGGTCACCGGCCCTTGTCTTGCGCGCCACTGCGGCGCTCAGTCCAAGTTGGCCGGCGAGGTCGCTCACCCAGCCTTGCGACTCCTCATCGGGGCCGACAACGACGGTGTCGCGCGCGATGCCGCGCAGCGCGTCGGCCATCGCCGACATGGCCGACAAGTCCTGCGCCTCGATGCCGAAGAAAACATCTGCGATGTTCCTGGTGCGATGCAGGTGCGCATCGACGGTGACGATGCGGTCGACCGTGCGCGCGATGAGCGCGCCGATGACTTTTTGGCTGATCGCCTCGCCGGGATGAAAGGCGGTGTCCTGCCGCATGTAGCAGAGATAGGGCGCGACCAGCACCAGGCGCTTGGCGCCGCCACGGCGCAAGGCTTCGGCCGCGAATATCAGCGCGAGCAATTTGTCGTTCGGGCGGTCGAGCGGAAGATAGAGAATGACCGTAGAGGCGGCCGCGCCGACGGTGACGCGCAGTTCGCCGTCGGGAAAGCGATGCAGCTCGATCTCATGCAGCGGCACGCCAAGCCGCGCCGCCAGGCGTGCGGCATCGGCGGCGCCGGACGACAAGCATTGCAGGTTGATGCCGCTCACGGTTGGTTTCCGCTGGCGGGCGCGCGCGTGCCGATGACGTAACCGTTGTCGGCCTTGGCGGCGGCCTGCGCGAGCTCGAGCTCGGGCTGGTCGAAGGCGTAGATGCGATAGAGCGGCTCGCCCTGCTCGACCGTATCGCCGATCTTCTTGAACAGCTTGATCCCGGCGCCCTTGTCGATCGGCGCGCCGGCGGTGCGCGCGAGCCGGTTGAAGCGCAGGCAGTCGATGGCCTCGACCACGCCGTCGCGCGGTGCCGCCACATCGGCGGTCAAGCTGCCGAGATCGGTGCGCACGCCCGACGGGCCTTGCGCATCGATGATCTTGTGCATCTGCTTGAGCGCGGCGCCGCTGTCGAGCAGTTCGCGCGCCCGCGCATAGCCTTTGCCGCCGCGCAACTCGGGATCGTAGTCCAAGAGATGCGCGGCGAGCCGCAACGATTTCTCGCGCAGGTCGACCGGCGCGGTCGGATCGTTGGAAAGCACTGCCATCACGTCCTGCGCTTCCAGCACCGGGCCGATGCCGTTGCCGATCGGCTGGCTGCCGTCGGTGGTGATCACCTCGACCGCGATGCCGAAGTGATCGCCGACGAATTCGAACAGCTTGCGCAGCCGCATCGCCTCCATCGCGCCGGTGAGCTTGGCGGAAGGTCCCACCGGCAGATCGATCAAAAGATGCGTCGAGCCGGCCGCGAGCTTCTTCGACATGATCGAGGCGACCATCTGCTCGCGGGTGTCGAGGCTGAGCGGGCGTTCGACCGAAATGAGAATGTCGTCGGCCGGCGACAGGTTGACGTGCCCGCCCCACACCAGACAGCCGTGGCAGGCGGCGACGATCTCCTTCATCTGCTCGACCCCGACATCGACGCGCGCCAGCACTTCCATGGTGTCGGCGGTGCCGGCCGGCGAGGTGATCGCGCGCGAGGAGGTCTTCGGGATGGTCAGGCCGTGCGCGGCAACGATCGGCACCACGATCATCGAGGTGCGATTGCCGGGAATGCCGCCGATGCAGTGCTTGTCCACCACCATCGGCCGATGCCAATTGAGCTGGGTGCCGGCCTCGGCCATGGCCTGCGAGAGCGCGAGCAATTCGCTCGAGGTCATGAAGCTGGCCGATCCGATCAGGAAGGCGGCGACCTCCATGTCGGAATAGCGGTAGTGCGAAATGTCATCGATAATGGTGCCGATCTCGGACGCGGTCAGCGAGCGGCCCTGGATCTTGTGGCGGACGAATTCGAGACTTTCGGGCGAAGCGGCCGGGGTAACGGAGACGAGCGTACCCACCGGCTCACCAAATCGGCGGAAGGCGGGATCGGCGAGGCCCAGTTCGTCGACGCCGACCATGCCGTCGTCGGTGAGCAGAAGCGTGGCGAGCAGCACCTTGCCGTTCGTGCGCAGCTCGACCCGGCTGAAGCCGCTGAACACCTCCGGCCGTAACGCCACCGAGCGGCGGGAGATCACAACCACGTTCTCGCGGCCGGTATCGAGATTGACGCGCCGGATCTTCAGGCGCGGGCGCAGATGGTTGTCGGCTTCCATCCCCAAGGTCCATGATTGATATTGTTCGGCACGATAGTGATACCGCCGGCGCCGCTGGTTGATCCAGATCATGCGGTCGAATCGGGATCGTGATAGCATGCTTTACTCCTCGCGACCGGCCGCGGGGACTGCACCGGCAGGAGGCCATGGCATGCCGCTTTGGCAGAGACTCTTGATCACGCTCGGCTGCATGCTGCTGACGAGCTTTCTCGCCGGTCTGTTCTGGCGCTGGCTGTTCGGCGGCGATATTCCGAGCTATCTCAGCGGCGTGGTCGGCGGTGTCACCGCTGTGCCGATGTGGGAATTCTTGAAGCGCGTTCAAATCCGCTGACCGCCGCGCTCGGTCTCGCTCAGACGGTCGTGCGCGTGCCGGCGCCGGATGTGAAGAACGCCGCGGTTTGTTCGGCCGGAACGGCGCGGCTGAACAGAAAGCCCTGGCCCTGGCCGCAACCGTGCGCGAGCAGTTCGCGTCCCTCGCTGCAATTCTCGATCCCCTCGGCTGTGATCGTCAAGCCGAGGCCCTGCCCGAGCCCGATCAACGCCTTGACGATGGCCGCGCTCTCGCGCTCATCGCCCATATGCGCCACGAAGCTGCGGTCGATCTTGATCTTGTCCACCTTGAAACTGCGCAGATGGTACAGGTTTGAATAGCCGGTGCCGAAATCGTCGAGCACCAGCCGCACGCCGGCATCGCGCAACGCGGCGAGCGCGATGCGGGCCGACTCGAGATCGGCGACCAGCGCGCTTTCGGTGATCTCGATTTCCAGCCGCCGCGGCGATAGGCCGGTTTCCCCCAAGATGTGCAGCACGCGCAGGCCGAGCGTGGCGTCCTTGAGCTGAACCGGTGAAATATTGAAGGCGAGAATGACATTGTCCGGCCAGCCAAGTGCGACTTCGCAGGCACGATGCAACAATTGGTCGGAGAGTTGTGAGATCAGTCCGGCGTCTTCGGCGACCGGGATGAAACGGTCGGGCGCCACATCGCCCATGTCCTTGTGCCGCCAGCGCGCGAGCGCCTCGAATCCGACCACCGCCTTGCTTTTGAGATCGACCAGCGGCTGGAAATGGGGCTCGATGTCGCCGGCGGCGATGGCCGCGCGCAGTTCCTGCTCCAGCCGCGTGCGCTCGCGCACGTGTTCGTCGAGTTCGCGGTCGAAGAAACAGAGCGAGGACTTCTCGATGGTCTTGGCCTTGTAAAGCGCCACATCGGCGCGGCGCAGCACTTCGTCGGCATTCGCGCCGGCAAACGGAAACAACGCGATGCCGATGCTCACGCCCAGGCTGTGCGCCGCGCCGCCGGCCATCACCGGCGGGGATAGGGCCTCAATCACGCGCAGGGCGATGCCGGTGGCGGCCTCGGCGCCGGCCAGATGGCGCGCCAGGATGACGAATTCGTCGCCGCCGAAGCGGGCCACCAGATCGCCGTCGCGCACGGCGCCCATCAGGCGGCTGCCGATCACGACCAGGGCCTCGTCACCGGCATTGTGGCCGTAGAGATCGTTGACCTGCTTGAAGCGATTGAGGTCGAGCATCAGCAGCGCATGAGAGGCGCCGGCGCGCGGCGGGGCGGCGATCGCGGCGTTCAGGCAGTCGATGAACTGGCGGCGATTGGGCAGGCCGGTGAGCGGGTCCTGCATCGCCAGTTCGCGCGCGCGCGCCTCGGCAGCGAGCCGCTTGCGGGTCTCGCGCCGCTGCTCGAACGCGCGCCGCCAGGTGAAGAACAGCATTCCGACGCACAGCACGATGGCGAGAATCGGCATTTCATCGGGGCTGATTTCCTTGGTCTTCGGCCCGGTGGCGAACACGTCGAACTGGTAGAGCACAAAGGCCGTGACCGCGAGCGTTGCCGCGATCAGGAACAGGTCCTGGATGCGCGTGCGCTGCCGGAGCAGGAAGCCGCGGAAACGCTCGACTCTTGAATTGCGGTGGGGCATGGGCAGCGGCTGCATCGCGGATGGTGCTGGACAAAAACGCCCCGGTGCGATGATGGAGCGCGGTCACGCCGATCCGATGCGTTTTATGGTGAAGAATTTGTATCGAAACGAGCGTGGCGGCCGGCGTTTCGACGGCCGCCGAGCCGCTTAACACCGCCTTAAACCGCCGTCTCTAGCGTGATCCGCAGGGGACCGGCGGCGCGTGCTGCCAATGGTCGTGCGTGGGTTGCGTATGGCGCAGGGTAGGGGACAAGCGAACGGGCGGCGCGAGCCGGTGTTCGACTCCGCGCCGACGATTCGCGTCGCGGCCTCCGAACGGCCGTCGGGCGGCGGCGGTGGCGCGGGCAAGCCGGCCGCGCGGCGTCGCAAGCGCAAGAAGCGGGCGCGGCATGGCTCGCTCATCGGTCGTATGCTCTATTGGGGCGTGGTGGCGGGCCTTTGGCTATGCATCGGCGTGGTCGGCACCGTGGTCTATGTCGGCGCGCATCTGCCGCCGATCCAGTCGCTGGAAATACCGAAGCGCCCGCCCTCGATCCAGATCGTCGACGATGCCGGCCATCCGCTCGCCCGGCGCGGCGATCTCGCGGGCGCGCCGCTCGCGCTCAAGGAATTGCCGGCCTATGTGCCGAAGGCCTTCATCGCCATTGAGGACCGGCGCTTCTACGATCATTATGGCGTCGATCCGCTCGGCATCGTGCGCGCCTTGGTGGCCAATGTCTTGCATCGCGGCGTGGCGCAGGGCGGCTCGACCATCACACAACAGCTCGCGAAGAACCTGTTTCTGACGCAGGAGCGCACCATCACGCGCAAGCTGCAGGAAGTGCTGCTCGCGCTCTGGCTGGAGCGCAAGTTTACTAAGACCCAGATCCTCGAGCTCTATCTCAATCGCGTCTATTTCGGCTCCGGCGCCTATGGCATCGAGCAGGCCGCGCAGCGCTATTTCGGCAAACCGGCGCGCCAGCTCACGCTGGCGGAAGCCGCGCTGCTGGCCGGCCTCGTCAAGTCGCCGTCGCGGCTGGCGCCGACGCGCAACTTCGACGCCGCCGAGAAGCGGGCCAAGGCCGTGCTGTCCGCGATGGCGGAGCTCGGCTTCATCAGCGATGCCAATGAGCGCGTCGCGCTCGCGCGCCCGCCGCGTATCGTGGCGCAGGCCGGCAATGGCTCGGTCAATTATGTCGCCGACTGGGTGATGGACGTGCTCAACGACGTGCTCGGCCATGTCGAGGAAGACATCGTGGTGAGCACCACCATCGACGCAAACCTGCAGGCCGGCGCGGAAAAGGCGCTGGATGACGAACTGGCGCAAAAGGGCGGCAAAGCCGGCGTGTCGCAAGGTGCGCTGGTCGCCATGACGCCGGACGGCGCAGTACGCGCGCTCGTCGGCGGCCGCAATTACGGCGAAAGCCAGTTCAACCGCGCGGTGGCGGCGCGGCGTCAGCCGGGTTCGGCCTTCAAGCCCTTCGTCTACCTGACCGCGCTCGAGCACGGTCTCACCCCTGACACCGTCCGCGAGGACCGGCCGATCAATGTCAAAGGCTGGCAGCCGGAGAATTACGGTCGCGAATACCACGGGCCGGTCACGCTGACGCAGGCGCTGGCTATGTCGCTCAACACCGTGTCGGTGCGCCTCACGCTGGAAATGACGCCGCTCGCGGTGATCCGCACCGCGCATCGGCTCGGCATCGCCTCGAAGCTCGAACCGAATGCCTCGATCGCGCTCGGCACCTCGGAAGTGTCGATGCTCGAATTGGTCGGCGCCTATGCGCCCTTCGCCAATGGCGGCTATGCGACGATCCCGCATGTGATCGAGCGCATCACCGCCGGCAACGGCAAGGTGCTCTATGCGCGCAACGACCAGCAGCTCGGCCGCATCATCGACGCGCGCTATGTCGCGATGATGAATGCAATGATGCGAGAGACGCTGACCATCGGTACCGCACACAAGGCGGCGCTGCCCGGTTGGCCGGCGGCCGGCAAGACCGGCACCTCGCAGGATTTCCGCGACGCCTGGTTCATCGGCTATACGGCCCATCTCGTCACCGGCGTCTGGCTCGGCAACGACGACGGCGCGCCCACCAAGCATGTCACCGGCGGCGGCCTGCCGGTCGAAATCTGGAGCCGCTTCATGCGCGGCGCGCATCAGGGCGTGCCGGTCGCCGATCTGCCCGGCGCATCGCCCGGCTTCATGGGCGGCTTGTTCGCGGGCAATGCGCCGCCACCATCGCGCGCGACAGGCGGCATGGCGCCGCGCCCGCCCGCGCCGGTGCAGCAGACGGCGAGCAATGCGCCGCCGTCGCGCGGCGGGCTTGACACCTGGCTTATCAATAACCTGTTCGGGCGGCGTTAGCTGCTCAGGACTTCACGACCTGGCGGCGGATGCGACGCGTCGTCAGCCATAGCAGCAGTGTCGTAACGCCCATCAGAGCGACGGCGCTCGCTAGCGGCCACGCGTTCTGCCCGAGCAGCCAGCCGACAACGATGCCGCACAATGCCCCGACGCTCTGTTGGATGAAACCAAACAACGAAGAAGCGGCACCCGCGCGCTCCGGAAACGGCGTAAGCGCGCCGGCCATCGACTGCGGCAGGACCATGCCGAGGCCGGAAAGATAGACCGCGATCGGCACCATTAGCGAAAGGGCCGAGTGCAGGCCAAAAGCGACCGCGGCCAATGCGCCGAGCCCGCCGAGCGCCAGCAGGCCGCTGCCGATGCCCATGGTGCGGTCCAGCCCGAGCCGGGTGACGATGCGCGCCGCCAGGCTGGTCCCGGTCATGAATCCTACCGTTCCCAACGAGAAGACCACGCCGAACTTAAACGCAGACAGCCCATAGAGACCCTGCAGCACGAAGGAGGCACCGGAAATCCAGGCGAACAATCCGGCATAACTCATCGTGCCGAGGCCCAGATAAGCGAGATAAGCGGGGTTGCGCGCGACGATTGCGTAAGACTTCAAGATGGAGCCCGGCGACACCGGTTCGCGCGCGCGCTCACTGAGCGTTTCGGGCAGAAGCAGCCACACCAGCAAGGCCGCGGCCAGACCCGCCGCCAGCAGCACGACGAAGGTCGAACGCCAGCCGAATCCGGTTTGCAGCAGGCCGCCGATCATCGGCGCCAGTACCGGTCCAAGCGCCATGACGGCGGCGATCAGCGACAGTTCGCGTCCCGCGCGCGCGCCGGAATAAAGGTCGCGCACGACCGCACGTGCGAGTACCACGGCGCCACATCCGCCGAGCGCCTGGAACGCGCGCGCCACGATCAACGTCTCGATCGATCTCGCCAGCGCGCAAGCCACGGTCGCGGCGCAATAAAGCGCGACGGCGAACAAAAGCACCGGCTTGCGGCCGTGCCGGTCGGACACCGGGCCGTAAAAGATCTGACCGATGGCGAAACCGATAAGGAACGAGGAGATGGTGAGTTGCACCTCCCGCGTCGGGGCCTGCAACTGGCGCACGATGTCCGGCAGCGACGGCAGATACATGTCTATCGACAGTGGACCGATGGCCGTCAATGCCGCCAGCAAAGCCGTGAGCGCGAAAGTGCCGGGACGGAGCATCATTCTCCTTCGTCATGCCCGGCGCTGTGCCGGGCATCCACGTCTTGACAAGTAAGTGGGCCGGAAAGGCGTGGATGGCCGGCATAAAGCCGACCATGACGTGTCACTACATGATGCCCGTCCTTGACGCTAGCTTGCGTCGCCTTCCGCGCCATACCGATGCAGATCGGTGCCATGCGCTTGCAGCCAGCTCTTCGCGCGGCTCGTGTGCGGGCAGATGCGCTCGACCAGGCGCCAGAAGCGGCGCGAGTGATTCATCTCCACGATATGCGCTACCTCATGCGCGGCGAGGTAATCCAGCACGAAGGGCGGCGCCAGGATCAGCCGCCAGGAATAGGACAGGACGCCGGTGGTCGAGCAGGAGCCCCAGCGGCTCGCTTGGTCGCGTACCGACACGCGCGCGACCGAAACGCCGAGCGTTTGCGCGGCCCGCCGGCTGGCGGCTTCCAGGTCGCGCTTGGCCTCGCGTTTGAGGAAATCGCGCAGCCGCCGCGCCACATGCGGCACGTCGCCCGCCACACACAACAGTTGCGCGCCGTCGTCGCCGCACTCGACCCACACTGTGCCGCGCGCGCCGCGCCGATGCTCGATGCGATGATCGACGCCGCGCAAGGGCACCACGGTGCCGTGCGCGAAAGGCGCGGCCTGCGGCAGCCGCTTCAAGCGCGCGGCAATCCAGGCGCCGTGCTTCTGCGCGAATTCGTTCGCCTGTTTGACGCTGCCGCGCGGCGGCATCGTGAGCACGACCTCGCGTGTCGCGGCCTGAATGCGCAGCGTATAGCGGCGCGCCTGCGCATGCCGACGCACGCGCACGAGATAAATCTCGTCGCCGAAGGCGACGGAAAGCGCGACCGGTTCGGCCGGCGGACGACGATAGAGCAGAGCGCGCAGCGGCATATTTTCAGTTCAAGCCCCGATTCGAGCGGGGCCGATAGTCTGCCACGATTCGCCCGCGCGCGCGATCAGTGCCGCACGGCGCTGCCGTTCCTGCGCCGGCTGGCAATGGTGCCATGCGTCAGCACGAAATCGGCGATGCGCGGCGCGATCTCGGCGCGGAAACGCGAGCCGTTAAACACGCCGTAATGACCGACGCTCGGCTGCAGGTAATGCGCCTTTTTGTCGTCGGGCAGATTGCTGCACAAGGCGTGCGCGGCCTCGGTCTGGCCGACGCTCGAAATATCGTCCAACTCGCCTTCCACCGTCATCAGCGCGACGCGCTCGATCGCTCTTGTGTCGATGCGGCGACCGCGATGTGTCATCTCGCCCTTGGGCAGCGCGTGGCGGATGAACACGGTGTCGACGGTCTGCAGATAGAATTCGGCGGCCAGGTCCATGACCGCGAGATATTCGTCGTAAAACTCGCGATGCTTCTGCGCCGAGTCGCCGTCGCCCTTCACCAGATGCATGAACAGGTTGCGATGCGCCTCGAGATGGCGATCGAGATTCATGCTGACGAAGCCATGCAGTTGCAGGAAGCCCGGATAGACGTCGCGCATGACCCCGGGATGCGGGAACGGCACCTTGGTGATGACGTTGCGGCGGAACCAGTTGATGCCGCGGCCGACCGCGAGTTTGTTGACGCCATTCGGATGGATGCGCGTGTCGATGGGTCCGCCCATCAGCACCATGGAGTGCGGCACATAGGGGTCCTTGTCGGCCTCCATCAGCGCGATGGCCGCCAGCACCGGCACCGACGGCTGGCACACCGCCATCAAATGCACGTCGCCGCCAAGCGCGTGCAGCATCGAGATGACGTAGTCGATATAATCGTCGAGATCGAAGCGTCCTTCGCCGATCGGCACCATGCGCGCGTCGACCCACTCGGTGATGTAGACGTCGTGGTTCGGCAGCATGGTCTCGACCGTGCCGCGCAACAGCGTTGCGTAATGGCCCGACATCGGCGCCACGATCAGCAGCTTGGGCTGCGGCCGGCGCGGGATATGCGTGAACGCACGCTCGAAATGCAGGACGCGGCAGAATGGCCGCTCCCACACCGTGCTGATGTGCACCGGCACGCGCTCGGCGCCGACGGTGGTGAAATCGATGCCCCATTCCGGCTTGCGATAGCGCCGGGTCGAGCGTTCGAACAGTTCCATGCTCGCCGCCATCGACTTGCCGTAGGCCGTATGGGCGAGCGGATTGGCCGGATTCTTGAAGAACAGCCGCGTGGCGTCGGCGAAGGCGCGCGACGGATTAAGCGCGGCGTGACCCAGTTCGTAAAACCAGTACATGGGCGTGGCGAGCAAAGTTCCGCTCTCGCCGGGCAACGCTGCCGCGCCCTCGAATTCCCCGATTGGCATCGATTCTGTCCCCGGCCCCTGTTGCAGCGCGGAAGACTGTCGTTTTTCTGTCATCTCGTCAACATAGCGGTAAATTCTTGGCGTCGCGTTTACGAACCGATGGAACCCGCCAATTCCAATAAAATAGGATGTTTTTCGTCATTCGCCAGTTTGCAGCAGCGAGCCCTGGTCACGCGCGCTGCGCAACAGTCGCAAGAAAGCGAATGTTGCAGCAGCGAACAACACCACGTTGAACGCGAAGGCCTGGATCATCAGATCGGCGCGGAACACATGCTCGATCAGCAGCGCCCGCATGCCCTCGAACACATAGGTCGGCGGCAGCGCCCAGGCCACGTATTGCAGCCAATGCGGCAACACTGACACCGGGTAGTAGACGCAGGTGAGCGGCAGAAACAGGAACATGATGGTCCAGGCGAGACTCTCCGCGCCCATGCCGTTGCGCAGCAACAGGCCGGCGACGAAGATGCCGATCGCCCAGCTTGTCAGCATCAGGTTGACGAAGAAGGCCACGAGCGCGAGCCCGAGCGACCACAGATTGAAGCCGAAAAACGCCACCGCCAACAGCGTCACCGGCACCATGCCGATCGACAGCCGCACCACGCTCATGATCATCAGCGCGGAGACGAATTCGCTCGGCCGCAATGGCGACATCATCAGGTTGGCGAGGTTGTGCGAATACATCTCTTCGAGAAAAGAGATGGAGAAGCCGAGCTGGCCGCGAAACAGAATGTCCCATAAGAGCACCGCGCCGATGAATACGCCGCCGGCGCGCGCGAACAGTCCGCCGTTCTGCGCGACATACATCTGCAGAAAGCCCCACATCAGCATCTGCACGGTCGGCCAATAGATCAGGTCGAGAACGCGCGGCCAGGACGAGCGCAAGAGATACCAATAGCGCCGCACCATGGCGCCGACGCGGGTAAGGGAGAATTCAGCGGTCATTGAGGGCTCACTGCGCCGCCTCGCTGTGATGCGCGTGGGTGCGGCCGCGCGCGACATCGAGGAAGACGTCCTCCAGCGTCTCGCGGCCGTAACGGGCCAGCAGTTGCTCGGGCGTATCGTCGTCCTCGATGCGGCCTTTCTTCATGATGATGACGCGCTCGCACAGACGCTCGACCTCGCCCATGTTGTGGGAGGCCAAAAGCACCGTGGCGTTGCGCGCATGCCGGTAGCGCTCGAGATGGCCGCGCACCCAGTCGGCGGTGTCGGGATCGAGCGAGGCGGTCGGCTCGTCGAGCAAGAGCACTTCCGGCTCGTTGAGCAGGGCCTTGGCAAGTGACACCCGCGTCTTCTGCCCGGCCGAGAGCTTGCCGGTCGGGCGGTCGAGAAAATCGACAAGGTCGAGATCGGCGGCCAGCCTGGCAATACGCCCGTCAATATCGGGCACCGCGTAAAGCTGCGCGAACACCGAGAGGTTCTGCCGCACGGTGAGCCGCATCGGCATGTCGACGTAAGGGCTCTCGAAATTCATCCGGTGCAGCACGCGGTAGCGCTCGTCCGGCATGCCGGCGCCGAGCACGCTGACGGTGCCGGAGGTGGGGGTGACGAGGCCCATGATCATGGCGATGGTGGTGGTCTTGCCGGCGCCGTTGCCGCCGAGCAGCCCGGTGACCGATCCGGCCGGCAGATGGAACGTGATGCCGTCCACCGCGGTGGCGGCCTTGTAGCGCTTGACCAGACGGTCGACGGCGATGGCCGGGGTGTTCTGTGCGTCCATGACGGCCCGACATGTGACGCCCCGCCGCAGCAAGCGCAAGCCCCGCGCCGCCGTCGATTGGTATAGACAGGGCCAACCATTAGATGGCACGCCATGCTCGCCCCCGATCTCGCCCAGGACCGCCCTCGCCGCAACGTGCGCCTCAACACGCTGGTGCGGCTGCGCTGGCTCGCCATCGCCGGCCAGACCACGGCCGTGCTGGCGGTCTATTTCGGGCTCGAATTCGAGCTGCCGATTTTTGCCTGCCTGGCGGTGATCGCGCTTTCGGCCTGGCTCAACGTGGCTTTGCGATTGCGCTTTCAGATGGCGCAGCGGCTGGAGCCCGACCGCGCCGCCTGGCTGCTCGCCTTCGATATCGCCGAGTTGGCGGTGCTTTTGTTCCTGACCGGCGGGTTGCAGAATCCGTTTGCGTTCCTGTTCCTGGCGCCGGTGTTGTTGTCGGCGACGGCGTTGCCGCCGCGTTTCACGCTGATGCTGGGCGGCTTCGCCATCGCCTGCGCCACCGCGCTGGTATTCGTGCATTTCCCGCTGCCCTGGGACAGTGACGATCCGCTGCGCCTGCCGCCGATCTACATGATGGGCGTCTGGCTCTCGCTGCTGCTCTCGATCGGCTTCATCGGCGTCTATGCCTGGCAGATCACCGAGGAAGCCCGCCAGCTATCGGACGCGCTCGCGGCCACCGAACTGGTGCTGGCGCGCGAGCAGCATTTGTCGCAGCTCGATGGGCTGGCGGCCGCCGCCGCGCACGAGCTGGGCACGCCGCTGTCCACCATATCGGTCATCGCCAAGGAACTGGAAAACGCCATTTCCGCCGAGGCGCCCCATGGCGACGACGTCCGGCTGTTGCGCGAGCAGGCCACCCGCTGCCGCGACATCCTCGCCAAGCTGACGGAACTTTCCTCGAGCGGCGAGCCGTTCGACCGCATGCCGCTCACCGCCCTGATCGAGGAAGTGGTTGCGCCGCATCGCAATTTCGGCGTCGCCATCGAGGTGAGCGCGCCGTCCGACCGCGCCGCGGAACCGGTAGGCGCGCGCAATCCGGCGATCGTCTACGGTCTCGGCAACCTGGTCGAGAATGCGGTCGATTTCGCGCATGAGCGGGTCGCGGTGGCGCTGCAATGGGACGCCGAGACCATCGATGTGACGATCAGCGACGACGGGCCGGGTTTCGCGCCGGAAATCGTGGGCCGGCTCGGCGAGCCCTATGTGACCAGCCGACGCCATCAACCGGCGGGCGAAGACGAGCCGACCGGCCTGGGACTGGGCTTTTTCATCGCCAAAACCTTGCTTGAGCGCTCGGGCGCCACGCTCTCTTTTGCCAACCGCGCTCTGCCCCTGCACGGCGCCACCGTCCATCTGCGCTGGCAGCGCAGCGACTTCGAGCAGCGGTTAACCTTTCCAGCCGCTTGATGCCCGAGGGCCGGACGACTATTTGTTACAGGGTAAAGGTGGGCCGGCGCCGGTGTGCAAGCTGGGTTGCGCAGGCGCGTGACTGGACATGGATGTAAGCGTGGACGCCATCAACGATACTGCCGCGACGGCGCTGCAGGAGCCGATTCCGGGCGAGCGCACGGTGCTGATCGTCGAGGACGACCGTTCGTTTCTGCAACGGCTCGCCAAGGCGATGGAGAGCCGTGGTTTTTCGGTTGCGATCGCGGAGTCGGTGGCCGACGGTCTGCTGCAAGTCGAGCAGGAGGCTCCCGCCTTTGCGGTGGTCGACATGCGGCTCGGCGACGGCAATGGCCTCGATGTCATCTCGGCCTTGAAACGCCGGCGCCCCGAGGCGCGCGCCATCATCCTGACCGGCTATGGCAACATCGCCACCGCGGTCAATGCGGTGAAGCTCGGCGCGGTCGATTATCTGGCCAAGCCCGTCGATGCCGATGACGTGATGGCGGCGCTGCTCGCGCAGGACAATACCAAGATCGAGCCGCCCGAAAATCCGATGTCGGCCGACCGCGTGCGCTGGGAGCACATCCAGCGCATTTACGAACTATGCGGCCGCAACGTCTCTGAAACCGCGCGCCGGCTCAACATGCATCGCCGCACGTTGCAGCGGATTTTGGCCAAAAGGGCTCCGCGCTAGCGGAGACCGTCTTAACCGAAAATGCGCGCGCCAAGGTAACGTTCTCCCGTTCGTCCCCGGCCCCGCTTTCCCGGGGCTAAACTCCAGCGGGGACCCAGCGCAGAAATGCGAGTTGGTTTCGCGTTTCTGGATTCCCGCTTGCGCGGCAATGAGCGGAGTGCGTTTCACCGCCCGCGCATCACAGTCTAATCCATCCCCCCATACGGCCCTTCCGGGTCGGCGAGGCTCGACAGTCTGCGCGCGGCGGCGCGCGCGAACAGGAGCATCATGGCCTTCCGCGTCGCGGCCGGCAGCCGGTGTTCGGGCGCCTCGCATCTGAGCTCGGCGCCGTAAGCATCCGCCACGATCAGCCCGGTGTCGGGCGGGAAAATCTCGCACGGCACTTCGAGCGAGGTGGCGAAGAACAGCCGGTCGCAATGCGCGCGGTACTCGTGCCATTTCTGATCGGCGCGGAAATCGGCGACCGAGGATTTAATTTCGACGATCCAGATTTCGCCGCGTGCGTCGAGCGCAACCAGATCGGCGCGCCGCCCGGACGGCAGCGGCAATTCGCTCACCACGCAATGGCCGTGCGCGTGCAACAGCCGCGCGGTGCCGCGCGCCACCTTGAGCGCGGTTTCCGACTGGCGGCCGTCGACCGGGAGTTCCAATGGTTTGGCGGCGAAGTTCATCAGGTCATCCAGTTATCCGGTCATTCCGGCGTGCGCGTGCTCTGCACGCGCCCCGGAATGACAGGACATAATTCTAGCGACTTTGCGACCGCTCGGGAAAGGCCGCCGCCAGTGCCGCGCGGTTCGCCGCGAGCACGCCCCGCTCGGTGATCAGCCCGGTGACGAGGCGCGCCGGCGTCACGTCGAAGGCGTAGTTCGCAACCGGGGAGCCGTCCGGCACCACCTGCACGGTCTCGATGCGGCCGTCCTTGGTCTTGCCGGTCATGGTCGCGACTTCCTCGGCGCCGCGCTGCTCGATTGGAATTTCGGCCACGCCGTCGCCGACCGTGAAGTCGATGGTCGGCGAGGGCAACGCCACATAGAACGGCACATTATTGTCGGCTGCCGCCAGCGCTTTCAGATAGGTGCCGATCTTGTTGCACACATCGCCCTGCGCCGTTGTGCGGTCTGTGCCGACGATGACGAGATCGACGATGCCGTGCTGCATCAGGTGGCCGCCGGTATTGTCGGGGATCACGGTATGCGGCACGCCGTGCTTGTTGAGCTCCCAGGCGGTGAGCGAGGCGCCCTGATTGCGCGGCCGCGTCTCGTCGGCGAAGACATGCACCGGCAGGCCCTTGTCGTGCGCCATATAGATCGGCGCGGTCGCCGTGCCCCAGTCGACGGTCGCCAGCCAGCCGGCATTGCAATGGGTGAGCACATTGACGCGCGCGCCATCCTTGCGCGCGGCGATGTCCTCGATCAGCTTCAACCCGTGGCGGCCGATGGCCTGGTTGATGGCGACATCTTCCTCGGCGATCTCGCCGGCGCGCGCGAGTGCCACCGCCGCGCGCTCGTCGCGCGGCCGGTTGCGCACCGCAGCCATCACTTCATCGAGTGCCCATTTCAGATTGATGGCGGTCGGCCGGGTGGCGTGCAGCGTGGCATAGGCGCTTTCGAGATTGTCGTCGGAGGCATCGGCCTTGAGCGCCAGCCACATTCCATAAGCCGCCGCGGCGCCGATCAGCGGCGCCCCGCGCACCTGCATCGATTTGATCGCATGCGCGGCCTCAATGAGCGTCGTCAGCCGCGTGGTGACGAAGCGGTGCGGCAGTTGCGTCTGGTCGATGATGCCGACCGCGTCGCGGTCCTGTTCGAGCCAGATCGTGCGTGTCGGTTTGCCGTCGATTTTCATGAGAAAGAAATAGCGAGGTTTCGCGTCAACGGGAAGCCGTGTGGCCCCGACCTGTCGTCACCGGGCTTGTCCCGGTGACCTCGCTTAGGTGCGCACTGTGTTCACCTAAACGGGGTGGCCGGGACATAAGGGCGATCACGCCCGTCTTCGACGGGCTATGCCCGGCCATGACATGGGAGAGCCCGCGCCTTGCCTCACGCGGCGCTTTGCCTCAATGTCGCGCGCCCGCACGGAGACCGCAATGCCTGCCATCAACTACGAAGTCGAATACGACAACCGCGCCCGTGTGCCCGAGCATCCGGAGATTTTCGCGCGCTGGGAGCGCGACGCGGCGGCCTATCGCGCCGGCGCGCACGGCGCCGTGTTGGGGCTGAAATACGGTCCCTCGCCGCGCCAGACCATCGACCTGTTTCCGACCGTGGGTGACGACGGCAAGGCGCCGCTCGCGCTGTTCATTCATGGCGGCTGGTGGCGTTCGCTCGAGCCGGCCAAGTTCAGCCAGATCGCGGCAGGCGCCAATGCGCGCGGTGTGACGGTCGCGGTCGCCGGCTACGATCTTTGCCCGGACGTATCGATCGCCACCATTGTCGAGCAGATGCGCGCGGCGTGCCTTTATCTATGGCGCAAGCGCGGACAGCGCGTGTTCGTCTACGGTCACTCCGCCGGCGGGCATCTTACGGCCTGCATGATGGCGACCGACTGGAAGACGCTTGCCGCCGACGCGCCCGCCGATCTGGTGCCGGCGGGTTACGCGATCTCCGGCGTGTTCGATCTGGCGCCGCTGTTGCAGACCTCGGTCAACAAGGACCTCGGACTGGACGAGAAGTCCGCGCACGATCTTTCGCCGATTACGTGGAAAGTGCCGAGCGGGCGCACGCTCGATGCGGTGGTGGGCGGAAACGAGTCGAGCGAGTTCCTGCGCCAGAGCCTGATTATTTCGGAAGCCTGGCGCAAAGTGGGAGCCGAGACTCGCTACGAGGCGATTCCCGGCGCCAATCATTTCACGGTGCTCGATCCTTTATGCGACGCCAATAGCGCGATGACGGCGCGCGTGGTGGAATTGGCGCGGCAGGTTGCCGCCAAGCCGCTTTAGAACCAATAACGCCAGGCGAAATAGAGCGTGAGCAGCACGCTGACGACGATGACGGCGTTGCGTGTCAATTCGCGCGGCAGCACGCGCGCCAACGAGCCGCCGGCGACGCCGCCGATGATGCTGCCGGCCATCAGCGCCAAGGTCTGCGGCCAGATCACCGTGCCTTGCAGGATGAAGATCGCCGCCGCGGTGCCGCTGTTGAAGCTGGTGACCAGATTCTTCACCACATTGGCGGAACGATAATCGCCGCCGGTCGCAACCGACATCACGCCGAGCAGCAGCACGCCGACGCCGGCGCCGAAATAGCCGCCGTAGAACGACACCGGAAAAAGCATTTTCAGGTTGGTGACGCTGAAATCGATGGTGCGGCCGCGTTTGTGTGCGCGGGCGCGCAGCCAGTCGCCGACCTGTTGCGCGAAGGCGAACAGCACGGTGGCAAATCCGAGCAGAACCGGCACCAGCAGCGCGAACACGCGCTGCGGCGTCGCCAGCAGCAGGCCCGCGCCGAGGCCGGCGCCGATCATCGAGGCGATCACCATGCCGATGAAGGCGCGGTCCAGGGCCGGCAATTGCTTGCGGTCGCTCATGGCCGCGAAGAACGTGCCGGGGAACGAGGCGGTGAGATTGCAGGTGGTCGCCGTCAGCGGCGGGATGCCGGCGGCGATCAGCGCGGGATAGGTGACGACCGCCGCCCCGCCGACCAGCGACGACAGCATGCCGCCGCCGATGCCGGCGAGGAAGAGGATGAGAACGATGTGGGGGGTCATTTCGCTTTCTGTCATTGCCGGGCTAGAGCCGGCAATCCATGATGAGGTGCCG
>DASZQT010000186.1:0-6174 GCA_035549515.1 Pseudolabrys sp. | reverse complement strand
GGATTTTTCCGACACCGCCGGCCTCGTCTCGTCGCTCGATCTCGTCATCTCGGTCGATACCAGCGTCGCGCATCTTTCCGCCGCGCTCGGCAAGCCGACGTGGATCCTGCTCACTTTCGTGCCGGACTTTCGTTGGCTCATGGGCCGCGACGACAGTCCCTGGTATCCGACCGCGCGCCTGTTCCGGCAGGGCGAAGCGCGCGAGTGGGATGGGGCGATTGCGCGGGTGCGGGAGGCTCTTTCCCTCCCCCCGCGAAGCGGTGGGGAGGGTGGCGCGTCGCCATAGCGTAGCGAAGGCGACGCGTCGGGTGGGGGGCGTCATCGAGAGGCGTTAAGACCCCCCACCCCCGACCCCTCCCCACCACTCGCTTCGCTCGCGGGGGGGAGGGGAGCGCGCCGCCGCGCGGGGCCCACCCCAGTTCGTCCCCGCGAAAGCGGGGACCCAGCGCCGACCCCATTAATCGGATCGACGCAGTGCTGGATTCCCGCTTCCCGCCTTCGCTATCGCTACGGCGGGCTTAGGCATCAGCCCGTCGAAGCACCTTCGCGAAGACGGGTCGCGGGAATGAACGGGGAGAGGTGGTCGCGTCTCAATCGACGCGGCCCTACTTCTTGCTCTTCGCGTCGGCCGTCTTGACCTGCTGCACGACCTTCTTCCAGCGCGTCGACTCGCCGGCGAGGAATTGCTTGAACGCCTCCGGCGACGCGCTTGCGCTCGGGATCATGGCGGCGGTGGTCATGTGCTTCTTCACGTCGGGATCGGCCATCGCCTTGGCCACCGCGGCAAACAGCTTGTCGACGATCGGCTTCGGCGTGCCCTTGAGCGCGAACAGGCCCTGCCACGAAGAGCTCACCTCATCGGGATAGCCCTGCTCAAACAAAGTCGGCACGTCGGGAAGCTGCGGCGCGCGCTCGCGCGTGGTCACGGCGAGGCCCTTCAACTGCCCGGCCTTCACATGCCCGACGGCGGAGGACAACGTGACGAACATCACGTCGACATTCCCCGCCATCAGGTCCGCGACCGCCGGCCCCGCGCCGCCCTTGTAGGGCACCTGCGTCATGTCGAGCCCGGCGCTTTGCCGGAATTTCTCCATCGCCAGCGTATTGAGCGTGCTGATGCCGGCCGCGGCGTAATTCACCTTGCCGGGATGCGCCTTCACATAGGCGACCATCTCCTTGACCGAGTTGGCCGGGAACTTGGGGCTCGCGATCAGAATGCCCGCCGTTTCGGCCGCCATCGAGATCGGGATGAAATCCTGGTCCGGCTTGACCTTGAGGTCGGGGTAGAAGTGCGGATTGATCGAGATGGTGCCGATATTGCCGAAGAACAACGTGTAGCCGTCGGGCGCGGCATGCGCGGCGACTTCCATGCCGATATTGCCGGAGGCGCCGGTCCGATTGTCGATCACGAGCTGCTGGCCGAGCTCCTTGGTGAGCGCGGGCTGGATCAGCCGGATGGCGAAGTCCGAGGCGCCACCGGGCGCGAAGGGCACGATGACGTGGATCGGCTTGTCGGGATATTTCGAAGCATCGTCGGCCGCATTGGCCCCCGCCGCGCCGAACAACAGGAAAAGACCCAGCACCACGCCGCCGGCACGCAAGCTGCTCGCCGCTACGCTCCTCATCGCATCCTCCACCTGGCTTTTTATAATGGGCTACACGATAGCCGTCGCAGCGGGGCCGGCAAGCCCCGTCGCGACCGATTTCGGCCTCTGCCAGGAAGCGGAGAGAAACTCAGCGTTTGCGGATGGCCGGCGGGACGTAGGTGCCGGCGGCGACGTTACCCTCAGGCCCGTAGACCCTGAGCATCACGTTGAACGGCCCGGATACGACCGGAAGCCAGTTCGCCTGCGTCACGCCCTGCGGGCGCGTCGCCGACATGTAGAGCGTGAGCGAGCCGTCGGCGTTGTAATGCAGGCCGGGCGTGTAACTTGCGATTTCGTATTTGTCGGCGCCGTTGCGGATGAGCTCGACCGTATCCGGCGTATAGGCGGTGAGCGACCAGAAGCGCTGGGCTTGCGGAATTTGCCCCTTCGGAATTTGCAGCACATAGCCGAGCGGATTGCTGCCGTCGAGCGCCTTACCCTGCCCGTCGGTGAACGCGTGATAGTAGGCCGCCGTATCGTGGTCGTTGCCGTATTGGAGAAACTCCGTGATCGAGGAGCGGTCGAGCGCCTCGGCGCTCGTCCATTTGCCGATATTGGTGAAGTCGATCCAGTTATGCGCGTCGGTGTGGGTCAGATAGTTTTGCAGGATGGCCTTGTGTCCCGCGCGGGCGCCGTCCGCGAAGGCGGCGCCTTTGCGTCCGCTCGCGTTGAACAGGCGGTTGAATTTGTCCGACAGCTTCTGCTGTTGCGCGGACAGCGGCGGAACGATCGGTGACGCCACCGCGGTCTGTAGCTGCTTGAGAAACGTGAGCGGCTGGATCTCGATCAGCCGGTCGGCGGCCAGCTTGAGCGACACGCTGAAATCGCGTTCGGGATAGATCGTGGTCGCGCCACCGGAGTGGTTCTTGCGCCATTCGCTGTAAGGCTGCATCAACAGCGAGCTGCGAAACCGGTCGGCCTGATTCTCCTGATTTTTGCCGGCGCTGGAATATTTGTCAGCGCGGAAAATGATGATCATGTGATCGAGCGGCAATCGAATCGGGATCGCCGTGTGCGGGTATTCGCCGGAATAATCGGGCCCCATGAGGGCATAGACGCCCCGGTTTTCGGTCGAAATCCCGGACGTGAAGATGTCGCCATAGGGATCGAGCGTGAGCACCGAGTAACGAACCTGCGTCGCCGGCACCGTGAGAATGACCGGCTCGGACGAGAGGTCCAGGAATGTGCTGGCGTAGAGCGTGTCGTTGTTGATCGCGACCACCAAACGATAGACGTATGAGATCTGATCGGGACCGGCGAGCCTGTTGGAGCCGGTATGCGACTGGATGGCGGTGAACCACAACGGATAGAATTCTTCGACGTACTTCTTCGTCGTGGCCGCCTGGTCCTTCAGCGATTCCGCATCGGCCTGCCGTACATTGGCCAACGCGCCGCCGAGCGCCATAACTGCAACGACAAGGCCCCGTATCAGCATGCGGGTCGACCGAATTTTCACCGACACGAGATCCCCCTGCGCCGATTCTTCCGCGAGCATTAGAAGTGCGCGCGTCGCGCGCGTCAATGCAGGCGCGCCAAACCGCCGCCGAAATACTTAAGGAATCCCCTACGCAGGCGCGCGACGAAAGCGCGAAGCGTCTACGCCAGTGCTCGGATGTCGTCGGCGTCGAGCGGCAGCTTCACCGGTGCTTTTCGCTTGGCCGACAGATCGAGCGCCTTGGTCAGCATCAAATTGCGGTGCGCCTCCTGCACCGTGGTGGCGGCGGTCGGCAGCCCGAGCGAGACCCGGTTGAGCCAGCTCACGGTCTCCTCCGCCATCGGCCCGCGTAATTCGCCGAGCACCATGTCGCCGGGCGGATAGCTGCCCATGAAATCGACCAGGCGTGTGGCGTCGGGATTATAGCCCTCGCTTTGCGGCTTCGACACCGCGAGCACGATGTCGCGATGGGTGTCGTCGATGGTGAGCACGCCGGTGGTGCCGGAGATTCCGACTGCGAGCGAATAGACCGCGGCCGGCCAGGTCACCGGCATCGCCCACGACATGCTGAGGTGATAGAGCGTACCGTCGTCGAACGAGATCATGCCGGCGGTGGCATCGATCCCCTTGTAGAGCGGGCCCAGCACCTTGTCGATCGAGCGGGCATAGACTTCCGTCGGCGTCTTGCCTTCCAGGCACCACATGCAGATGTCGAGCGCATGCGTGCCGGAGATCACCATCGGCGAGATGGTCGAAGGGTCGTCGGTGCGTTTGTAATTGTCGATGGCGACCAGCCGGTTCATGAAGGCGCGCGAGGTGACCAGCGTCACTTCTCCCAAGGCGCCCGTGCGGCATTTCTCCTTGGCGGCGAGCCAGCGGCGGCGGAAGCGCTGCGTATAGCCGACCACCGCGTCGAGCTTGGCGTCCATGATCAGCTTCATCACGCGCGCGGATTCTTCCAGCCGCGTGGCCAGCGGCTTCTCGATCAGCATCGGAATGCCGCGCTCGATGCAGGCCATGATCGGATCGACATGCAGGTGCTCGTCGGTCGCGATGATGGCGCAGGTGACCTCGGGGCGCTTGATCAGCTCGACATGACTCTGGGTCACGAAATCGGCCTTGATCTTGGGGCCGACTTCGCCGGCGCGGTTCGGGTTCTTCTCCGCGAGCCCGATCCACTCCACCGATGGATGGCGCGCGGCCACCTCGCCGCGGAACAGGCCGACGCGCCCGCCGCCGATGATGGCGAGCCCGAGACCCTTGGCGTTTTGTTTCATGCGATTCCTCTCGATTGTCATTCCGGGGGCGCCACCCAAGTCGGCTTTAGCCGACTTGGGCATCGATATTTGCCGATCTCGGCTATAGCCGAGATCGGTGGCGCGAACCCGGATTCCAGAAATGGATTCGGAGCGAGCATCTGGATTCCGGGTTCGGTGCTACGCGCCGCCCCGGAATGACAGATGCTACTTATTCTCCCCCGCCCGGAACTTCGCCTTGAACTCCGCGATGGCCGAGATCGTTTCGTTCGACAGCGGCAGGTCGACCGGTTCGTTGCGGTCGGCCGACAAATCCGCCGCGCTGTAGGTTTCCATCACCATGCGCGCGGATTCCGGCGTCACCATCACCGGCGTGTCGCGGATACAGGCTTCCAGGAAATGGATGGTCTCCGGCCCCATGCCGCCGGCGAACACCTCGTCGACCCATTCGCCCGGCATGGTCGACATCGGGAATTGCGTGCCGTCCTTCATGGTGTTGAGCCAGTTGTCGCGCTGGCTGTCGTCGAGGAACAGCGAGCCCTCGGTGCCGGTGATCTCGATCCAGGTCGCGCAATAGTTCGGATAGCTCGGCGGCAGGTTCCAGCCGCCGGCGATCATCACCGCGGTGCCGTTGTCCATCGTGACATTGGTGAACATGACGTCGTGCGAGCCGTTCACCGCTTCCATGTAACCATAGGCGCCTTGCGAATAGACGCGCACGGGCTTGGCCGGCTCCAAGAGCCAGAACACGAAATCGAGATCGTGCGTCGATTCCATCACCACCGGCGAGAGCCGCACGCGGCCGGCGATCTTCTTGCCGAGCGAGCGCGACAGATGGCGGCTGACCAGCACCGACACCACCTTGCCCAGCGTGCCGTCGACGATCTTCTTCTTGGCGTAGGCGATCTTGCTGTTGAAGCGCTGCGAATAGCCGATGCTGAATTTAAGGTTGTTGCGCCTGGCGAGATGGATCAACTCGTCGGCTTCCCACAATTCCAGCGCGATCGGCTTTTCCAGCATCACGTTCTTGCCGGACTTCAGGCAGTCGCGGCAGATCGGATAGTGATTGGTTTCCGGGGTGGTCGAGATATAGACCACCGAGATGTTCGGATTGTTGATGATGTCATTGTAGTCGAGCGTCGACGTCGCCGGCTTGTAAAGTTCGGTCACTTCTTTCAGCCGGTCGGGCCGGATTTCGCACAGATGCAATTTGTCGACCAATGCCGTGCGCGCCAGCGTCTCCGCGCGCGTCCCGCCGACCCAGCCGACACCGATCACCGCCGCTTCCACCGTTCTCACCGGACGTTTCCCTCTATTTCCGTCTTGCATGCGCGCGGCTCTGCGGCCGCGTGGGGCGGCACACTAGCCGCTCGCACATTGCTTGTCATTCCGGGTTCGCTCGCTTCGCGAGCGCCCCGACATGATGGAGAAGTTTTCAGCGCACGAAACTTTGTTCGCCGACGCCGAACACCTGCCGCGCGAACTGCGGATAGACCTCGGCCAGTTGCGGCGCGACCACCTCGCGCATCAGGCGCAATGTCTCGGGCGCGGGCGGCGGCGTTTCCGGCACGCTTGTCGGCATGTCGAAATCGAAGCCGGTGTGCTCGATCACTTCCGCGACCGTATGGCCGGGATGCACGCTTTGCAGGGCGAAGCGACCATTGCCGAACGAGAACAGGCAGCGGTTGGTGACCAGCGCGATCGGCCCGCCGGTGCGGAATACGTTCGGGTCGCTGGCGCCCGGCGCGCTGATGAAGTCGACCTGCGGCACCAGCGTGCGGCGCGAATGCTCGGTGCGGAACAGGATCACTTTCGGCACCACGTAATAGAGATAGGC
>DASZQT010000185.1:0-3082 GCA_035549515.1 Pseudolabrys sp. | reverse complement strand
GCGACTTCCGGGTTCGGGTCTTCCAGCGCCGAGACCACGCGCTTGATGCCAGCGCGGATGATGGCATCGGCACACGGGGGCGACTTGCCGTGATGCGAGCACGGCTCGAGCGTCACATACATGGTCGCACCGTGCGCGGCCTTCTTGGCCTGCCGCAGCGCCTCCACCTCGGCATGCGGGCGGCCGCCCGGTTGCGTCGAGCCGCGACCGACGATGACGCCGTCCTTCACGATCACGGCGCCGACCGCCGGATTGGGCCACGTTGCCCCAAGCCCGCGCCGGCCGAGCGAAAGCGCAAGCTGCATGTAGCGCGCGTCGTCCGCGGTGGCGTTTGTTTCTGTCGTCGTTTCCATCATCACACGAAGCACGCTCTCTGCTCCCCTCCCCCCGCGCCGCGACGCGGAGCGGTGGGGAGGGGTTGGGGGTGGGGGGAAATTTTGTCGAAAAAAGAGAGCCCCCCCCACCCCGGCGCTTTCAGCGCCGACCCTCCCCACCGCTCGCAAGTGCTCGCGGGGGGAGGGAAAGGCTGCGGCGAGTTGCTAACCGCGAGACAATTCATTTCCGTAACGTTGTGACCGGCTTGCCGTCGTCCGACAATTCGTCGAGCGCGGCGCGGAAGTCCTTGGCCTCGCGGAAATTGCGATAGACGCTGGCGAAGCGCACATAGGCGACATCGTCGAGCGCGCGCAAGTGCTCCATCACCGTCTCGCCGATGGTTTCCGACGACACTTCGTTCTCGCCCAGGCTTTCCAGTTCGCGCACGATCTTCGACACCATCTGCTCGACCCGCTCGGGATCGACCGGGCGCTTGCGCAGCGCGATCTCGACCGAGCGCATCAGCTTGTCGCGGTCGAACGGCACGCGGCGGCCGTTGCGCTTGATCACGGTGAGCTCGCGCAACTGCACGCGCTCGAAGGTGGTGAAGCGGAAATTGCAGGTCAGGCACACGCGGCGGCGGCGGATCACGGCCGAGTCCTCGGTCGGCCGCGAGTCCTTCACCTGCGTGTCGAGGCTACCGCAGCTTGGGCAACGCATCGGTCCCCCCTTACAGCGCCATCATGGGTAAATCGGAAACCGCTTGAGCAGCGCCTTCACCTTGTCGCGCACTTTGGCTTCCACCAGCGAATCCTCGTCCGCCTGTTTCTGCGACAGCACGTCGAGCACTTCCACGATCATCTCGCCGACCGCGCGGAATTCCGCCACGCCGAAGCCGCGCGTGGTGCCGGCGGGTGTGCCGAGCCGCACGCCCGAAGTCACCATCGGCTTTTCCGGATCGAACGGGATGCCGTTCTTGTTGCAGGTGATGTGAGCGCGGCCCAGCGCTGCCTCCGCCACCTTGCCGGTGAGCTTCTTGGGGCGCAGGTCGACCAGCATCAGATGGGTGTCGGTGCCGCCCGACACGATATCGAAGCCGTGCGACTTCAAGGTTTCCGCCAATGCCTTGGCGTTCTCCACCACGTTCTTGGCGTAGACCTTGAACGACGGCTGCAGCGCCTCGCCGAAGGCGACCGCCTTGGCGGCGATTACATGCATCAGCGGGCCGCCCTGCAGGCCGGGGAACACGGCCGAATTGAGCTTCTTGGCGAGATCCTCGTCATTGGTCAGGATCACGCCGCCGCGCGGGCCGCGCAGCGTCTTGTGCGTGGTGGTGGTCACCACATGCGCATGCGGGAACGGCGAAGGGTGCACGCCGCCGGCCACCAGACCGGCGAAATGCGCCATGTCGACCATCAGGTAAGCGCCGACCGCGTCGCAAATCTCACGGAAGCGGCGGAAGTCGATGATGCGCGGATAGGCCGAACCGCCGGCGATGATGAGCTTCGGCTTGTGCTCATGCGCGAGGCGCTCGACCTCGTCCATGTCGATGCGCTGGTCGTCGCGCCGCACATTGTAGGGCACCGGCTTGAACCACTTGCCCGACATGTTGAGCGCCATGCCATGCGACAGATGCCCGCCGGCGGCGAGATTGAGGCCCATGAAGGTATCGCCGGGCTGCATCAGCGCGAAGAATACCGCGGCATTGGCGGAAGCCCCGGAATGCGGCTGCACATTGGCGAAACCGCAGCCAAACAGCTTGGTGATGCGCTCGATCGCCAGCCGCTCGACGATATCGACGTATTGGCAACCGCCGTAATAGCGCCGGCCCGGCAGGCCCTCGGCGTATTTGTTGGTGAGCACCGAACCCTGCGCTTCCAGCACGGCGCGCGAGACGATGTTTTCCGAAGCGATCAGTTCGATCTCGTCGCGCTGGCGACCGAGTTCGAGGCCGATGGCGTGCGCGATTTCGGGATCCACCTCGCTCAAGGGCGTGGTGAACAGGGAACTCGCTTCGCTCAACGATTGAGCGCTGGACTGAGCCGACATCACATTCTCCTGGCGCCCGGCCTGAAACGGCCCGCGCCGACTGGTAAGTAAGGTCCGGGATTGAGCGCCGCCAATACCATATCGGGCGGAATGCGCCAAGTTTTGGGGCGCCGTGCGAGAACCAGCCGCAATATCTAGCGGCGAAACCGGCTTTTCCACTGCGCGGTACCGGGCGATGCTGGCCAGGGACGCCCTGCCCGTGCTCCAGTGCGGCGTCCCGCCGCACGCGCTTTCCGCCCGTTCGTCACCCCGCCAGGCCTCCCTCGCATGAAAAAACCGGCCAACCTGGTCTATGGCGCCGCCGAAGAGCCGCCGCTCGCGATCACGGTCATCAGCGCCGTACAGCATGTCGGGGTGATCGCGATCTTCATGATCTATCCGCTGATCATCGCGCGCGAGGCGCATGCGCCGGCCGAGGTGATCGCGGCCATCCTGCGCATGGCCATGCTGGCGCTGGCGGTCGCCGCCCTCCTGCAGGCGCTGCCGCGCGGGCCGGTCGGCTCGCGCTTCCTGGCGCCCTCGATCTTCACCGGCGTCTATCTGGCGCCCTCGGTGCTGGCGGCCAAGCTCGGCGGGTTGCCGCTGGTCTGGGGCATGACCATGTTCGCCGGCCTGATCGAGATCGGTCTGTCGCGCGTATGGTCGCGGCTGCGCGCCTTCATCCCGCCGGAGACCGCCGGCATGGTGGTGTTCCTGGTCGGCGTCATCATCGGCCTTG
>DASZQT010000184.1:0-14886 GCA_035549515.1 Pseudolabrys sp. | reverse complement strand
CAATTCTCGCTACGAGCAATTTTCGTGACCGTGTTGTTGAGGAAACTCTAAAGGCCATACAGGGATTGAGGGACGAAGGTAAGCTGAACAAAGACAGAGTTTCGTACTTGATCGCAGAGGCAACCAGAATTGCGGAAGGCGAACCGCAAAAGATTCAGCGCTGGCTCATCCCCACCGCCGAAGTGCCGCTCACCAATCTGGTGCGCGAGAAGATCGTCGCCGAAGAAGAACTCCCCTTGAGGCTCACCGCCTGCACACCCTGCTTCCGTGCCGAAGCGGGCGCGGCGGGGCGCGATACGCGCGGCATGATCCGCCAGCATCAGTTCACCAAGGTCGAGCTCGTCTCCATCACCACGCCGGAAAAGTCGAAAGAAGAGCACGAGCGCATGCTCGCCTGCGCCGAGGCCGTGCTGAAAAAGCTCGATCTGCATTACCGCGTGGTCACGCTCTGCACCGGCGACATGGGCTTTGCCTCGCAGAAGACCTACGACATCGAGGTGTGGCTGCCGGGGCAGGGCGCCTATCGCGAAATTTCGTCCTGCTCGGTCTGCGGCGACTTCCAGGCCCGCCGCATGAACGCGCGCTATCGCGGCAAGGACGGCAAGCCCCAGTTCGTGCACACGCTCAACGGCTCCGGCGTCGCCGTCGGCCGCGCGCTGATCGCGGTGATGGAAACCTATCAGCAGGAGAACGGCGCGATCGCCGTGCCGGATGCGTTGCTGCCCTATATGGGCGGTGTGAAGACGATTGAGAAAGCGAAATGAGCAATCGAAAGCAGCGCGGCCCCTCCTATCCCTCCCCCGCCTGCAGGGGAGGGTGTTCGCCGAAGGCGACCGGGTGGGGGCTTTTGGCAAACGACCCCACCCCGATCGTGCTGCGCGCGATCGACCCTCCCCTTTCAGGGGAGGGATAAGAAAGAAGCCATGCGCATTCTCGTGACCAATGACGACGGCATCCACGCGCCGGGGCTTTCCGCCTGCGAACAGATCGCGCGCGCGCTGTCGGACGATGTGTGGATCGTCGCGCCGGAGACCGACCAGTCGGGCGTCTCGCATTCGCTCTCGCTCAACGATCCCTTGCGCCTGCGCGCGGTCGACGATCGCCATTTCGCGGTCAAGGGCACGCCCACCGACTGCGTCATCATGGGCGTGCGCCACATCATGCCGGAGAAGCCGGACCTCGTGCTCTCCGGCGTCAATCGCGGGCGCAACTGCGCCGAGGACGTCACCTATTCGGGCACCGTCGCCGGCGCCATGGAAGGCACCGTGCTCGGAATCCCGTCGTTCGCGCTGTCGCAGGCCTATGCGTTCGCGATGAAGCGCTTACCGCTCTGGGAAACCGCGATCCACCACGCGCCGGATATCATCCGCCGCGTGCTGAAGGCCGGCATGCCGCGTGATGTGCTGGTGAACGTGAACTTTCCCGACTGCGCGCCGGGCGAGATCGCCGGCATCGCGGTGGCGGTGCAGGGCAAACGCGATCAGGAACTCTTGCGCATCGATGCGCGCCACGATGGGCGCGGCAATCCCTATTACTGGATCGCGTTCGCGCGCGGCGGCCTGCCCGGGGCGGCGCCCGGCAGCGACCTCGCCGCGCTCGATCAGAAGCGCATCGCGGTGACGCCGTTGCGGCTCGATCTCACCGATGAGCCGTTCATGACCACGCTGGCGGACGTGTTTGATTGAGCCGATTTGCGACCGCGTCGCCACGAACTCCGCTCGTCCACGCGAAAGCGGGGACCCAGCTGTGAGCGCGCGCTGAATTCCCGCTTTCGCGGGAATGAGCGGTGGATGAGGCGCGTCCACCCGAATACGGAGCGATCACGCCTCCGCCAGCATGCCCGCCAGCGTCGCCTTCAGCCGCTCGGCCTGGAACGGCTTCTGCAGCGCTGGGCGTCCGCGATAGGCCTGCGGCAGGCTCGCCTCGCCATAGCCGGTCACGAACACAAAGGGTAGCCCGCGGCCGGCCAGGATGTCGGCCACCGGGAAAATCTCCTCGCCGTCGAGATTGACGTCGAGGATGGCGGCGTCGAAGCCGCCCGAGGCCGCCGCCTGCTTGGCCTCGTCGATGGTGCCGACCGCGGCCGCCACCTGGTATCCAATATCCGTGAGCATGTCCTCCAGCAGCATGCGGATGAGATACTCATCCTCGACCACCAGGAGGCGCTGGGAATTCGCCATTCGCCTGCTCCGTTCCGCAACGACAGCAGCCGGGCACTCCGCGTGCGGCCGCTGCCCGACTCTACCGTCCAAGCAACCTTATCCGAAGTCTTAGAAGACGTGCTAAAAATGGCGTGAAGGGGGAACCGGAGTGGCGAAATCAGGAGAAACGCGGGACGTCGGCCGCGTGGAATTGCTGCTTGCGCTGCGCCGGCAGGGCATCTCCGACCAGGCGGTGTTGCGCGCCATGGACGAGGTGCCGCGCGAGCGCTTCGTGGAACCGCAGGACGCCGCCATGGCCTATGCCGACCGCGCCTTACCGGTGTCCTGTGGACAGACCATCAGCCAGCCTTACGTCGTCGCCTACATGACCGAGCAATTGGCGGTGCGACCGAACCATCGCGTGCTAGAGATCGGCACCGGCTCGGGGTACCAGGCGGCCGTGCTTTCGCGGCTGGCGTGCGAGGCGGTGAGTATCGAGCGCTATCGCACGCTGGCCGCCACGGCGCGCGCGCGGCTCGCCGCGCTCGGCTACGACAATGTGGAGGTGATCGTGGGCGACGGCCTCGCTGCACTGCCGGGCCAGGGCGCTTTCGACCGCATTCTGGTGACGGCGGCGGGCGCCGACATTCCGCAAAGCCTGATCGATCAACTCGCGGAAGGCGGTGTGCTGGTCATGCCGGTCGGGCCTGCGGAGGGGCCGCAGCGCATCGTCAAGCTGACCGATACGCCGCAAGGCTTCAAACGCGAAGAACTGATCGCGGTGCGCTTCGTGCCGCTGGTCGCAGGCGCCGCGAGGGAGCTGTGATCCGCCGTCGTCATTCCTCGTGCCGCTCTCGCCCCCGAATGACAGCGCATGCTGTGTGATATTTTTGCCGACAATCGCCTGTAATTTAACGGCGGCGGTAACGGAACGGTATTCTTAAAGGCTTATTTACTCGCGGCTGCTTTATTTCAGGCTCTGCGTTTCGTGCGTATGAGTGAGTGATAACATGCCGCGCTTCATAGTGCCGTTGCGTTCGCAGGTCTGGCCGCGCGTTGCAGTCCTTGTCCTGTTGGGCGCCAGTGTCGCCGCTTGCTCGGACTCCGCGCGCGTCAATAATTTCGATTTCGGCACCCGAACCAGCCAGGCTCCCGCGCCGCAGCAGGAAGTGACCGGGTCGGTCACGCCGCGTCCCGCGCCGACCGGCCAGGTCTGGTCGCAGCCGCTGCCGGCGCCGAGCCGGCCCGCCACGGTGGCGCCCGGCGGCGTTTCCTATGGTGCGGAAGGGCTGGGGGCCTATCGCCCGCCGGCTGCAACGCCCGAATATACCGGTTCGGTCACTCAGCGCGTGGCCGCCGCGCCGCCGCCCCCGCCGCCACCCGCTCCACCGCCGCAACCGGCGGGACACTGGACCTGGGACGGCGGCAAACCGGTGACGGTCGAGCGTGGCCAGACGGTGCAAAGCATCGCGCACAAATACGGCGTGCCGGCTGCGGCCATCCTCGAGACCAACGGCATCAAGAGCGCTTATGCGGTGCGGCCCGGGCAGCGCCTGGTCATTCCGCGTTATGTGTCGCAGAGCGCGCCGCGCCCGCAACCCTATGCGCCGCCGCCGCGCGCGACCACGGCCTATGAGCCGCCGCGCCACGAGCCACCGCGCCACGAGCCGGTGCGTGAAGCGCCGCGCGCTCAAGTGGCCGCGAACGTTCATGTCGTGCAGCCGGGCGAGACGCTGATCGGCATCGCGCGTAGATACGGCATCTCGCATGCCGAGCTGGCGCGTGCCAACCACATCCAGGTCTACGCCAAACTCAGCGCCGGCGACCGCATCACGATTCCCGGCAACGCGCGCCGCCCGGTCGCATCGCGCGAAAAACAACCCGCGCCGGCGCAGCAGCAGATGGTGATGCGTCAGCCGCCGCTGGCGCAGCCGGTTTATCCGCGCGCGGCGCCGCCGATCGAACGGGTCGACAGCATTCCGGCGCAGAACGCCCGCATGGTGACGCCGGCCCCGCCCGCGCCCGAGCCGGTCGCCAAGAGCGCCGAGCCCGCAGGCGGCATGCCCGCATTCCGCTGGCCGGTGAAGGGCCGCATCATCGCCGGCTTCGGTCAACGCCCGAATGGCACCCAGAACGACGGGATCAATCTGGCGGTGCCGGAGGGGACGCCGATCAAGGCGGCCGAGGACGGCGTCGTCGCCTATGCCGGCAACGAGCTCAAAGGCTACGGCAATCTGGTGCTGATCCGTCACTCGAACGGCTTCGTGTCGGCCTACGCCAATGCCAGTTCGCTGACGGTCAAGCGCGGCGATGCGGTCAAGCGCGGGCAGGTGATCGCGCATGCCGGGCAGACCGGCAACGTCACCTCGCCGCAACTGCACTTCGAGATCCGCAAGGGCTCGACTCCGGTCGATCCGACGAAGTATCTCGGCGGCTGAAAAAGAAAACGAATCGTGAGTAGCGAGTAGTTGGGGAGTTCACGCTCCCCTTGCTATTCGCTCACGGCGCGGCCGCGGTCGCGCAATTGTAGCTCGGCCCAGCCGCCACCGATTTGGTCAGCCCGCCGGCGATGGTGCGGCCGAGCACCACGCAGATATTGTAGGTAATCCGCTTGTTGCCCGGGAAGCCCTTGAAGGGTTCCGACGTCGAGGCGGTATCGTATACCGTCGTCAGGCTCGTGCCGGTGCCCCAGAACGCGGTAGTGCCCCATGCGATCTTCTCGAAAGTCGTTGTCCCGTTCGGATCGTTATAGGGCAGGCTGTACTGCGCCGATTGGTACGGCCATTCCCAGTCGCACGGTATCAGTTGATCCTCGTCCGGGCGGCAACCCTTGCCCTTGTTGTAACTCGTCGACGTGTGGCCGCGCGCGTCGGAATAGCCGTCCGCCAGCGTGCTCTGGCTGAATTTTTTCGGTTCGACCAAGCCCATCTCGTAAGCGCCGGCGATCAGTGCATTGTAGCGCGCGCCTTTGTTCGCGACCCGCCAGGTCCACGTGCTATTGCGCGTCAGCGGCGCGGCCGTGTTCATGAAATGGTAGCGGTCGCCCCACATCGCGGTCTTGATGACGTTGTTGCCGCCATTGTCGAAATTCAAAACGCCATAGGGCGCGCGTAGATCGAAATTCACCCGGTCCGGACCGCCGGTCTGGGAAAGATCGACCGTGGTCTGGATGCGCGGATAGTCCATGCCGGTCTGGAACACCCAGGTGATGGAGACCGGCAGCGCATAGAGTTTCAGCTTGGACGGGTCGGTCGGCGTCTTGGAAACATCGTTTCCGTCGGCGTCCTTGCGGATCGGCGCGATCGTTCCGTAGTGCGAATAAGTCGTCGTGAAACGATGACCGGCGGCATTGGCATTGTTCAAGCTCAGCATCGTCCCGACCGCCGCAAATTGCCGGCCGAGCGGAGAATCGTCCTTGTGAAAGACCTTATTGGCGATGGTGTCGTTGCTGCCGTCGGTGAAATCGCGATAGCGCTCATGCGAGACGAAATAGCCGAAACCGCCATCCGAGCCGGATGTCGCATTGGCGGTGACCGTTCGCCACGTACCATTGTCGTTGTACTGATAGGTCAGTTGCACGGCATAGCCGCCATGGCCGGTATTGCCGTTGCCCTCCATCTTCAGCGATACGCTGCGCGGCCGCTTTTGCGAATCGAGCCAAGTGTAACGGTCGACCTTGACGCCGTTGACAGTGGCGACGGTGTGGGTTGGCGGTGCTGCGCGCGCCGCAGTATGCCCAATCGCGATGATGAGTGCGAAAACGAGCGGACTTCTCGCGATTGCTTTCATCGCGGCCGTCTCCCATGGTTACGGCGCCCACCAATCGCCGGCGACCGTCAGCATGACTTGCAACCGGATCGAGTCCCCATAGTAGTCGGTCTTGAGGCCGTAGTCGCCGCCCGCAATCGATGTCCAAAGCCGGTTGAGCCAGGTTTGCGCGGCTGCGCCACCCGTCATGGCGTTGACGGCGAACGGCGCGGTGAAGGGAAGATCGTCGAAGTTGACGTAACTTTTTCCGTTGGGGCCGTTACGCACGTAATAGCCGGCCCGGATATTGGTCGGTATTCGGCTTGTCTTGGCGCTGATCCAGGCGGCCTGTTTGCGCAGAGCGGCCAGCATGTCGGTCCTGCCGTGCAGGACGTAGGATATCGCCAGACGCCACGGGGTCCGGCAAGCGTTGTAGTCGAAGTCGCCGTCGTGCGGCGTCTCGAGGTAAGTTCCTGGCACGGGGACAAAATTGGCGCCTGAGCGGACCATGAAATCGGGCATCAAGCCGGTATTCTGGCTGCCATGCCGGAATTGGTAATTCACGATTTTCGCGACCGCACTGTAGATCTTGCTCCATTTTCCGGCATTGACCGTGTCGGCTTTGGCGAAAGCGAGGAAATGTCCGGTCATGAAATCGGAGGGCCTGGTGTGGTTGGCGTCGGCGCCGGAGGCCCAGTCACCGGGGGTGAGCGTCCAGGTCGCCGTGTTGACCTCGCGCGCGAGGATATCGTGCAGCACGGACAAAGCCTCGGCGCGATAGTTGACCGCGCCGGCCGAACCCCATTGCACATCCGCCAGCAGCAGGCTGTAGGCGATATCCAGGTCGCCGTCGGTCGCCGAGTCGGCGCCCTCGACGTCGACCATCCGGCCATTCTTCAGCGTCTGCTTCCAGGCCATCAGGTGACTGGCATTGATGCTGGGATGCGCCCGGAAATAACGAAACATGGAATCGAACACGGACTTGTCGGCCATGTAGGCCGCGAGCACCATGCCGTAGCCATGCGCTTCCGAGACGGTCGAATTGGTGTTGTCGTATTTGACCCAGAAGTTTCCGCCGCCGAGATTGCGCAGGTAGTTGGTCTTCCAGGCGTCATAGTGGCGCCGGATCGCCGCATCCATCTGGACCTGCGAGACGTTCGTGGGCTTGATGACGCCAGCGGTGAGCGTCGTGTGGAACGGAAACGGTCTGGTCGCCGCAAGAGCGGTCGTGCCCGCAAGCAGCACCGTAAGCGCGACGGCGCCACCGATCACAGCCGACGCTCTCGCCATGGGCCGCCCCTCCGCGCATCCGGGATGATACGCGGCGATCGCGAATCTGCCAACGCTCGTGGGTGCGGAGGGCCCGCCCTAATCCTTCAACGCGACGCCCAGCCGGCCGGCCAGGTCTTGGATGAACTGCCAGGCCACGCGGCCGGAACGGGAGCCACGCGTCGTCGACCATTCCAATGCGTCGCGGTGCAGTCCGTCGCCCGCAGCCGGGATCTTGTAATGGCCGACATAGCTGTCGACCATCGCGAGATATTCGTCCTGGCTGCAGCGATGGAAGCCGAGCCACAGGCCGAAGCGATCCGACAGCGATACCTTTTCCTCGACCGCTTCGCCCGGATTGATCCCGGTCGAGCGCTCGTTCTCGATCATGTCGCGCGACAAAAGATGGCGGCGATTCGAGGTGGCGTAGAAGATCACATTGTCCGGCCGGCCCTCGATGCCGCCCTCCAGCACCGCCTTCAGCGACTTGTAGCTGGTGTCGTCAGCATCGAAAGAGAGGTCGTCACAAAACACGATGAAGCGATAGCTCGACGCGCGCGTCACCGCCATCAACTCGGGAAGGCTCTCGATGTCCTCGCGGTGGATCTCGACCAGCTTCAGCGGCCCGCGCTGCGAAGCGCTCGCGAACTCGGCATTGACCGCGGCATGCGAGGCCTTGACCAGCGAGGATTTGCCCATGCCGCGCGCGCCCCATAAGAGCGCATTGTTGGCCGGCAGGCCCTTGGCGAAGCGTTCGGTGTTCTCCATCAACAGGTCGCGAACGCGGTCGACGCCCTTCAAAAGCGACATCTCGACGCGGTTGACGCGTGGTACTGGGGCGAGCCGTCCGTCCGGGTGCCAGATGTAGGCATCGGCGGCGGCAAGGTCGGGCGCGGCTTTGGCGCGCGGCGCCAGGCGCTCGAGCGCGTCGGCGATACGCGCGAGCACATCGGCCTCGGCCGGGGCGGCAGCCTTCGCCGGGGAGGCGGTTTTGCGCAGGGATTTGGACGGTGATTTCGACTTCGATTTGGCCATGGGCGGGTTCTTTCCAGAATGGCGCTGCTCTTAAGCCGGCGGGGGCAGGCGGGCAAGCGGCCCCGGGGTCGAAACGCCCCGATTTCGCCTGCTTTGAGCGGCCGGGCGGCGTTGCAATTGGGGCGGCGGCCGCTATAGTCCCGCGCGAATTTGCGTCGTGGCCCGAGCGCGTTAACCGTCGGCCGCGGCGGCCGATTTCGACCAACCGGAACCCTAAAGGACCGAGAGAGCGATGTTCGTGACACCCGCATTTGCGCAAGGATCGCTGTTCGGCGGGGCGGGAGGCGAGGGCGGCATGCTGATGTCGCTGCTGCCGTTCGTGCTGATTTTCGTCATCATGTATTTCCTGATCCTGCGCCCGCAGCAGAAGCGGGTGAAGACGCACCAGGAAATGGTCAAGAACGTGCGGCGCGGCGATAGCGTCATCACCAATGGCGGGCTCATCGGCAAGGTCACCAAGGTGGTCGACGACGACCAGATCGAGATCGAAATCGCGGACGGCGTGAAGATCCGCCAAATGCGTTCGATGCTCACCGATGTGCGCGCCAAGGGTGAGCCGGTGAAGGACGAGGCCGCGGCGAACTAATTCGCCGGGCTTCAATTTAACCTCAGTCGGGACGTCATGCTCTATTTCACGCGGTGGAAAGCGGCGGCGATCGTACTCACGGCGCTCGTCGTGTGCCTGTTCGCCGTGCCGAACTTCCTTCCGGCCAAGACGGTCGAGAGCTGGCCCAAATGGGCGCAGCGCCATGTCGTGCTCGGTCTCGACCTGCAGGGCGGCTCGCATATCCTGCTCGAGGTGGACGGCAAGGCGGTGCGCAAGGAAATGCTGGAGACGCTGCGCGACGATGTGCGCCGCGTGCTGCGCGACGCCCGCATCGGCTATACCGGCCTGGTCGTGCGCGGCAACAGCGTCGAGGTGCGCATCCGCGAGGGCGCCAATTCCGGGCAGGCGCAGGAGAAGCTGAATACTCTTTCACAGCCGCTCGGCGGGATCTTGAGCGCCACCGGCCAGCGCAATATCGAGATCGCCAGCGAGGCCGGCAATCTGTACCGCCTCACGCTGACCGAGCCGGCCATCATCGAGCGCCTGCGCCAGTCGGTCGACCAGTCGATCCAGATCATCGAACGGCGCGTCAACGAGCTCGGCACCGTCGAGCCTTTGATCCAGCGCGAGGGGACCGACCGTATCCTGGTGCAGGTGCCCGGCCTGCAGGACCCGACCCGGCTCAAGCAACTCCTGGGCAAGACCGCCAAGCTCGACTTCCGCATGGTCGACGTCAACGTGTCGCCCGAGCAGGCGCAGCAGCCGGGCGGGCTGCCGCCGGACGCCGAATTGCTGCATGGCGCGGGCAAGGAATCGAACCAGCTCTATGTCGTCGAGAAGCGCGTGCTGGTCTCCGGCGCCGAACTCACCGATGCGCAGCCGGGCTTCGACCAGCGCACCAATGAGCCGATCGTGTCGTTCCGCTTCAACACCTCGGGCGCGCGCAAATTCGCGCAGGTGACGCAGGAGAATGTCGGAAAGCCGTTCGCCATCGTGCTCGACAATGAGGTGATCTCGGCGCCGGTGATCCGTGAGCCGATTTTGGGCGGCTCCGGCCAGATTTCCGGCAACTTCACGGTGCAGAGCGCCAACGATCTTGCCATCCTCTTGCGCGCCGGCGCGCTGCCCGCGCCGCTCACCATCATCGAGGAGCGCACGGTCGGCCCCGGCCTCGGCGCCGACTCGATCGCCAAGGGCAAAATTTCGTCCTATGTGGGCGCCGCGATGGTGATCATCTTCATGCTCGCCACCTACGGCCTCTTCGGCCTCTTCGCCAATATTGCGGTGGCGATCAACGTCGCCATGATCTTCGGCTTGCTGTCGCTCTTGAACGCGACGCTGACGCTACCGGGCATTGCCGGCATCGTGCTCACCGTCGGCATCGCGGTCGACAGTAACGTCTTGATCTACGAGCGCATCCGTGAGGAAGTGCGCGGCGGCCGCACGCCGATCAACGCCATCGACGCGGGCTTCTCGCGCGCGCTCGCCACCATTCTCGACTCCAATATCACCACCTTCATTGCCGCCGCGGTGCTGTTCTATATCGGCACCGGCCCGGTGCGCGGCTTCGCGGTCACGCTCGGCATCGGCATCATCACCACGGTGTTCACCGCCTTCACCCTGACGCGGCTGATCGTCGCCTACTGGGTGCGCTGGCGGCGTCCCCAGCGCGTGCCGATTTAGGGGATGCCGATGAAGCTCCTTCGTATTGTACCGGACGACACCAAATTCGATTTCATGCGCTTCAGGCGCATCAGCTTCCCATTGTCCGCGCTGATGTCGATCCTGGCGATCTCGCTCTACTTCTTCCACGGCCTGAACTTCGGCATCGACTTCAAGGGCGGCCTCCTGATGGAGGTGCAGAGCAAGGCTGCGCAGGCCGATCTTGCGCATATGCGCGCGACGCTCGGGGCTCTCGGCCTGGGCGAAGTGCAATTGCAGCAGTTCGGCGCCCCCAACGACGTCTTGATCCGCATCGCCGAGCAGCCGGGCGGCGACGAGGCGCAGCAGGCCGCGGTCAATAAGGTGCGCGGCGCGCTCGGCGACGAAGTCACTTACCGCCGCGTCGAAGTGGTCGGCCCGCGCGTGTCGGGCGAGTTGCTGTCCTATGGCGTGGTCGGGCTGATGCTCGCCATCCTCAGCATCCTGATTTACCTCTGGTTCCGCTTCGAGTGGCAATTCGCGCTCGGCGCCATGATCGCCAACGTGCACGACATCGTGCTCACCATCGGCTTCATGTCGGTGACGCAGATCGATTTCGACCTCACCAGCATCGCGGCGCTGCTCACCATTCTCGGCTATTCGCTCAACGATACGGTGGTCATCTACGACCGAATCCGCGAAATGCTGCGGCGCTATAAGAAAATGCCGATGCCGGACCTGCTCAACGCCTCGGTCAACCAGACGCTGTCGCGCTCGGTGATCACGCACTTGACCGTGTCGCTCGCGCTGCTTTCGCTGCTGCTGTTCGGCGGCCAGGCGATCCACTCCTTCACCGCCACCATGATGTTCGGCGTCGTGCTGGTCGGCACTTATACGTCGGTGTTCATCGCTTCGCCGATCCTGATCTATCTCGGCGTCGGCCGCGGCACCGATGCGCTGACCGGACCCGAGAAGAAAGACGAGAAGCCTTAAGCGCCATGGCCGCCGGTGCCGATGCTCCGCATCTGCCGCGCCCGGCGCCGATCGAGGCCTACGGCGATGGCGGTTTCCGCTTCGGCGGCATGTCGCATCGCGGTTCGCTCCTGTGCTTTCCCGACGGAATCTGGGCCTGGCCGGTTAAGCGTGTGGCCGAGCTGAACGCCGATAACCTGCGTGCTGCTCTCGACCGCTCGGACGAACTCGATTTCTTTCTGATCGGCGGCGGCCGCGATCCCTTCGCTTTGCCGGAACGCCTGCGGGTGCGCTTCCGCGACGTCTCGTTGTCGGTCGATGCCATGAGCACGGGCGCGGCGGTACGCACCTGGAACATCCTGCTGTCCGAAAACCGCCGCGTCGGCGCGGCGCTGATTGCGGTGGAATAACTTTCCCCGTTCGTCTCCGCGAAAGCGGGGACCCGACGCTGGATTCCCGCTTACGTGTGAATGAACGGTGTGGCACGGTCGCGGCCAATGCAAGCCAGTTTCACCCACTGCGCCTCACTCGTCCGCGCGGCCGACCATGACCGCTATCTCGCCACGCTGTTCGCGCCGGCGGACAAGCGCGATGCGCTATTTGCGCTCTATGCCTTCAATATCGAGATCGCCCGCGTCGGCGACGTCACGCATGAGCCGATGGCCGGCGAAATCCGTCTGCAATGGTGGCGTGAGGCGTTGGAAGGCAAGCGCGACGGCGAGGCCGCCGCGCATCCGGTGGCGTCGGCGCTGCGCGAAGCGCTGGCGCACCATGGGCTTGCGCCCGACCGGTTGATCGCGCTGATCGATGCGCACCAATCCGATCTTTACGACGAGCCGATGGCTGTGCTGGATGAGTTCGATCAATACGCCGTGCGCACGCAATCGGCACTGTTCGATGTTGCTGCTGAGATTCTCGGCGAGCGAGCCGAAAGTATCGCCGAGCTGACAGGGCCGGCCGGCATCGCTTATGCGGCGCGCAATGTCATGGTGGAGTTCTCACGCCACGCGGAGCGAGGGCCGTTCGATCTGCCGGTGGATAGGTTGCACCAGCACGCGCTTGAAAATCTTGCCGCCGCGCGAACCGCCGCCGAAAGCGCGCCGTCGGCAATCCTGTCGGCGCTGCTGCCGATGGCGACCGTCGGGCCGCAATTGCGTCGCTTGAAGCGGGGCGGGGATGATCCGGTTCAGCTCGTGCCATTGTCGCGCCTGCACCGGCAATGGCTGATCTGGCGCGCCGCGCGCGATCCGCGCCGCATTTTCGCGTAAGTCAGGGCTGTAGCCCGGATGAGCGGTGCGAAATCCGGGGCGGCCTTCCCGACCGGCAATGTTGCTCCCGCATTTCGCTCCGCTCATGCGGGCTACTGACCGTACGCGCCCACTGCGCCATTTTGCAAAAGTCAAAACGAAAACCGATCGAGCAGATTTCGACGGCCGGCGACGATGGGGGCGAGCATCTGACGTTCGGCCTCGCTCATTGGCAATGCTTCGAGCGAATCGAGCTGGTTCATCGCGATGAGCTGCAATGCCTCAACGCGAATCTCGCCATCCGTGCGGCGCGGCAGCGTCGTAATGATTTGCATCCGTTCGAGCGTTGGCGCCGCGCCGTCGAGCGCGGCGCGCAAGGCGGGCTCATCGACGCCGTCCGCTTCGACAAAGGCATAAAGCCCGACGCCGGCGCGGCGGTCGGGATAGGCGACCACCGCCGCGTCGCGCACCTGTGGATGGCTCTTCAGGCGCGCCACGATCAGCGGCGCGTCCTTGATCAGCCGCATGCCGCCGCCCTCGCGGTCTGTGAAATTGAACAGCCCGCGCGTGATGGCGTAATAAACGCGTTTTCCCGTCGCCATCCAGACGCGGGTGACGATGCTCTTGCGCGCGAGGATCTTGCGCTCGCGCGCGGTCAGCGCGGCCGGCGCATAGCGCCGCTTGTGCTTGAGCATGTGGCGGATGTCTTCGTAGGCCGCCACGCGAAAGAGCTTGCCGCGGCGGCGGAACACCATCGCGAGCTGAAAGTCGGTCAGGCGCGCGCTGCCGTTGCTCGCGCGCAGCCAGTTCTGCTCCTTGGCGAGATCGTTGTGCGTGATGGCGGCGCGATGCAGCCGGTGCAGCACCGTTTTGGCCGACTTGAAATAGGCGACGTCGCCTTGCGGCTTGGCGATGTGCAGGGCGACGCCATCGATAAAGCCGCGCACCAGACGGCCGTCCTTGGCGTAGAGCAGCGGCGGGCCGACGCCCTCCGGCGCGGCCTTGAGCGCGCGCAGCTCACGCGCGAACAGGAGCTTGGCGAGCGGGCGCGACCAGCCCGGCACCTCGTCGAGATGGCGCAGCACCGCGCCGACTTCGCCCGCGCTCGTGCGATAGCGGCCGCGTTCGACCGTGCTGAACACGTCGCGCTTGAGCACCACCTCGCTCGTCCAGCCTTCGACCATGGGCGTGCTCATTCGGCGGCGGGCGCCAAGGTTTCGCGCGCGAGCCAGCGCTCGAGATCGGCGAGCGCGCGGCGCGTGAGCGCGCTCTTTTTTGCCAACGCCTTGGCGGTGGCGCGGCCGAGCTTGCTCTTGCGGTCGAAATCGGGGGCTTCGGTGAGCGGCGGAAACAGCCCGAAATTCACGTTCATCGGCTGGAACGAGGACGGGCCGTTATCGATGGTCTCGATATGGCCGCCGGTGATGTGTGCGATCAGCGCACCATGCGCCGTGGTCGGCGGCGGCGCATCGAGGCTCTCGCCGCGCCGCTCGGCCGCGGCGAGCCGGCCGGCGATCAGGCCGACCGCGGCGGATTCGACATAGCCCTCGCAGCCGGTGATCTGGCCGGCGAAGCGCCAGGCCGGATTGGCCTTCAAGCGCAGCCTTTCGTCGAGCAGCTTGGGCGAATTGAGGAAGGTGTTGCGGTGCAGCCCGCCGAGCCGGGCGAATTCGGCGTTATGCAATCCGGGAATGCCGCGGAACACGCGCACCTGCTCGCCATGCTTCAGCTTGGTCTGGAAACCGACCATGTTGTAGAGCGTGCCGAGCTTGTTGTCCTGGCGAAGCTGAACCACGGCGTAAGGCTTTACGCCCGGATTGTGCGGATCGGTCAGCCCGAACGGCTTCATCGGCCCGTGGCGCAGCGTCTCGCGCCCGCGCTCGGCCATCACCTCGACCGGCAGGCAGCCGTCGAAATAGGGCGTCGTGGCTTCCCACTCGTGGAATTGCGTCTTGTCGCCGGTCAGCAGCGCATCGACGAAGGCTTCGTATTGTTCGCGCGTGAGCGGGCAGTTGATGTAGTCGGCGCCGGAGCCGCCGGGCCCGGCCTTGTCGTAGCGCGACTGGAACCAAGCCTGGTTCATGTCGATCGAGTCGCGATGCACGATCGGCGCGATGGCGTCGAAGAAGGCGAGCGCGTCCTCGCCGGTCAGCTTGCGCACATTGGCGGCGAGCTCGGGCGAGGTGAGGGGGCCGGTCGCGATGATGACGCTGTCCCACTCGCCCGGCGGCAGCGCGACTTCGCCGCGCGCAAGCGTGATGAGCGGATGGCGCTCGAGCGCCGCCGT
>DASZQT010000183.1:0-13284 GCA_035549515.1 Pseudolabrys sp. | reverse complement strand
GCGACGATCAGCCCATAAATGGCGATGCCCTCGGCCAGGCCGACGAGAATGAGCACGCGGCCGAGCAATTCCGGCTTCTCGGCGAGCGCGCCGACCGCCGCGCTGCCGACGACCGCCACCGCGTAGCCGGCGGCGAGCGTCGATAGTCCGGCCGCGATCGCTGCGGCGATCATGGCGTAGGGCGCCACCGCGCTGTTGGCGGCCGCGCGCACCGGCTCGGCAGCTCCGGCCGGCGCGATCTGCAACAAGAGAATGGTGACGCCGATGGCGACCACCGTCGCCGCCGCCAGCGCCAGCGCCGGCAGTCGCAAATTCAGGCTCATGAAGTGCCCCCCAAGGTTGGTTCCGACAGGCTTGGATTGTGAAGCATGGGCGGCGGCAATGGCTTGAAGGCGCGGCCCGCGCCGGTGAGGAAGCGGATGAAGAATTCGAACAGCATGAGACGCGTGGTCTGGATGCTGACCACCACGCCCTCCAACACGATCACCAGGACATTGCCGACGATGAGCACGATCCAGTAGCCGTATTTGCCGCTTGCGGTCGCCATCTCGACGATCGCGACCGACAGCCCGGCATGCGCCAGCGCGAAGGCGCCGATGCGCGCGAACGAGACGGTGTTGACGAGCAGCCGCAGCGCCTGCTCGACGAATTCAGCCATCGCGGCTGCGAGCGCGGTCAGCCGGCCCGCATGCGCAACGAGCGCCGCGCCCAGGATGAACCAGAGCGCGCCCGCCGCCGCCAGCAGCAGCGCGCCGGGCCAAAACGGCGCCGCCAGCAATCCGACATAGGCGGCCAGCAGCCCGGCGCGATGGCCCCACCAGTGCGCGGCTTCGCCGCGCCAATGCATCTGGATCGCATCGAGCACGAGCCCGACCGTGATGATCGCCATGCCTGCGATCACGCCGACCAGCAGCACGGTGATCGGCTCGTCGAGCGGGCGCATCCACAAGGCGGGTATGATGTCGTCCCGACAGAAAACACTGCCGAACAGGAATCCAAACACCATCGCCATCGCGCCGCCCGGCACCATCAGCCGCGTCAGCGGATAGCGCCGCCCGAGCAGCAATCCGCCGATCAGCACGACGGCGCCCTGGCCGACATCGCCGAACATGAAGCCGAAAATCATGGAGGCGATAATGGCGACGATCTGGCTCGGATCGCTCTCGTTGGCCCCTGGGGTGCCGAGCATCTGCGCGAAAACCTCGAAGCTCCGCGCCCAGCCCGGGTTGGCGAGCACCAGCGGCGGGTTCAGCCCGGCCGGCGCTTCCGCCACGCGCAAAATGTAGCGCAGGCCGAGCGCATCGAGCGCGCGCCGCAGGCGCTTGCCGTCGACGTCGCTGGTCCAGCCGGTCACCCAGGCCAGCCGCTCGCTGCCGCGTAGTTCGCCGGCATGCTCGTGCAGCCATTCCACTAAAGCCACGTCGCCGAGCGCCTGCGCGATATGCAGCCGCTCCGAAAGAGCGCCGAGCTTGTCGGTGAGCGCGGCGCGCTCCGCCTCCAACGCCGCCTGCCGCTCGGCGATGGCCGTCACCGCCTGCGGCGGCGACGCCGGCAGCCAGGCCGGCAGCGGCACCGGTCGTCCTTTCAGCGCCGGAAGCTGCGCCTCGATCTCCGCAATATCCGGCGGCCGCCCGAGCAGCAGTGCATAAGTCGCCTCCGGCGTCTGCCACGGCTTGTAGATCACCAGCGCCGGCATCTCGCGCAGCATGCTGCCGGCCGGCAGCACCACCAAGCGTGCCTGCAATTTTGGTCCGGCGCCGGCGAGCAGATGCAAATCGGGGAAGCCGTCAGAGGCGCTCGCCAGCGCCGCCTGCAATGGCACGAGGTTGCCGGCTTCCTGCGCCAGCCGCTCGAGCTCGGCGATGATCGGATTAGCCGAATCCATCCAAGCGGCGAGCCGCGCCAGTGCCGTCTTCAGCGTCTCGCTTAACGGTTCGGAGGCGCGGCTTTCGGCCGCCGCGGGCGCCGGCCAATAGGCATGATAGCGGCGCGCCAACTCGCGCTCGGCCTTCAGCGCATCGGCGAGGCCCGGAAACAACAGCCGGTCAGCGATGCTCGAGCGCGCTTCCAATTCCACCGCGCCGGTGCGCGACAAGCATTCCATCACGCGCGCCAAGTCCTGGTGCACGGTGACCAGCTCGAACCAGCGCGCCGGGATCGGACGCAGGCTCATGCGGCTTGCCTCCGTTGCGTCGGCTCGAACAGGCGGCGACGCACGATGCCGCCGCGCAGCCGTTCGAGATCGAGCGCCACCAGCACGAGATGGCTGAATACGGCGGCGGGCGAGGCCGGATGACGGCGGAACAGGCGCGTGACGCTGCGTTCGAGCGCGCGGCGGTGTGTGGCGCTGCTCTCGTGCGAGCCGGCGTTGGCCAAGCGCTCGATATGGGCTTCGACTGCGCGCGCAAGCGCGTTGAGGGCGCGCGCGTCCGCGGCGCTTTGTTTCGGCCACAGCGCACGCCAATGCCGCGCCCAACGCAAGCCCAAGGTCGGTGTGCCGTCAGCGTCTGGCAGCAAAGGGGCCAATGTCGAGCGCTGCAAATTCGCGAGCCGCTGCGTGGCATCGGTTTCCGCGAACATGGCAAGCTGCGGATCCTGCCGCGTCCAGGCGGGCGTTTCGCCCTTCAGCAATGCGTCGATCACCGGCAGGTCGGGCAGCACGGCCGTCCACATCACCGCCGGACGCCATGCCGTGGGCAGCCAGCTTGCCACCTCCTCGACATAGGCGCGCCAAGCGCCGCGTAGCGCGCGCTCGATGGCGTGGCTGTTCATGCCGGCAGTCACCGGCTCGCTGAAGCGGCGCAGCGACGTGGCGCGCGCACGCTCGACATAGGAGTCGGCGGTCTGCACGGCCGCAAGCGCGTGCCAGTCGGCTTCCTGCAAGCGATCGCCATGGCGCGCCTGCATGCGGGCCTGCGCGTAGTTCCAATGCGGGTCACCGCTCATGACGTCCCCGTCAAGCGGGCGGCGATACGCCGCGCGGCCGCCTCCAAGGCGTCGCGGTCATAGGCCGGCGCGCTATCGCCCGTCCCGGGATGCGCTTGCGCAATCGCCTTCACTTCGCGCTCGATCTTCTGCAAATAAGCGCTGTGCAGGCGGGAAATGCAGCGGTCGGCGCGGGCGGCAAGGCCGGCGGCCCGCGCACGCGCGTCGGCGCGCAGGTGCTGGGCGCGCTCTTCGCTCTCGCGCAGGGCGGCGACGCCGGCGCGCTCCGTCTGCAAGACCCGCTCGATGGCGGCGACCGAGTCGTAGCGCTCGGAAGGGTCTGATTGCCGTGGCATGGCCGTCCGATCCGGTCAGCGAGTGGCGAAAGCGCCGAGGGGCTTGAGCCTCCGGTCGCCAATTGTGGCCAGTTATGCCGGGAGCATCACCCGGATCATTGCTGCAAATCAATTCAGACGCGTGACGGCGCAATTTCCGTCCGGGGACACCGGTATCGGGTCAGTCGGCCTTGCCGCCCAGGCCTGGCAGCACTTGCAGCTTGTCGAGGGGCACCGCCGGTCGTGGCGTATCGTATTTGACCTCGCGGTTGACCGGGATCTCGGCGAGCGGCATGGCATTCACCTTCACCGCGCGCAACCATTGCTCGAACGGCCGCCACCGCACCTGCGGGTGCGCCAATGCCGCCTCATAGGCCTGCCACCAGCCCTGCCGCGTGCCGCCGAGATAGGCGTGCGAGACCAGGATGAGATCGGCCGGAGGATGAGAGATCACCTTGTCGAGCATGGCGGCGAATTCCGCGGCGGTCGAGCCGCGCGCCCACAGGCTGTAGTCGCAGAGCGAACCGGTGCCCATCTCGCCGAACGGCACGTTGGAAACCGAAATGATTTTGGCCTTGTATTCGCGCGGCGCGTAGATCGTCGCCAGCGTGCCCGCGGTGCCGCGGCCAAGCACGTAAGCGACGCCGAGCGCATCGGCGGCCTTCAGCGTGTTCCCGTCATAGGCGAAGTAGCGGCTGCCGAACACCTGCATCGGCTTGTGCGTGATCGTCTCGACCGCGTCCTTGGCTTTGCGCATGCGGGCGAGCTGTTCGTCATAGGGCATGTCCCAGAACGGCTTCTCGGCATCGATGCCGGCGATGGGGTAGCCCTTGCGCGCCATGCGCTCGAAGTCGGCCTGGTATTTGTCCATCACATTGGGCTGCGCCTGCACCAGCGCGTTAAGCCCGCGCTTGTCGAGCTCCCGTTCCCAATGGCGCAGGCCTTCGATGCCCTCGAACTCGAGCAGCATGATGAGACCGTTGCTCGGCGCTTGCGCGCGCGCGGCGCTCGGGACGGCGATGGCGGCAAGGGCGATCGATGCGGCCAGGGCGCAATTTCTGATGATGCGGATCATGGCGGTGCTCCAGTGCGGCAACGCGGCGAAGAGCGATGTTCGCCAGCGAGCCGCAATGGGCGCGGGGCGCCTTGACCTGGGTCAAGCCGCGATCAGCTCATGCCCGGGCGCACCAGCGGATAGACCAGGCCGACGAATTCCACGATGTAGCCGATGCTGCCGAAGCCCAAGGCGGCGATGACGGCGATCAACGCCACCGTTCCACCGTCCACCATGGCGCCGGACACGGCGGCGACCAATGCGCAGCCGGCGGCAATTCCCTCGAGAATGCGGCCGCTCAAAACGGGCGGCGCGGCCATTCTGAGGCGTCCGAGCACGAAGACCGGACTGAGGCCGAGCAGGCCGGCGGCCGCAAACGACAACGGCACCAGGATCGGCGGCTGGCCGAGCCAGACGTCTGGCTTGCTCACCAAGCTCCATAACGAGTCGGTGTGCAGGGCGAGATGGATCGCGGTTCCGATGACGCCGGTGGCGATCGCGAGCGTGCAGGTGATCGCGAAAATGATCGTCGTCACCCGGTTACTGTCCACCGTCAGGACCAGGAAGCCGCCGAACAGCGCGAGCGGGCTCGTCACCATCGGGATCATGGCCGCCTTGTCGTGCTCGATCGCGACCATCGGATGGTAGAGATAGACTTCGATGTATAAGGGTCCGAGCAGCATCATCGCGATGAGGACCAACAGGCGGCCGACCATCGGCCCGAGCAGCATTGTCACGACGATATTGGCGAGGCGCGCGAGCATCGTGTCATTCTGCCTTGGCGGCCTGCTGGAGATCGCGCAGCATGCTCGCGCCCGACTGCTGCGTGAACACCGGCGTCGGATTGTATTTGACGCCGTTCAGGACGTCGTAGCGGGTCTCGTCACTGTAAAGCACGAATTTGCCGTTGAGCAGCGTGGCGTGACAGGAATCGCAGCTCCCGCCCATATTGGCGAAGGCGGCCGAATGCATGTGCAGCGAATGGATGCTGCCGGCGAAGGCGAGCGAGGTCTTGGTGTTGTGGCAGATCAGGCAGTCCTCCACCCGCATCGCGATGTCGTAGCTGGTTTTGAAGATGCCGTGCATCTCGGGCTTGTCGCGCCCGACGACGAGGCGGTTGGTGTCGGCGGCCAGATGATCGCCGTGGCAGGCGTTGCAGCCGCGCTCCTGCGCATGCGCGGTCTTCCAGTTGAAATTCGTGTAGGGCACGCCGAGCGCGAAGGCGCGGCTCTTGTCCATCGCATTCCAGGCAAAGAACGTGGCGGCAAAGCCGGCGAGGATGACGACGATGGCCGCAAGGACCAGGAGCGCGTTGCGGATCATAATATTTTTCCTTTCCACTCCGTGCCGACCAACACCGCCAACACCACCGCCACCAACAGCAACGCCGCCAGTATCAGACTCGTCGCGCTCACCGTCACCAGCGCCGGCCAGGCGCTAAAGGCGATGCCGACGACGATCAGGATATAGGCGAGGGTGGTGGTGGCGCCGCCGGCGCCGCGCGGCAGGCTTGCGCCGTCGCGATGCGCGCCGACGGCGGCAATGAAGCCGAGCACTGAAGCGAGTGTGATCGCCACCGGCCAGTTGGGCGACACGCGCCCGCCCCACACCGCGCTGGAGAACAGCCGGCTCAAATGGTCGAAGTCGACGCCGGCCGCCATCATATGCAGGCCGGAGCCGAGCATGCCGACCGCGGCCGCGACCGCCATCACCACGAGCGCGGCGATCATCGTGAACATGGAGGGCACGATTTGCACCGCGATCAGGCTCACGAGCGCGAGGGGCAGCCACACCACCGGAATGAGCGCAAGCCAGCCATGGCCGCTCGCCAGCACCGGGCGGTGGCCGAGGTCGACCTCGAGGAGCATGATGACGAACAATAAGATGGATATCATGAGAAGCGCCTGCCGCAGGCCGCGCAGCTCGGTCAGAAGCGGCCACATCGCTAGCGCACCTCGACGGCGATCGTGCCGGGGAAATCCTGCTTGCGGCCGCCGGCGCTGGTGGCCTTCACCCGCAAAACGTAGAAGCCCGGCTCGGGCGGGCGAAAGGTGAGGTCCCAGGTGATCCACAGGTTCGGATCGCCCTGCGGCGGCAGCGGCATCGCGCGGTACGTGCTGCCGTTATCGGTCGACAGCTCCACCTTGCCGACCGGCTCCGGCCCGGTGAAGGCGTAGCCGGTCAGCGTTACCCCCGCCATCGCGCCGCGCACGGTCGGCGGCGCCGGCGCCAGGAAGCCGGCCATCGGCGGCGCCGGATGTTCGGGCGCGCTGTTGGCGACCAGCGTGATGCGGCTCACCCATTTCGGGTGGTGATTGCCGCCGGCGCCCGGGATGAACAGCCTTGTATAGGCACTGCCATGCTGCATCGGCACGCCGGCGTCGCCGAACTTGCCCACCAGCATGGTTTGCGGCCGCTGCAATTCCGTGAGCGGCAGCAGGAAGGGCGGGTGGCCGTCGCTGCATTCGATGCGCGCGGCCTTGGCTTCCGGCTTCACGCCCGCCTTCTCGAACAAAGCCGAGAGCGGCGCGCCTTCGAACGGCGTGGTGAAAATCAGCGGTCCGCCGGCGGTGTTGACGAAGCATTCGAGCGTCAGCAGTTTCTTTGCCGGCGGCATTTTGCTCAAATCGTCGAGGCTGAAGCGGGTCGGCGTGTTGACCAGCCCATCGACATCGACCGCCGTCGGCGTCTTTTCCGGATAGCGCATCTGCGAATAGAGGAAGAACTTGCCATTCGGCGTCACGAGCGGACCTCCCGCCGTCGGCCGCACCGACAAGGAAGCAGTGGCGGCAAGCGCCGACGTATGGCGCAGGAAGGTCGCCCCCAGGCCCGCCGCTGTGCTTGTGGCAAGAAAGGTACGGCGATTCATGAGGGGCCTCCGCTACTTATTCATTCACTCGACTTGTGCTGCAAAGCGGTCTCGATGGCTCTGATCTGCGCCAGGAAATTGGCCGGCACTTCCGAAGTCACCTGCAGCGCGCGGTCTTCCAGTACATCGCCGGCCGGATGCGCGGCGCGATATTGCGCGAGTCGGGCGTCGCGCGCGAGCAAGAGATCGGCGATCTGTGGGCGGAACATAGCGAGCACCGCCGTCACCCAGCGGTTGAGCTCGGGCGAGGGCGCCTCGCCGGTCATCGCGAAACGGTCGAGCATGCCGACGACGCTATCGGCGCCGTACCAGACTTCGCCGGTCACCCAGCGGTTGGTGGTGAACAGGCGGATGACATTGCCGGACGCATCGGTGGAAATGCCGACCAGATGCGCGACCCACGTCGGCTCGTCGCCCGCGCCATCGGGCACCGCCACGGGCGCGAGATCGGGAAAGAGCGGCTTCGGCCGCACAAAGGTATGGAAGTGCCCGTGCTCGCCGGCCACGCGCTCCTCTGCCGCATGGGCATGATAGTAGAATTGGCTGTGCGTTTCGGGATCGACCACGTCGCTGGCCGGGAAATGGTCCCATTCCGTCACGGTATCGGCGCCGGCCAGCACCTCGGTCACCGGATTGGTGCCGTTCTCGGCAAGCGCGGTCGCGCACGCGACGGCCTCGGCGGCGGCATCGTAGAGCGCCACCAGTTCGTCGCGCGGCAGTTCCAGCAGCCGCGCGACCAATTGGTCATGATCGATGTCGGCCGGGGCCAACACGGGCCTTACGATTTCGACGGCGCGCAGGGACTGGCCGGGCCGCATGGGCTTGCTCCGCCCCCGCGACCGCGGCCGGAGGCCGGCGCGCACGGATTGCCGGCGGGGCCGCAGGGCGAACTGGAGGGCGCCATGCGCCCGCGACTGGGCGCGCAAGGATTGTCGGTGCCGGAGGTGGCCGGTCCGCACGGGCTTGGCGCGGCGCGGCCGCGACCCGTGGCCGGACCGCACGGGCTGCCGGGACCGCAAGGATTGCGCATGCCCTGGGCGAACTGAATGGAATGCTCGGCGGCGGCGACCGGCGTCGGCGCCGCGGCGGTGGCGGCGATCGCGGCGGCCAGCGTCGACAGGCTGCCGGCGAGCATGACGGTTTTCAGTCGTTTGGTTTGCATCGCGGCTCCTTGTTCAAGTGTTTCGAATGCTGACGATTTCAATTTCCTCGACGGTCGCGCCATCGGCGTCGCCGGTCAACTGTGCGGCGGTGAGCGGGCCGCCCGAGCGGCGTTCGAAGAACGCGCCGAGCGCGAAGCCGAGCGCGCCGACGATTACCAGAATGGCGAGCACCGCCCAAACCGGAATTCCCAACAGTGCGCTCAAGGTCTGTGCCTGCGGGCCCTGCGCGGCGACGTAGAAGTCCTTGATCGGCTCATACACCGCCGCGAACAAGCCGGTGCCGAGCACCATGCCGATCATGAAAAACACGCTATCGAGCCGGCCGGTTCCGAGCGCGACCGCGGAGGTGCCGGGGCAATAGCCGCCGAGCGCCATGCCGGCGCCCAGTAGAATACCGCCGGTCAGGATGGCCCAGAAGTACGTGGTCGGAATGAAGACACTGCCGGCCGGCAGCCACCCCATCGCGGTCGCTGCCGCGAGGCCGGCGGCAGAGACGACGATGGCGGTGAACATCACCTTGAACACCGTCCAGTCGGTAAAGCGGAATTGCGCTGTGATCTTGCGCGGGCTCGCCAGTCCGGCGCTTTCGAGCACATAGCCGAACAGCAGACCGCACAGCAGGCCGGAAGCGACGCCTTCGTCGTAGATTGGCAGAGTCACGCCCAATTCCTCATGCCCAAGCCCTCCGCACCAGATAGCCGATGACGATGCCGCCGATGAAGAAGCCGATCAGAAACAAAAACGCCGCGACCGCGAGCGTCGCGCCGCCGGAAAGCCCCAAGCCGCTGGTGCAGCCGCGCGCGAGCCTTGCGCCGAAGCCGGACAGCACGCCGCCGGCGAGCGCGAATGCGATACGGCTCGTGCCGCCGACATTCTTCGCGCCATCGAGCCGCAGGCGAAAGCGTCCGCCGGCCGCCGCCGCCAGAGCCGCGCCGATCATCACGCCGACGATCTCCCAACTGATCCAGTTGGCGAGCGGGCCGGTGGCCGCTTTCAGGAACGGTCCGAGATAGGCATTCGCCAGCGTCGCCGGCCGCATCAATTCGCCGCCGAGCCAGGCCGTGAAGCGCGTGAAAAATCCGCTCGCGCCCAGGCCATGCCCGGTGATGAGAAACGTCATCAGCAGCACGAGGCCGAGCGCGATACCGGCCACCAAGGGCGACCACAAGGGACGGATGGTCGAGCGCATATCTCACCTTAGAACAGAATTCCAATCAGCTTGATCCGTCATTGCGAGGCCCGCAGGGCCGAAGCAATCCAGCACTTTCTGCGCTTCATCTGGATTGCTTCGTCGCTTCGCTCCTCGCAATGACGGGGCGGTCAAAAGACTGCGACAGCGGCATTCGGGCTGCTTTGACCCAGGTCAATTGTTCCGGCGTGGGCGGGTGCAAAAGTCTTTGCGAACGCGGTGGCAACCGCCAAGTGAAACGATCATTTGAAGCAATCTTGCGAGGAGGCATGACAATGTCGAAAGTTCGAACCATTCTTGCGGCGGCCACGCTGGCGCTGCTGGTGCCGTTCGGTATTTCGAGCCATGCGGGCTTCGTTGCACGCGCTGAAGCGGCGACCGCTCTGCCGGGACCACTGGTCACGCCGCAATGGCTGAACGATCATCTGAAGGACGTCGTGGTGATCGATGTGCGCGATAACGCAAAGCAATTGACGACCGAGCCGAAGTTCACCGCCGCCAAGGATGGCACGCGCACTTTGGCCGAGACCGGCGGGCACATTCCCGGCGCGCTGTTCGTCGATTTCAACAAGATCCGAGAAGCGCGCACGGTCGACGGCATGAAGCTCAACGCCATGATGCCGACCAAGGAATTTTTCGAGAAGGCGATGGACGCGGCCGGGCTCGACAAGGGTTCGACCATCGTGATCGCCGCCGTCGGCAATGGCATCGAGTCGCTCGACATGGCGACGCGGCTGTTCTTCCAGCTCAAATATTTCGGCGAGGACAAGATCGCCGTGCTCAACGGCGGCACCAATGGATGGATCGCCGGCGGCTTTCCGGTGAGCGTCGAGGCCATCCCGGCCAAGACGGGCAATTGGGTGGCCACCGCCGAGCGCAAGGACATCCTGGCGACGACCGACGACGTCAAGAAGGCTGTGCGCGGCGGCCGCACGCAACTGGTCGACTCGCGTCCGACCGCGCAGTTCTTCGGTCTCGCCAAGAGCCCGGTGGTGCTGGCGGCCGGCCATGTGCAGGGCGCGCGCTCCTTCCCGACCGAAGCGGCGAGCCGGCCGGTCGGCATCGCATCGGAGTTCATGGATGCGGATGCCTATCGCGCGGTGTTCAAGCAGCAGGGCATCGATCCCGGCCGTCCGCTCATCAGCTATTGCAACACCGGCCACCTCGCCTCAGGCGGCTGGTTCGTGGCGCATGAGATCCTCAAGAACAAGGATGCCAAGCTCTATTCCGGCTCGATGAACGAGTGGACGCATCTGAAGAACCCGGTGGTGGGGTTGCCGTGATGGGTAATTGAGGCCAACTGATTTGGTCGTCATTGCGAGACCCGCGTCGCGGGTCGAAGCAATCCAGGAGTCAAGTTCTCGACACTGGATTGCTTCGTCGCCCTTTCAGGGCTCCTCGCAATGACGGGGGCTGGAGTCGAGCGCGCTCTCACATCGGCGGATGCGGAATGGCCGATAACAGCTCGCGCGTATAATCGCTCTCGGGCGACACCAGGATGCGCTCGGTCGGTCCCTGCTCGACGATGCGCCCGGTCTGCATGACGATCACGCGGTCGCACAACAGCCGCACCACGTTGAGGTCGTGCGACACGAACAGATAGCTCATGCCGAGCGAGTCTTTCAGGTCCTGCAGCAGATTGAGCACGACCGCCTGCACCGAGACATCGAGCGCGGCGGTCGGCTCGTCCAGGATGACGAGGTCGGGCTTGAGCGCGATGGCGCGGGCGATGCCGACGCGCGCTTTCTGGCCGCCGGAAAGCTGGTGCGGGAAGCGGTCGAGCAGGTCGAGGGGCAGCCCGACCTGCTCGGCCAGCTCCTCGCAGCGGGCGCGAATGGCATCGCGTCCGGAGAGGGTGCCGAGACGAAGGATGGGATCGGCGATGGCGCGCAGCGCGGTATAGCGCGGGTTGAGGCTGTCGGTGGCGTCCTGGAACACCATCTGGATGCGGCTGCGCAGCGGCGTGCGCGCGAAACGGCGCGCCGGGATTTCGCCGATGTTCTCGCCGTTGAACACGATGCTGCCGGAGGTCTTGTCGATCAGCCGCATCAGCATGGTCGAGGTGGTCGATTTGCCGCAGCCGGATTCGCCGACCAGGCCGACGCTCTCGCCACGGCCGATCGAGAAGCTGATGCCGTCGACCGCGCGGAACACTTCGCTCTCCGGCACCGGCGTGTTGCGCCAGAGTTTCGACAGTCCGCCCGATGTGCCCTGGCGCGGATATTCCTTGACCAGATTGTCGACCGTGAGCAGCGGCCCGGTGTCCCTCTCCCCGCTTGCGGGGAGGGGGTCGGGGTGAGGGGTCGCTTGCGCGCGGGGTGCGCTCGCTTCGCCCTCGGGCAGCAGTTCGCGCAGCGTGACGCCGAGGCGCGGCGTCGCCTGCATCAGCTTGCGCGTGTAAGGATGGCTCGGGTGGCGGAAGATCGTGTCGGAAGCGGCGTTCTCCACCACCTCGCCCTTTTCCATCACCACGACGCGGTCGCAATAGGCGGCCGCCAGGCCGAGATCGTGCGTGATCAGGATGGTCGACATGCCGCGCTCGCGCGTGAGCTCGACCAACAGCTCCATCACGGCCTTCTGCGTGGTGACGTCGAGGCCGGTGGTCGGCTCGTCGGCGATCAGGAGCTGCGGCCGGCAGGCGAGCGCAAGCGCGATCACCACGCGCTGGCACATGCCGCCCGACAGTTCGAACGGATAGGCGTGATAGCGCTCGCGCGGCCGCGCGATGCGCACCTGCTCGAGCATCGACACCGCTTTCTCGGCCGCGCCGGCGCTGTCGACCTGCGCGTGCTGCAGCAGCACGTCTTCGATCTGCTTGCCGACCTTGCGGATCGGATTGAGCGCGGCGCGCGGGTTCTGGAAGATCATGGAGATTTCGCGCCCGCGCAGGTCGCGCATCTCCGCTTCCGGCGTGGCGCGCAGGTCGAGGCCGGAGAAGCGCACGCTGCCTTCGGCGATGCGGCCGGCGCGGTCGAGGATGCGCATCACGGCATAGGAGGTGACCGATTTGCCGGAGCCGGACTCGCCGACGATGGCCAGCGTCTCGCCCTTGGCGAGCGAGAAATTGACGTGCCGCACCGCCCGCACGGTGCCGCGCCGGGTCGCGAACTCGACGGTGAGGTCCTTGATCTCGAGCAGCGGCAGCGCCTGGCCTGCGTCCTGCTCGGCGACGGGTGTCGGTGCGCGCATGAGTTACGTCCTCCGCCGCGGATCGACCAGATCGCGCAAGCCGTCGCCCAGCAGGTTGAAGCAGAACACCGCCAGCATCAGCGCGGCGCCGGGAAACAGCGCGATCCACCATTCGCCGGAGATGATGTTGCCGGCGCCCTCCGCGACCATGATGCCCCATTCCGGCGTCGGCGGCCGCACGCCGAGCCCAATGAACGACAGGCCGGCGGCATTGAGGATGGCGTAGCCCATGGTGAGCGAGATCTGCACCATCATGATCGGCATGATGTTGGGCAGAATCTGCGTCAGCAGGATGCGGAATTCGCCGTTGCCGGAGAGCCGCGCGGCCTGCACGAATCCCGCCTCGCGCCGGATGTTCGCCTCGGTGCGGGCGATGCGCGCGTAGAGCGGGAAGTTCACGATTGCCGTCGCGATGATGATGTTCTGCACCGTGTTGCCGAGCGCCGCCACGATGCCCATCGCGAGCACGAACAGCGGGAACGCCATGATGGTGTCGGCGATGCGCCCGACGATGCGATCGGTCCAGCCCCCGAAATAGCCGGCGGCGATGCCGGCGAGCC
>DASZQT010000182.1:0-36459 GCA_035549515.1 Pseudolabrys sp. | reverse complement strand
GGGTCGACCGGCGTGCCGAAGATCATCCCGCGCATGCATGCCGAGTATCTCGGCTCCTGCGCGTCGTGGAGCGCCCGCCATAAGCTCGGGCCGGACGACGTCTGTTTGTGGGCGCTGCCACTCATCCATAATGCCGGCATGATCGTCATGTTGTTCCCGAGCCTTCTGGCGCGGCGTAGTTTGGTGATTCAGGCGCGCTTCCAGATCGACGATTTCCTGCGTGCCATCGAACGCAATCGCGTCACTTATACCGGCAGCATCGGACCGATCGCACCCAGCATCATCGCCTGCGACAATCTCGCCGATTACGACTTGTCGTCGTTACGCATGTTCTTCGCGTTAGCCGGCGCCGAAGGGGTCGAATCGAAAACCGGCATTGAAGCGCAGCATATGTACGGCATCACCGAAGGCATGCTGATGGCGTCTGAGCCCGGCGACAGTGTCGAAGCCCGCCACGGCACGCTCGGCTGGCCGACGGGGATTGCCGATGAGGTCCGCATCATGCGCATCGGCGGCGACGAACCGGTCGGGCCGGGGGAAACCGGCGAATTGTGCTTCCGTGGCGCGCATACGCTGCGCGGCTATTTCAACGCGCCGGAGATTACCGCCGAAAGTTTCACCGCGGACGGCTTCTTCCGGACCGGCGATCTGGTGCGGTCGATCCCGATCGACGGCCGCGACCATTACTTCTTCGAAGGTCGGCTCAAGGACAACATCAATCGCGGCGGCGAAAAATTCGGCGCCGAAGAAGTCGAGCGGCTGATCGTGCGTCACCCGGCGGTCAACGACGCGCGCGTCGTGGCGATGCCGGACCGCCTGCTGGGTGAGAAGGCCTGCGCTTTCATTATCGCCAAACCCGGCGCACCTGTGCCGAATGTCGCCGAGCTCGGGCAGTTCCTGGTCGCGCAGGGGCTGGCGAAGTTCAAGCTTCCCGAGCGCATCGAGGAAGTCGCCGAATTTCCGATTACCCGCGTCGGCAAAGTCGACAAGCAGGCGCTGCGCAAAGCGATCGCGGACAAGATGGTGGCGGAGCACGCGCCGGAACGGCGCAGTGCGGCGGGGTAGGTCTTGGCCGGCCCTTAAGCGATCCCGCTTTAGAGCGGACGGTTGGTGCCGATGACGCGAACTTCCTCTCGCCCGAACTCGGCAATCTCGCCATTGAGTCCGCCGGTGAAAAGCCCGTACCAGACCGCCGGCTTCATCTTCATTTCCCTGCGGTTGAACACGATCTCGCTGTCGGCTTCGATGCGCCAGTAGCCTTTGTTGAAGCGTTCGACGCGGCATTGCGGGCGGCGGCGCGCCGATTCCACGATTTCAAGGAACTCGGGCACGTCGAGGACGTAAACGACAACCATGGCTCACTCCGCGGTGATGTAGTCTTCGACGAGCTTGGCTTTGCGGCGCCAGACGGTGTCGATGTCGCGCAGGCGCTCCTTGCCGGCTTTGCCTTCATCTTCAAGCTGCATCGCGGCCTCCAGGGTCATTTCCGCGTCCTTGGCGTCGAGCATGTGCGTATCGCGCAGGCGCAGCGTCACTTCGAGCGGATAGCCGTTGGGATCGCGGAAATAGATCGATTCGAGAATCTCGTGCCGCGTATAGGGCGAGACCGTCACGCCGCGCTTTTCCAGCGTTTCCTTCCACAGCTTGAGCTGTTCAGGATTATCGACGCCCCAGGCGGTGTGGGTCGCGGAATAGAAATAATGGTCTTCCGGGATGAATTTATCCGGACGGTCGGTGCCGATGTAATAGAAAAAGGCAATGGTCGCCCCTTTGCCGGCATCGAAGAAGAAGTGCAGGAAGTCGGGATGATTGGGCTGGCCCCAGCCGCGCGCGCTGATGGTATGGACGAGCGGCAGGCCAAGGATGTCGCGATAGAATTCGACGGTTTCCCGCAGTTTCCAGGTCGGGCGCGCGCTGTGATCGACGCCGCAGAGGTGGAGTTGCACGCCGTCCTCGCGAGCCGGCTTGAGCGTCGTGATGTCGACGTCCTGGGTGCGGTAGGCGCGTTCCTTGGCGAAAGCCGTTTCGGATTTGGACTCCGCGTGCAGGCTGCTGGCCATCGTCTGTCTCCCTGCGTTGTGATTTCGGCGACCATAGGCCAGCCCCAAATAAATTGATAGGGGTCTCAATAAATATTTTGGCGGCCACTCGCGCTCATCCCCGCCGAGGGGCTAAGATGATCAAATGTTGGAGAAAATTCGAAAGACGCCGCGCAAGCCCGGGCGCCCGCGCCGGCGTTCGTTGGCGTCCTCGTCACAGCCCGGCGGTTTGGCGCGCGGCGCGATCGTGGAGCGCGCTTTCGACATGACGCGCACGCTCGCGCTGTCCGATGTGTCGATCGTGCGGCTTGCGGCCAATCTCGGCGTGCAGCCCGGCACCATCCATTATCACCTCGGCTCGCGAGAGAACCTGATTACCGCGGTGATGAACCGCTTTTACCGCGCGATCATCGACAAGCTCGAAGCCGGAAAGGTGAAACCCGATTGGCGGGACGAACTACGGCGCTACGTCACCGTGTGGCTCGAGGAAAAACTTATCCACCCGGGCGTTGCCAATTATATCGCCTCGAACGATCGTTTTCGCGTGTTCCAGAAGCCGTTCGATAACGAGCCCGATTACGGCGCGATGTTCATGGACCGCGTGTTCGCGCTGCTGTCGTCAGCCGGATTTACCGCGGACGACGCGGCGCAGTGCTGGCATCTGCTCGCCCTCTATACCAACGCCACGGCGCAGACCATCGCGATGAAGCACGCGCCAGCCGAACACTCAGAGTTTTTGCTAAGCCGGGCGCGCCGTTTCGACAAAATCGCCTTTCCGGGACTGGCGTTCGGGCTGCCGGCACTGGCGCGACTCGATGTCCACCGCGCTTTCAAGCGCAGTTTCGACAACCTGGTCGAAGGTTATGCCGCGCAGCTCGGCGACCGACCGCGGCCGGCGCGTTGATCCTATTTTGCCAATCGTTCCAGCCGTTTGACGTCTGCCTTCAGGCGCTCGATCGCCGAACCGAGGGAATTGGCGTCCTTCTCCGCGTCGTCCTGTCGCACCAAACCGAACAGTCCGATCTCGACCAAGGCGCCGGCGATTTCGTCCGGGCTGAGCTTGCCGCTCGCCTGATACCACCAGGCGGTCCAGTTCGAAATGCCGAGCAAGGCAAATGCGGCCATGCGAGAGTCGACGGCGCGCAGTTCACCGGCGGTCACGCCCTCGGAGATGAGTTGCGACCAGAGCTCGAGAATTTCGCGCTTGCGGCGCCGGTGCTCGCGCGCCTGCTTTTCCGGCATTTCGACCTCGATCTGGTCGAGGACGCGGAAGCGGGCGCTGGCCGTGAGCTTATGCTGAATACTGCGAGTGAAGGCGCGCTCGAGTTTCTCGGCCGCCTTGAGCGACTTTTCGGCGAGCAGGGCTTTGAGAGTCTCGGCGTGTTCGATCGTCTGCTGATCGATCAGAGCGTCGAGGATCTCTTCTTTGTTGCGAAAATAGTGATAGAGCGACGAGCGGCGTAGCCCTAGCTCCTCAGCGATATCGTGGATCGTGGTCCGTGAATAGCCGCGGCGCGCGAAGAGGTCGGCGGCCTTTTCGATAAGATGCTCGCGCACAAGATCTTTGCGCGGATTGGCCTCGCCATTTACTTTCTTCTTCAAATCCGCCCCATCATTATCAATCGACAGTATTCGACCGCCAGAGAACGTCCAGGTTGAATAGCCGCGGGGACCCCGGCGGGTCAAGATGCCGCATTCGACAGTTAACCGCGCTATCCTTGATGCCGATGACGGCAATGTCGGTCAAAAGCGCGTTTTCGGCATTATTGACGCATTAGACGTATGAGTGCAATATTCAGCAACAACGTCGAAATCGAAATGCCGACGACGAAAACAAGGGCTCGCGGGGCATTGGCCGGACGAGCGCTCGGGGAAACGCTGGAATAGGGTCGTGCCGACCGTGAACCTTGGTAGTTTGCTGCATTCGCGCGTTCGAATGCAACCCGGCTCGTGGTCGTCCGGCGGAACGGACCGATTGATGAATCGCGTGGAGACGCCGTCGGTGGCCGATGCGGGTGGGGGGCGCAAGACCTTATGAGTGTCCAACTCGTCATCGAGCAGCTCTTCAACGGTTTTCAGCTCGGCATGATGCTGTTCCTGATGGCCGTCGGCGTGACGCTCGTATTCGGCATCATGCGCGTGATCAATCTCGCGCATGGCTCGATGTTCATGTTCGGCGGCTATTTTCTGGCCGAGGCGACGACACACACCGATTCGATCGTGCTCGCCTGTATCGTTACCATCGCGGCAATCGCAGCCGTCGGTGTTCTCACCGAACTTGTCGTGCTGCGCCCGCTTTATAACCGCAGCCATCTCGACCAGGTGCTGGCGACCTTCGGCCTGACCTTGATCTTCAACGAAGCCGTCAACATGATCTGGGGGCGCGAGCCTTTGTTCCTGAACATCCCCGACGCGCTGAACGGCAGTGTAAATATTCTGCCGGGCGTGCCTTATCCGGTCTATCGCCTCGCGATCACCGGCTTCTCAATCGTGATCGGCGGCCTGCTTTATCTGTTGATCAATTTCACGCGGGTCGGCGCGCTGATCCGGGCCGGCAGCGACAAGCGCGAGATCGTGCAAGCGCTCGGCGTCAATATCGGGCTTCTTTACACCATCGTGTTCGCGCTCGGCGCCGTGCTTGCCGCGATGGCCGGGATGCTGACCGGTCCGCTTTTGTCGGTTGAATCGGGGATCGGCGATCCGATCCTGATCATGACGCTGGTCGTCGTGGTCATCGGCGGCATGGGTTCGATTCGCGGCGCCCTGGCGGGAGCGCTGATCGTCGGTGTTTTCGACACCATGTGCCGCGTGTTCCTGCCGATGCTGTTTGGCGGCGATGCCGCCACCGCGCTGGTCGGAATGGCGATCTATATCCTGATGGCGGCTGTGCTGCTTTACAGCCGTTCCGGCCTGTTCAACGCGGCGAGGGGCTGACGTGACGCGACAGGCCCGCCTTTTGTTCTACATGGCCCTTATTGCGCTCGCGGCTGCGGTGCCAGGGCTTGGAGACGTGTTCTATACGCGGCTCGCGACGCAGATTGCGATCTACGGCATGGTGGCGTTAAGCGTCGACCTGCTTGTCGGTTATGCCGGGCTGCTGACCTTCGGCCACGCCGCATTTTTCGGCATCGGCGCCTATGTCACGGGAATTCTCAGCACGCACGGGCTGCTGAGCGCTTTCCTTGTCTGGCCGATCGCTATTGCCGCCACCATGCTGGCCGGGCTGGTCATCGGGGCGCTGGCGCTGCGCACCCGGGGCTTTCAGTTCATTATGGTGACGCTCGCCTTCGCGCAGATGATCTATTACTTCTGGCTCAGCCAGCGTTCGCTGGGCGGCGAGAATGGATTCTCGATCCCGAAACGGAACGTCATCGTCGGCTTCATCAACATGGAGAACCACACGACGTTCTATTACGTCGTGCTGTCTCTGCTGGTTGTGGTGACACTGTTGTCACTGCGGCTGGTGAACTCGCAATTCGGCATGGTGATTCAGGGTATCCGGGATAACGAGCGGCGCGTTTTCGCAATCGGCTTTCCGGCCTACCGCTACAAGCTCACGACGTTTTGCATTTCCGCGGGCATTGCGGGTCTGGCCGGGGCGCTGATGGCGAACCATACGAGCCATGTCGGTACCGACATGATGAGCTGGCAGCAGTCCGGCAATTTTCTAGCCATGGTGATTCTCGGGTCTTCAGGCACGTTGATCGGGCCCATCTTCGGCGCCGCGGTTTTCACCATATTCCAGCAGGTGGTCTCCGACCTGTCGACGCACTGGCTGTTCTACTTCGGTCTGCTTATCGTGCTGCGCATTCTGCTGTTCAAGCGCAGCATATTTCATTTTCTCGTCGCTCCGGAATCCGGCGAGGATGCGAAGCAACAAACCAAAAATGGGGGATCGCGCGCAGGCGGGCCGTCTCCGGTCATCGAAGCGGAGGTCAAGTCATGACAGAGCCGCTTCTGCGCGTCGCGAATCTAAGCAAGCGGTTCGGCGCATTGGTCGCCACCGACGATCTGACGCTCGATGTGATGCAAGGCGAAATGCACGCCTTGATCGGACCGAATGGTGCCGGCAAAACAACGCTGATCGGTCAGCTCACCGGCGAGTTGCGGCCTAACGAGGGCACGATCTCATTCGCGGGCCGCGACATCACCGCGCTGTCGGTCGACGCCCGCGCCCGGCTCGGGCTTGCCCGATCGTTCCAGATCACCAGCGTGTTCGATAGTTTCACGGCGGAAGGCAATGTGTCGCTGTCGGTACAGGCGCGGCAGCCGAACAGCTTCAAGTTCTGGACGCCGGCACGGACTATCGCGCGGCTGCGGCAGCCCGCCCAAGACAAACTCACGGCTGTCGGGCTGCGCGGGCGGAATGCCGACATCGCCGCCGACCTGTCCCACGGCGAGCACCGCCAGCTTGAACTGGCAATGGCGCTTGCCACCGAACCGAAGATGCTGCTGCTCGACGAGCCGATGGCCGGCCTTGGCTTGCAGGAATCGCGGGCCATGAGCGAGCTGTTGCGACGGCTGAAATCGCAATTCACGATCCTGCTTGTCGAGCATGACATGGACGTCGTGTTTTCACTGGCCGATCGCATTTCGGTGCTGGTCGGTGGGCGGATCATCGCCTCCGGAACGCCGGATGAGATTCGTACAAATCCCGACGTCCGTTACGCCTATCTCGGGGAAGACAGCGAAGACCTCGTGGAAGAGACCGAAAGCGATGTTGCACATTGAAGGCCTGCAGACGAGCTACGGCCGCAGCCAGGTTCTGTTCGGCATCGATTTCGATGTCGCCGAGGGTGAAGTCGTCACGCTGCTCGGCCGCAACGGCATGGGCAAGACGACGACGGTGCGCTCTATCATGGGTCTGACGCAGGCCCACGCCGGATCGATCACTTTCCATGAGCGGCAATTGCGCGGCTTGGCGCCACATCGGATCGCGCGTTGCGGGCTCGGCCTGGTGCCGGAAGGACGCGGCATTTTTGTCGACCTCACGGTGCGGGAAAACCTGACGGCGACCGCCCGGCGCGCGGCAAAGGGCGAGACGCGGTGGACCGCGGCGACGGTCATGGAATTGTTTCCCTGGATGACGGAGCGGACCAACCAACTCGGTGCGTCACTTTCGGGAGGCGAACAGCAGATGCTCGCGATCGGTCGCGCGCTGATGACCAATCCCCAGCTCTTGATTCTCGACGAGGCCACGGAAGGGTTGGCGCCCGTCATTCGCCAGGCGATCTGGAAGGTGCTCGGGGCGCTCAAGGCGGCGCGGCAATCTATTTTGCTGATCGACAAGAATCTGAAGGAAGTCATCGGGCTCGCCGATCGTCATTACGTCATCGAGCGCGGTCGCGTGAAATGGCAGGGCACGTCGGATCAGTTGCGAAAGCAACTTTCGGAAGTGCGAGCGCTCGTGGGTGTCTAGGCGTGACGGGGCGTCCAAAATCCCTTGCCTCCCGCATTTGACATAGTCCCCAAAAGCGACGATTATTCGACACGAATGTCGAAGACCGCGACGCCGGGCCGAGCCCTGCGCAAGAACGGTCATTTGCGCGAGGAACGCTCAACCCATGATGGATGTTCGCGCCAGGATTCCGGGTGTGCTGTACCGTCCGGTTGCCGAGAATGAGCGCTATGCGGCGCTCGGGGTGTTGACGGAAGAGACGCTTGTCAGCGCCTTCCGCGATGTCGCGCGTCGATTTCCCGACCGGACCGCGCTGTCCGAAATCGGGCTGACGGTGTCCTACCGTGAACTCGACGAGACGACGGATCGCCTCGCCGCCGCCTTTAATCGCATCGGAGTCAAACCGCTGGATCGCGCCATCTTCCAGCTCGGCAATTCAAAAGAACTGGTGATGGCGTATCTGGCCTGTCTGAAGGCCGCCGTCATCCCGATCTGCACGCTGGTCGCGCACAGGCAGCTCGAGATCGGATATCTCGGCAAACATGCCGGCGCCACGACGCATTTTGTCGACGGCGACTACGACCGCTTCGATTTCATTGCGTTTGCGCGCGAAATCCGTGCGGCGGTACCGACGATGCGGCACACGATCGTCTGTCGTGGCGCCGGCAGCGCGCCGGCCGACGGCGTTCACGATCTGATGGAGCTCGCCGACGGCATAAGCCTCGAGGAGGCTAGACGCGTCCTTTCGGATATCGAAATCGATCCGTGGCAGGTCGCCATCTTCCAACTGTCGGGCGGCACGACCGGCGTGCCGAAGATCATCCCGCGCTTCCACAACGAATATATCTATTCGATCCGCTCGATGATCCGTTTTGAGGACATCGACGAGAATATCGTTTCGTTCACGCCGAGCCCGATGATGCATAACGCCCCGATGATCTGCTATTGGGGCCCGGCGCTGTTCTCCGGCGGCGAAATCGCCATGACATTGGGGCTCGATCCGCAGGCGATCGGCCAGTTGATGGTCGAGCGCAAGCCGAACTGGATCTGCATGCCGGCGGTCATCTATGTGCGTCTGAAGTCGGCGGGCGTTCTGGACAAATTGTCTTTCGATCACGTCAAGGCTTCCACCGTGCCGGCCGGCGTTCCCGCAATCGAGCGGCTGACGGGTGCGCCGGCGGTGCCGCTGTTCGGCATGACGGAAGGCCTTATCTGTTACGGCCGGCCCGACGATCCGCGCGAAGCGCTGGAGACGACAGTCGGTCGCGCCGTCTCCGAATACGACGACCTGCGTCTGTTCAAGGCGGAGTCGGAAGAAGAGGTCGCCCCCGGCGAAGTGGGCGAACTTGTCATCAAAGGTCCTTGCGTCATCCAGGGTTACTTCGATGCCGAAGAGCGCAACCGCGAGGCCTTCACCTCGCGAGGCTATTACCGCTCCGGCGATCTTTGCGGCTTCAAGACGATCGAGGGCAAGCGCTACCTCACCTTCGAAGGCCGCATCAAGGACGTCGTGAGCCGCGGGGGCGAGAAGATCAACTGCATGGAAGTCGAAACGGTGGCGCAGGCGCACCCGAAAATCGGATCGATCGTCATCGTGCCGATGCCCGATCCGGACTACGACGAGCGCGCTTGCGCATTCATCGTGCTGGCGCCGGGCGCCGACCAGATCGGCGTGGCTGAGCTTGGCGCGTTTCTGGAGAAGGCCGGCATGGCCAAATTTAAATGGCCGGAGCGGATCGAGATCGTCAGCGATCTGCCGATGACGTCATCGGGCAAAGTCTCGAAACCACGGCTCAAGGAAATCATCGCCGAAAAAGTGCGGCAGGAAGCCCGCGAGAAGGCCGTGGCGCAGCCGCGCGCCCGGACGGAAGGAACGATGGCATGAAGATCGCCGTTATCGGGGGCGGCCCGGCCGGGCTCTATTTCGCGCGCCTGATCAAGCAGGCCCGCAAAAGCGCCGACGTCACCGTCTTCGAGCAGAACCCGCGCGACGCGACCTACGGGTTCGGCGTCACGCTGGGCGGCTCGGCGCGCGAGCGGATGCGGCGCGTCGACGCCGAGGTGCATGACCGCCTCGCCGAGGTGATGCTGTTCAACAACAGGCAGATCATCCAGCTCGATGGCGATGGCGTGCTGCTTGAATATGCCCAGGCCGGCGGCGCCATCGCGCGGCTGCAGCTCTTGAACATCCTGCAAGCGACCTGCGAGGACGTCGGTGTGGTGCTCAAGCACGGCGTGCGCATTACCGGCCCCGAACAATTCGCCGATTGCGACCTGATCGTCGCCGCCGACGGCGTCAACTCCGCGATTCGATCGAAGTTCGCGCCGGCCTTCGGGACGCACTCGTATCTGCTCAACAATCATTTCGCTTGGTACGGCGTCGGTCGTCGCATGGAGCCGAATGCGCTGGTGTTCCGGCACGCGCATGGCGGCGTCTTTGTAGCGCATTATTACGCCTACACCGACAACATGAGCACCTTCGTCGCCGAGTGCGACGGCGACACCTGGCAGCGTTGCGGGCTCGCCGCCATGAGCGACCGGCAGCGCCGCGATCTGGTGGAAGACCTTTTCGCGGCCGAACTCGAAGGCTCGCCGCTGATCGAGAACAGATCGGATTGGCGGCAGTTCAACGTTCTCACCAACGAACGCTGGGTTCACGGCAACATCGTGCTCCTGGGCGACGCCCAGCGCGCCGCTCATTTTTCGATCGGCTCCGGCACGCGCCTGGCGATGGACGACTCGGCGGCGTTGTTCCAGGCATTCACGGAGGCCGGCGACGACGTGAAGGCCGCGCTCGCGCGCTTTGTCGAAATCCGCAAGCCGGTGCGCGACCAGTTTGCCTCGGCCGCCGAGCGCAGCTTCAATTGGTACGAAGACATGCATCAAGCAATGCGGGCGCCGGTGATGGATTTCACCTATGATTTCCTAACTCGCACGGGCCGCGTCGACGATGTGCGCCTGAAGGACTACGTGCCGCGGTTTTATACCGACTATCAGGCCTACCGTGGCCGTGAAGCCGAGGCGGTGCGGCCATGAGTGTCGCAGAGACCATGCGGCCCGCGGGCGAAACGGTCGTGGATCCGGCGCTGCTGGGGCGGGAATATGTCGCGTCACTGGCGCCATTCACCGTGCGCCGCATCGTGCGCTGGACCGAATGCGATCCCGCCGGCGTCGTCTATCTCGGCAATTTTCCCGAATACCTGATTTCGGCCGTGCATCTGTTCCGGGACCGCCTGTTCGGTCGGGGGTGGATCACGAATGACCGCAAGGAAGGCTATCAAGCGCCCGGAAAGGCGATCTCGCTGGTGTTTCAGAGCTCGCTTTGGCCGGACGAGATATTCGATATGGCTGTCTATGTCGGTCCGTTGCGCAGTCGCACCATGAGCCTGCTGGTGCAGGCGCGGCGGGCCGACAATGGCAAGAAGGTCTTCGCCGGCCGCGTCACGTCGATCTTCGTGACACGGGATGACCGCGAACAAACCGTCGGCATTCCGGACGCGCTTCGTGAGGAGCTCGAACGATATAGCGCGGAAAATCCGGCGCCGCCCGAACTCGCGGCGTCGTTGCGCGAGCCCGAATGAGACCAGGACGACCATAGAACGAGCGCAGATTTTAACCGCAAAGCCGCCACTCAAAGGCGGAGCAAGGGAGGAGCACATGACCAGGATCACGAGACTTTTAATGGCTACAGCCGCTCTGGCGGTTGTCGCCGGGGCGCAGGTTGATGCGCGGGCGGAAGACGGCAAGCTCAAGCTCGGTTTCATGTCGACCATGAGTGGGCCGATCGGCGCGCTCGGCAACGAGCAGAAGCGCGCCCTCGACCTCGCGATCGCCGACCTCGGCGGCAAGATCGGCGGCCTGCCGGTCGAGGTGTCGGTCGCCGACGACCAGGCCGAAGCGACGGCAGCCGTGCAAGCGGCTTCGAAACTGATCGATAAGGACAAGGTCGACATCATCACCGGCATCATCGCCTCGCCGGCGATGGTGGGCGCCTCGAAGACATTTCTTCAGTCCGGCAAGATCATCGTCAGCGCCAATGCGGGCCCGTCCGACTTCGCCGGCAAGGGCTGCAACAAGAACCTGTTCTTCACCGCGTGGCAGAACGATCAGGCCGATGAGGCTGTCGGCACCTATCTGAACGATCACGGCTTCAAGAAGGTGTTCTTTCTCGGTTTCGACAACCAGGCCGGCTACGACCACATCAATGGCGCTAAGCGCACCTTTAAAGGTCAGAACGCGGGTGAGGCTTACACACCCTTCAGCCAGCTCGAGTTCTCGGCAGAGATCGCGAAGATCCGGGCGTCGGGAGCCGATGCGCTGTTCGCCTTCCTAGTCGGGGCGCCGGCGGTCGCCTTCGTCAAGCAATACGGCCAGTCGGGCCTAAAGGGCACGGTGCCGGCATTCTCCTTCGCTCTTTCCGATCCCATGATCGTCAAAGCGCAGGGCCCGGCGGCGCTCGGCATCAAAGTGGCGGGTCCGTATTTCACCTTCATCGACAATCCGCAGAACAAGAAATTCGTTGCCGGGTTCCGCGCGAAGTACGGTCGCGATCCGACCTTCTACGGTGCCAACATGTATGACACCGTGATGCTGCTCGACGCCGCGATCAAGCAGATCGGCGGCAAGGTCTCCGACACCGATGCCCTGCGCGCCGCGATCATGAAGGCGGACTTCCATTCGCTGCGCGGCGACTTCAAGTTCAACTACAACCACTTTCCGATCCAGAACTACTACATCGCGCAAGTCGAAAAGGCGGCCGACGGCGGCCTGACCTTCGGCAAGGTCGACCTGGCGGTAAAGGACGGCAAGGACAGCTACTACCAGCAGTGCAAGATGGCCAACTAGGGCACCGTCATCGGGCGCCCTTCGCGGGCGCCCGATGTTTTAAATACTTAATCGGCAGGACGTCACCTATGTCAGTTCAGGTTCAAAAGGCGCCGCGCGTTGCAACCACCACGGCGGGGCTGCGCGGGGTAGCCTGGAAACCAGAGCGCGTGCCGAAGGACGTCACGATCACCGTGCACCCGCTGCGCACGGAGGACGGTGCGCAGGTGACCGGCTATCTTTTCCGGCGCGGTGGCGAGAAGACGGTGGTCTGTGCGATGCATCCGCGCGAGCTCAGCGTGCCGCAGTACCTCGTGCCGGAAGTTCTGTTCGGCGGCTGCGCCATGTGGGTGCAGGGTGCGCGCTCGCCCGGTAATGACATAAGGCTCGAGCACGAAACCGCATTGCTCGATCTCGCCGCGGGCCAGCGTTTCCTGCGCGAACAATGCGGTTTCGAGAAAACCGTTCTGCAAGGGACATCGGGTGGCGGGCCGCTAGCGGCCTTCTACTGTCAGCAGTCCGGCCGCAAGGGCGACGAACGCATCAAGCGCTCTCCGGCCGGGCGTCCGACCCAACTCGACACCGCGACGCTGCCGGTGCCTGACGGCGTCATATTGGTGTCGTCGCATCTGGGGCAGGGTCGCCTCTTGATGAATTGCGTCGATCCGGCAGTTGTCGACGAAAACGATCCGTTGCAGACGGACGAAGCTCTTTCGGCGTTCAACGCGGCCAATGGCTGGAAGCGGCCGCCCGAGTCGTCATCCTACGCGGCCGATTTTCTCGTTCGGTACCGCGCGGCGCAACGCGCGCGCGTCGAGCGCATCGACGCCTTCGCCAAGGCGCTTGTCGAGCGCAAGGCGCAAGCGCGTAAGCGTTCGAAAGAAACCCCGAACCGGGCCGACGCCGTCCTCACCGCCTATTCGCCGATTTTCACGGTGTGGCGCACCGATGCCGACCCGCGCTGCTTCGATCTGTCGCTGGAGCCGTCCGAGCGGGCCTACGGCACGCTATGGGGCGCCAATCCGATTGCGTCCAATTACGGTAGTGTGGGATTTGCCCGCGTCTGCACGCCGGAAAGCTGGCTGTCGAACTGGTCGGGCCTGTCGTCGAACGCGTCGATGGAGGCCTGTGCGCCGGGCATCACCCAGCCGACGCTGATGATCGAATATACCGGCGACAACAGCGTGTTTCCGACCGAGGCCGACGCGATTTTCGGCTGGATCGGCTCGCCGGCAAAGACACGCCACAAGGTTCACGGCAATCACCATGGCCAGCCGATCCGCGACGACGCGCCGAACGGCCAACTCGAGGCCGGCGCGCGCATCCGCGATTGGCTTGCCGCCAACAAGTTCGCTTGAAGGAGCCGCCATGGCCGACATGCAGGAACTGACGACCGAGGTGCTGATTGTTGGCGGTGGGCCGGTGGGCCTTGCGCTGGCCAACGAGCTCGGCATGCGCGGTGTCCGCGCGCTTCTGGTCGAACAGCACGACCGCGTCGGCTCGCAACCGCGCGCCAAGACCACCAATGTGCGCACCATGGAGCACATGCGCCGCTGGGGGCTTGCCGAGAAAGTGCGGCAAGCGTCGGCGTTGCCGCGCGGCTATCCGACCGATGTGTTCTTCCTGACTCGTCTTTACGGACATGAGCTGGCGCATTTCAAGAACGCGTTCAACGGCTATAGCGATCGCGATGAACGCTATTCCGAGCACGCGCAATGGATACCGCAGTATGTCATTGAATCAGTGCTCCGCGACGGCGTGGCCTTGCGCCCGAGCGTCGATGTTCGTTTCGGTGTGCGTCTCGACAGCCTTGCTCAGTCGGAGACGGGCGTTACCGCGGAATTGACCTCCCTCGGCGACGGCGCGACTTTCAAGGTGAAGGCGTCTTATCTGGTTGGCGCCGACGGCGCTCGCAGCACCGTGCGCGAGCTGATCGGGGCCAAGCTCGAGGGCCAGCACGGGCTCGGCAGCCACTATAACACCATTATCCGCGTGCCGGAATTCGGCGCCAATCCGCCGCGCCAGCGCGGCATCATGTATTGGCTCGTCAACCCGGAAAGTCCGGCGGTGATGACGCCGATGGACACCGATAATACCTGGACTTTCGGCACCACGCTCAAGGGCGACAAGAACGATCTGTCGCCGGAAGAAATCCGCGACAGGCTTTACAAATCGGTCGGCCGTCCGGTCGACTTCGATATTGTCGCCGTCGACCGCTGGTCGGGCCACCGGCTGATCGCCGACCGCTATCGCGATCGCCGCGTTTTCCTGGCCGGCGACGCCTGTCACCTGCACCCGCCGTTCGGCGGTTTCGGCATGAATATGGGTATTGGCGATGCGGTCGATCTGGGCTGGAAGCTGACGGCGGTGCTCAACGGCTGGGGCGGTAGTGCGCTGCTCGAGTCCTATCAAAGCGAGCGGCGTCCGGTGCATCTGCGCGTGCTCGAGGTCTCCGTGCAGAATTATTCCGTGCTGAGCGAACATCTCGTGCGCGACCGCATCGATAGCGACGACGAGCTTGGCCGCAAGGTCCGCGCCGAACTCACAGCTGAAATCGTCAAGAGCAAGGCCCAGGAATTCAGGTCCCTGGGCGTCGTGCTCGGTTCGCATTACTCCGGCTCGCCGATCGTGATCGGCGACGGCACGCCGCCGCCGCCAGCGCGTGTGATGGAATTCGAGCCAAGCGCCCATCCCGGCTGCCTCGCGCCGCACATGTGGCTCGACGAGAGTACTTCGCTCTATGACCGCTTCGATAAGGGGTTCACCGTGCTGGTGACCGATCCGTCAGCGGAAGCGGCCGGCCGCCGATTGCTCGAAGCGGGGAAGGCGGACGGATTGCCGGTCAGCCTGCTGATGCCGAACATGGCCCGACTTCGCGAACTTTATGGCTGCTCGCTGGCCCTCATTCGGCCGGACCAGCATGTCGCCTGGCGCGGCGATGCCGTGCCGGAAGACCCGCCGGCCGTGGTTCGCCGTGTTTGTGGGTTCGGAGCGATCCGCGAGGCTGCGGAAACGGCCGCATGAACTGTCCGATTTGCAGTTGAACGGTCCAGGGTGCTTGGCCCGGCGCCGGCACCTACCGCGATCCGATTGTCGCATCGCCGAACGTGTCCGGGAATTCCGGACAGTGAAACTGTCGCATTGCGACCATTACCTGTTTCAAGCGGCGGCGTTAGTTAGTGATCCCAGTCATAGCGTGTTCTCGTCAACGACGCAGTGAAGAATGTTCATCATCATGCCCATCGTCGCCGCACGTTCCCCGGCTTCCGTTTTCCGGCGCCGGTTGTTGGCCGGGGAAACGCGGGTCGGGACTTTCATCAAGACGCCGACAGGCCATGCGACCGAAATCCTTGGTGGCGTCGGCATGGACTTTGTCATCATCGATCAGGAGCATGCGCCCTTCGACCGAGGCGCAACCGATCTCGCCCTTTTGGCCGCCCATGCATCGAATATCGCGGGCATCGTGCGCGTCTCGGATAGGGCGCCGTCCAAACTTCTTGCCGCCCTCGACGATGGCGCGTTCGGGGTGCTCGTGCCGCATATCTTGTCTCCCCCAGAGAGCACGCGACATCGTCGCCGCATGTCGTTACCGCTCAGGCAAGCGCGGATTTTCCAATACCAATCGCGGCGGCGCCGATGGCGCCACCGGAATCTGAGATCACCTTGCGGCGCAGGGCCAGAGCATCGCAACGATCGCCATGATTGAAGATCTCGAGGCGCTCGAAGTTCTCGACGTCAAAGGGCTCGATGGCATCTTTATCGGTCGTGGCGACCTTACGGTCGCCCTGGGCGCCGAAGGTGTGGACTCGCCTCAAGTGATGGCAGCGACACAGTCCATCGCATCCGCGGCACGCAAGGCGGGCAAGGCTATCTGCATGATGGCGGCGAATGCCAACGAGGCCGCGCAATTTCGTAAAATGGGTGCGTCAGCCTTCGTGATTTCCTCCGATCAAGGACTGATGCGCCAAGCGGCACGCAAGATCGTGGCGGATTTCGTAACGCAAGGCGGGCCCGCGTGACGAGGGCATCTTCACAAACATCTCGACCGACACCGCGCATGCGCTCGGTATCAAGATCGATCTTCGCTAGTCCGGCGGCTCGAAGGGGCCGAACAACGGAGCGCGACGCATGGCCCGCAAAGTCATTATCACCTGCGCAGCGACGGGATCGATCCCCACGCCCTCAATGTCACGTCACCTGCCGGTGACGGCCCACGAGATCGCCGATGCAGCGATTGGCGCGGCAGAGGCGGGCGCGGCGGTCGTGCATCTTCATGCCAACAACCCGCGCCCGATCGAACTTGCCGGCATGACGACCTCGGTCGCGGCGGCATTCTCAGGCGACCGGGCCAGCCTGCGTTCGGCCGCGGACTGACAAGTCTTCATTGACAATGAACATCACGCGGAAAATCCGCGCCGCCATCGGTTTCGATGTCGCCAAGGCCCCGACCGATCTCCCGATTGACGGCCATTGGGTGAAGGGCTCGACCAGCAAGCGCATCGGGCTGCCGCCTCCGCGTGGCGCCCGCCGTTCGCTGTCACGAGCGGTCAGCCTGAAACGAGCGAGTTGACCCCACGAGCCCACAATCATAATCTCTAATAAAGAACATAAAAGTGCGATAATCGACAATAGGGTAAGCTCAAGGAAGATGCAGTCGTCTCCGTCCACCGAGAACCCGCAGGCAAGGCCGAGTCCGCAGTCCGGCGGCGAATGTCCCTATGCGCGGCAGGCCCGCGAATTCGATCCATTCGGGGCGTCCTATCAGCTCGATCCCGGCGAAGCGCTGCGCTGGTCGCGTGAGCAGCTTCCGATCTTCTTCAGCCCCAAGCTCGGCTATTGGGTGGTCACGCGTTACGAGGACATCAAAGCCGTCTTCCGCGACAATCTGCTGTTCTCGCCCAAGAACGTGCTCGAGAAGATCTCGCCGGCGACGCCGGAGGCGATGGAGATCCTCAAGAGCTACGGCTACGCCATGAACCGGACCATGGTTAACGAGGACGAGCCCGCGCATATGGCGCGCCGCCGCGCCTTGATGGGTCACTTCCTGCCGCAGAATCTCGAGCGCCAGCAGGAAATGGTTCGCCGTCTGACGCGCGAGAAGATGGACAAATTCATCGACACCGGCCGCGTCGATCTGGTCGAGGCCATGCTGTACGAAGTCCCGCTCAATGTGGCGCTGCACTTCCTCGGCGTGCCGGAGGACGACATCGCCGTCCTGCGCACGTTCTCGGTGGCGCATTCGATCAACACCTGGGGCAAGCCGAGCGATTCGCAGCAGGTCGCGATCGCCCATGATGTCGGCCGGTTCTGGCAATATGCCGGCACGATCATCGACAAGATGCGGCGCGAGCCCGACGGCACCGGCTGGATGCACGAGACCATCCGCAAGAATGCCGAAATCCCGGAGATCGTCACCGATAGCTACGTTCATTCGATGATGATGGCGATCATCGTCGCGGCGCATGAGACGACGTCGCTGGCGTCGGCGAACATGTTCAAGACGCTGCTGACGCATCGCGACGCCTGGGACGATATTTGCTCCGATCCCTCGCTGGTGCCGAATGCGGTGGAGGAATGCCTGCGCTACGCCGGCTCGATCGTTGCATGGCGGCGGGAGACCACCGCCGCTACCCGTCTCGGCGACGTCGCGCTTCCGCAAGGCGCCAAGCTGCTGATCGTGCAGGCCTCGGGCAATCGCGATCAGCGGCATTTCGAGGATGGCGATAAATTCGACATCTATCGCAACAATGCGGCCGATCATCTGACCTTCGGCTATGGCAGCCATCAATGCATGGGCAAGAATATCGGCCGCATGGAGATGCGCATCTTCCTCGAGGAAGTCAGCAGGCGGCTGCCACATTTACGCTTGGCCGACCAGGAATTTCACTATTTGCCGACGACTTCATTCCGCGGCCCGGACCATGTCTGGGTGGAATGGGACCCGGCGCAGAATCCCGAGCGCGCCGAGCCGGCGCTCGCGCACGACCATCTGCATTACCCTGTCGGCGCGCCGTCGCGCCGCGACATCGCGCGCACCGTCACGGTGAAGGCGGTTCGCCGCGAGGCGGACGGCATTCTCGGTCTGACCTTGGAAGACGCGAAGGGCCGTCCGCTGCCGCGCTGGACGGCGGGCGCGCACATCGAACTTTGCATCGGCGATTACGAGCGCAAATATTCGCTGTGTCGTGGCGCCGACAGTCCGTTCTACGAGGTGGCGGTTTTGCGCGAGGATCTGGGTCGCGGCGGCTCCCGCTACATCCACGAGGCCGTGCATGAAGGTATGCCTCTGCGCTTGCGCGGCCCGAGCAACCTGTTCCGCCTGGACGAGCAAGCGCAAGATTATGTGCTGATCGCTGGCGGCATCGGCATAACGCCCATCATCGCCATGGCCGACCGGCTGAAAAGCCTTGGCAAGAATTACGTCATCCACTATTGCGGCCGCTCGCGGCAGCGCATGGCGTTTCTTGACCGCTTGGCGGCCGACCATGTTGGCCGATTCACCCTCTATACCGGCGATGAAAACCGACGGGCCGATCTGGCCAGCATTGTCGCCAAGCTTCCGGACGGCGGCCAGATCTATTGCTGCGGCCCGGATCGTATGATCGCCGCCATGCAGGACCTCACCGCCGATAAACCCGAGGGCGCGTTCCATTTCGAACGCTTCTCGGGCGAGGAGGCCCGTCTCGATCCGGACAAAGAACACGGCTTCACAGCCGAGCTGCGCGACTCCGGCCTTACGCTGTCGGTGCGCGCCGACCAGACGCTGCTCGACGCCATTCGTGCCGCCGGCATTGATGTCGCCAGCGATTGCTGCGAAGGTCTGTGTGGAAGCTGCGAGGTCGACGTGGTCGACGGCGATGTTGACCATCGCGACAAGGTGCTGACGCGCGCGGAGCGGGCCGAGAACTGCCGCATGATGACATGCTGCTCGCGCGCGCGGGGCGAGCGCATCAAGCTGGCGCTCTAAGCCCGGCCGGTCGGGAACGGGCTCCGGTTCGCCAGCGAGGTGAGCGCGCGCGCCATGCGCTCGAACATCGCGGATTTCACATCCGTATAGCGCGCGTCGTGCGCCAGATTGTGGAGCTCGTCCGGATCGTCCTTGAGATCGTAGAGTTCGATCCAATCGGTCTCGTTGTAGATCGTGAGCCGGTAACGGTCCGTCAGCGCCGAACGCGCGCGCACCGGAAAGCGCAGCCCGAAGGCGGGCGCATGGCCGTCCTCTTCGACAACGATCGTGCGCTCGTCGTCGTCCGCCCCGTCCCCGAATAGATCGATCCCCTGAACGCCATGCGACGGCGCAAGTCCCGCCCGACGCAGAATGGTCGGCGCAATGTCGATCGTGCTCGATGGCCGCGCTTGCACCTTGCCGGCATCGTTGCCGGCCGGATCGATCCACATAAATGGCACGCGGATCAGGCCGCGATAGTGCAGGGCGCCTTTCAGCATCAAGCCGTGATCGCCCATGAAGTCGCCGTGGTCGCTCATGAAGATGATGATGGTGTTGTTCATCACCCCGAGCGCGCGGAGCTCGCCGACGATGCGCCCGATGGCGTCGTCGATCATCGTGATCATGCCGTAGGTCAAGGCGATGGCCTCGCGCGCCTCGCGCTCGGTAACGGCGAAGGGAACGGTCGAGTTCAGATTGGCATCGCCGCGCAGCCGTTCCTGATGCAGCGCTTCGACCGCCGGCGTGCGCGGCAAATTGGAGGACAGCGTCTTCGGCGCGATCATCTCGTCCGGATTGTACATATCCCAATAATGCCCGGGCGGCGTGAACGGGTGATGCGGATCGGGAAACGAGCAGTGCAGCATGAACGGACGATCCGGGTCCGCGCAGAGCGCCCGCAATTTGGCGATGGTTTGATTCTCGATATAGCGCGTCGGATAGAGCTCTTCGGGAACACGCGTCTTATAGGCCTGCGCCAGCACGTAGCGGCCGTCCGGATAGGCATTCGCCGGGCCGCGCAAGCCCTCCGGATCCGCGACCTTGGTCGACAGCCAGCGATAATAGTCGCCGTGCACGAGGTCGCCGTGCAGCGTGCAAAGATCGACTTCCTCGAAGCCATAATAGGGCGCCGGCATCCGGTGCGTCGGATCGCGATGCCAAAGCAGCGAGTCTTCCGCATTATAGGCGCCGTCCGCCCACAGCGCCTTTTCCAACTCCGCCAGTTCGCTGGGCGGCGGCGCCAGTTTCGGATCGACCGCGGCGCGCGGTGACTCGGCCGGCTTCCCGGTCATGTTCTGCAAATGCGCCTTGCCGACCAGCGCGGTCCGGTAGCCGGCCGCCTGCATGAGATCGCAAAATGTCGTGCGGCGCAGGGACAATGGAATGCCGTTGCTGCGCACGCCGTGGATCGAAGGCATGCAGCCGGTCATGATCGACGCGCGATTGGCCATGCAGACCGGCGAGGCCACGTAGAAATTATCGAAGCGCACGCCGCGGCCGGCCAGCGCATCGATGTTCGGCGTGCGGACGACCGGATTGCCGTAGCAGCCCACGTGGTCCGCGCGCTGCTGGTCGGTGGTGATGAGAAGGAAGTTCGGCTTCACAGGGTCTCACTTCAGTTCGATGTGGGAGGTCTGGATCACCGTGCCCCAGCGGGCGGTCTGCTTCGCCAGCATGTCGGCGAATTCGTTGCTGGGGACGAAGGCGACGTCGGTCGAAATCTTGCTCATGCGGCCGCGATAGTCCTTGTCCTTGCTGACGGCATCGGTGGCGGCTTGTAGCCGGGCGACAACATCCGGCGGCGTGCCCTTCGGAACGAAGAGGCCCCACCACGGACGAATATCGACATCGGGAACGCCCAATTCCTTGGTGGTCGGCACGTCGGGAAAGGCGGCCAGGCGGTTGCGCGCCGTGGTGCCGAGCAGTTTGACATTGCCGCCTTTAACGTGCGGAAGAATCGAGCTGGGAACCACCGGCATCATGGCGATGTCGCCGCGCAGCAAAGCATTGATCGCGGGCCCGCCGCCCTTGAACGGGAGGTGAACCATCTCAATGCCGGTTTTTTGCTGCAGCAGATCGACGGTCAGATCCATCTCGGTCCCGACGCCGGGCGATCCGAAATTGAGGGCGCCGGGCGCTTTCTTGGCGGCGGCGACGAAGGACTTGAAATCGGACCACGGACTCTTCGCATTGACCGCGAACACGATCGGCTGCTCGGCGACCATTGCGACCGGGACCAGATCCGTTTTTGGGTTGTAGGACAAGGGCCGCTTGAAATTCGGAGCGATGGTGATCGGCCCCTGCGGGGTAAACAGCACGGTGTAGCCATCGGGGCTTGCGTGAGCGACGGCCGATGCTCCGACGATGCCGCCGGCGCCGCCGTGATTTTCGACGACAACCGTCTGTTTCGTCTGGGTCGACAACTGAGCGGCAAAAATGCGGGCGATGACGTCGGTTCCGCCACCGGCTTCGTAAGGGACGACGATCCTGATCGCATGATCGGGATAGGAGCTGTCCTGCGCGGCCTTGGCCGGCACCGCCATGAACGTGACCCCGGCAGCGGCGACGGCCGCTGCAGCGGCCAAAATTGCCCGGAATGAACGCATGCAATTCCTCCCCAATCTGTTTCTTCGAATGAGCGGTCATTTAGGGTCGGAGCGAAAAATAAGTCCAATTCCGAACTTTCACCGGCGATTACTTTTGGTTATCAATGAAAAATGCTGTTCCGCGATCTCGAATATTTCCTGGTGCTTTCGGAGCACCGCCATTTCGGGCGCGCCGCCGATGCGCTCGGTCTGTCGCAGCCCGCACTTTCGAAGAGCGTGCGTCGTCTGGAGGAGTTTGCCGAAACCGCGCTGTGCGAACGCTCCGCCCGCGGCATGACCCTGACGCCGGCGGGCCGCGTGCTGATCGAGCGCGCGCGCTTGATCCTGCGCGATGCGGGGCGGGCGTTCGAAGAAGTCAAAAGCGTGCACGGCGAACTCAAGGGCACGGTCAAGATCGGCGCCATCCCGACCGTCTGCGAGACCTTCCTTCCCGCGGCTCTGCAACGTCTCCGCCAAGCACGGACCGGCGTCACCGCCAGCGTCATGTCGAATTGGAACCAATCGCTATTCGCGATGCTGGACGCCGGCGAGGTCGACCTCATTATTACAGGCTTGAAGGAGCCGTCGAACAATTCCCGCTACAATTGCCAGCCGCTTTTTCACGACCGAGTCAGCGTCGTCTGTCGCGCCGGGCATCCGCTCGACCTGAAAAAGCCGGCCAGTCTGAAAGAGGTGCAGAAGTTCGAATGGGTATTGGCGAGCGCCACGTCCGCCGGACGACAATGGCTGGACGAAACATTCAGCGCGCACAAATTGCCGCGCCCGCGCGTCGCCATCGAAAGCGACTCGCTGATCCTGGCCAAGGAACTGGTGGCCGCGTCGAACCTGCTCGGATTTCTGCCTCGGCTGGTCGTTGCCGGCGATATTGCGTCGGGCCGATTGCGCCCGGTCGGCACGCGCGCCGGCATCGAGTGGAACCGGACGATATACATGCTGACTTTGTCGAAGCCGCCGCTCTCAGTCTCGGCGCGGCTTTTGATTTCCTATCTGCGTGACGTGGCGCGGACCATCAGACCCGGCAACTAGAGCACGATCGTTTTATATCGAAGCACCCGTCACGGGGCACGGCGGGCGTCCGCTCCCGATAGCCCGTCGAAGACTGGCGTGAACGCCCTGAAAGGGGGAGAGGGTTGGGGTGAGGAGGTTCCTGACGCACCGAGTTCTAAAACCCCTCACCCGGCGAGCCATAGCGCGTCGAAGGCGCGCGTAAGCGCGCTTATGGCTCGCCGGCCTCTCCCTATGGGAGAGGTGAAGAGAGTTCGTGGCAAAGCTCTAACGGGACCGCGCCGGGCGCGGCCTCGCCGCGCACTTTACGACAGCGACGCGATGGCCTCTTTGAGAACCTCGGGCGCCTTCGACACTTCGCCCGGCACGTCGGGCGTGGCGTATTGGATGAAGCTGTCCGGCAGCGTGGCGCCCCAATAGGTGCCGGTGCCCCGCTCCTCTTCGTTCCAGGTCACCGGCTCCCAATCGGGCGCCACCACCAGGAAGCTCGAGGAATAGACCTCGACGCGATTGCCGCCCGGCTCGTAGCTGTAGAGATAGAAGCCCTGCGAATTGTTGTGCTTGGAGGGGCCGGCCTCGATGAAAATGCCGTTCTCGCTGAAAATATCGGCGGCGCGCATGACGTCGTCGCGGTTGTCCACCCAGAGCGAGAAGTGATGCAGGCGGCCGTGCGCGGCCTTTACGTCGACCACATAAGCCAATTGATGGTGGATGGCGGTCGGGCTCATCCAGGAGCCGATCTCGGTCTTGCCCTTGTCGTAGCGCACCTGCTCGCGCAGTTGGAAGCCGAGCAGGTCGGTGGCGAATTTGCGGTTGGCCTCGACCTCCTTGGCGAGCAGCGCCAGATGATCGATGCGGCGCACGCAGACGCCGCGCCCGGTGTATTTCTGCGGCAGGTTCTTCAGGGTCGAATGCAGCTCGGGCGGCGGGACGTATTTCTGTTCCTCGTAATAGACTTCCATCGTGTGGCCGTCGGGGTCGCGGAAGCGATAGGAGCGGCCGCGCCCGTAATCGCCATTGGTCCAGCCGAGGCCGAGACCGGCGTCCTCAAGCGCCTTGGCGCGACGCTCCAGTGCCTGCGGGCTGGTGGTGCGCCAGGAGATGCAGCCGATGCCGTTGGTCGGCGCCGCCGTCAGCTTGAGGGTCGATGTGGCGTAGTCGCCATAGCCGCGCAGATAGGCGGATTCCTTGGTCTGGTGCGCGATCTCCATGCCGAGCAGGTCGCGGAAGAACCAGAGGCTCTTGTCGAACTTGGGCGTGAACAACTCGACCGCGCCCAGATGCGCGATGTCGTGAATGGGTTCCGCCTGCGCCACCATGACCGTCTCCATTGTTGCTTTTGTAACAATATGACGGAGAAACGGCAGCGGGATTTGATCTAGCGCAAAGATGCTTCCTATCCCTCCCCCGCTTGCGGGGGAGGGTGGACGCGAGCGAAGCGAGCGGCCGGGTAGGGGCATTCGCGATTCGAGAGTAGACCCCACCCGGCGCCATAGCGCGTCAAAGACGCGCGTAAACGCGCTTATGCCGCGGCGCCACCTTCCCCTTTCAGGGCAGGGATTAAAAAACGCGGTGCCCGCGTTGTCAGCTCTTAAACTTCTTCGCCAGCGCCGCGGTGCCGCTGGCCAAAACGCCAATGTCGGAGCCGACCGCCACGAACAGATAGCCCCACTCGATATAGCGGCGGATTTCCTCCTCGTTGCCGGTGAGGATGCCGGCCGGTTTGCCGACCGCCTTGAGCCGCTTGACCGCGTCGTGGATCGCCTCCTGCACTTCCGCGTGCGCCGAATTGCCGAGATGGCCGAGCGAAGCGGCGAGATCGGACGGGCCGATGAAGACGCCGTCGACGCCCGGCACATTCGCGATCGATTCGATCTCCTTCATCGCCTCGCGGGTCTCGACCTGCACCAGCACGCAGATCTCGTCATTGGCCTTGCCGAGATAGCCCGGCACCCGGCCGTAGCGCGAGGCGCGCGCGGCGACCGACACGCCGCGGATGCCGGCGGGCGGATAGCGCGTGGAGGCGACCGCGCGCTTGGCTTCCTCGGCGTTCTGCACATAGGGGAACAGCAGCGTCTGTGCGCCGATGTCGAGGCAGCGCTTGGCGAGCACCAGGTCGTTCCAGGCCGGGCGCACGATCGGCGTCGCGGTGCCGCGTTGCAGCGCCTGCAACTGCTCGACCAGGCCGGGGATTTCGTTGGGCGAATGCTCGGTGTCGAGCAGGATCCAGTCGAAACCGGAATCGCCGATGATCTCGGCGCTGATATTGCTGCACAGGCTCGACCACAGGCCGATCTGCAGTTTGCCGGCGGCGATGGCGTGCTTGAAGGCGTTGATCTGGAATTCAGGCATCTGGATTCTCCCCTGACCGTTTTATGGCCTCGCGCTACCCGCTCCCGTTCGTCCCCGCGAAAGCGGGGACCCAGCGCCGACAAACCGCTTCGAAATGTCCTGCTGGATTCCCGCTTACGCGGGAATGAACGGAGTATGTGGCAACGCGAGCGGATACGGCACTGCTATTACACGAACTGAATGGCGATCCCGCCGAGCGGGCCGTAGTCGGCGTGCACGGTGTCGCCCTTCTGTGCGAACACCACGCGCGTAAACGAGCCGGCGAGCACGATATGGCCGGGCTCCATGGCGTGGCCGTATTGGCAGATCTTGTTGGCGAGCCAGGCGACGCCGAGCGCGGGATGGCCGAGCACGCCGGCGGCGAGACCGGTCTCCTCGATCTCGGAATTCTTGTACATGATGCCGCCGACCCAGCGCAGGTCGATATCCATGGGCTTCACCGGACGGCCGCCGAGCGCGATGCCCGCCGCCGCGCCGTTGTCCGCGACGGTGTCGACGATCTTGCGCGGATCGGCCAGGCGCGCGTCCACGATCTCAATGGCCGGGATCACGTACTCGGTGGCGCGCAGCACGTCGGCCAGGCCGATGCCCGGCCCTTGCAAGCGCTTGCCCATGATGAAGGCGAGTTCGACCTCGACCCGCGGCTTGCAGAAATCGGCATGCTTCACCTTGGCGCCGTCGCCGATCATCTGGTCGTCGAGGATGTAGCCGTAATCCGGCTCGTCGATCATCGAGGAGCGCTGCATGGCCTTCGAGGTCAGGCCGACCTTGTGCCCGATCAGCTTGCGGCCGGCCGCGACCTTGCGTTGCATCACGTCGGCCGAGATCGCGTAGGAATCCTCGATCGTGATGTTCGGATGGGTCTGCGAGAACGGCGTCGCCTGTTTGCGCTCGTTCTGGGCGTTTATCAGGATATCGGCGCACTGCTTGCGTTCGGCATCGGACAACATGAGCGTTTCCTCGGAGGGTCTATTCGGTCGGCGGCTAGGCTCTGCCGCGTTTTAAGCGCGCGGCCTTGATCTGCGTCAAGGCTCGCGCGCTCGCATCAGGTGCGCAAATCCGCCAGATCGCGATAGAGGTCGAGCGCCTCGGGATTGGCGAGCGCCTCGGTGTTCTTCACCGGCCGGCCATGCACGATGTCGCGCACGGCGAGCTCGGTGATCTTGCCGGACTTGGTGCGCGGGATGTCGGCGATCTGCACGATCTTGGCCGGCACGTGGCGCGGCGAGGCGCCGGTGCGGATCTTCTGGCGGATCGTGTCGCGCAGGGCATCGCCGAGGGTGACGCCCTCGGCGCAGCGCACGAACAGCACCACGCGCACGTCATTGTCCCAGTCCTGCCCGATGGCGATCGCCTCGGTGACCTCCGGGATCTGCTCGACTTGGGCATAGATTTCCGCCGTGCCGATGCGCACGCCGCCCGGATTGAGCGTGGCGTCGGAGCGGCCATGGATGATCATGCCGCCATGCTTGGTCCATTCGGCAAAGTCGCCGTGGCACCAGATATTGGGGAAACGCTCGAAATAGGCGGCGCGATATTTGCGCCCCTCCGGATCGTTCCAGAACATCACCGGCATCGAGGGGAAGGCGCGCGTGCAGACCAGTTCGCCCTTCTGTTCGCGGATCGGCTGGCCGTCCTCCGACCACACATCCACCGCCAGGCCGAGGCCGGGCGCCTGGATCTCGCCCCGCCACACCGGCGAGGTCGGATCGCCGAGCACGAAGCAAGAGACGATGTCGGTGCCGCCCGAGATCGAGGCAAGATGCACGTCTTTTTTCACGTCGGAATAGATGTAATCGAAGCTCTCGGCCGCCAGCGGCGAGCCGGTCGAGGTGATCAGCCGCACCGATGAGAGGTCATGCGTGCGCACGGGCGCCAAGCCTGCCTTCTTGCAGGCGTCGATATATTTGGCCGAGGTGCCGAAGACGTCGATGCGTTCCTTCTGCGCCAGATCCCACAAGACGCTTTGCGGGGCAAAAGGCGAGCCGTCGAACAGGACCAATGTCGCGCCCGAGCCGATGCCGGAGGCGAGCCAGTTCCACATCATCCAGCCGAGCGTGGTGAAGTAGAACAGCCGCTCGCCCGCGTTGAGATCGCATTGCAGGCGATGCTCTTTCATGTGCTGCAGCAGCGTGCCGCCGGCGCCATGCACGATGCATTTCGGCACGCCGGTCGTGCCGGAGGAGAACAGGATATAGACCGGGTGGTTGAACGGCAGCCGCTTGAAGGTGAGCGGCTTCGGCGCGAACGGCTCGAGAAAATCTTCGAGCGTGCGCGCGCGCGGCAATTGCGCCGCCACCTGCCCGGCCTCGCCGAGATAGGGCACGATCACCACGCGGCCCGCCGAGGGAAGCTCGCTGACGATCTTGCTGAGTTTGTCGGCGATTCTGATCTGCTTGCCGTTGTACCAATAGCCGTCGACCGTCACGAACACCTTGGGCTCGATCTGGCCGAAACGGTCGAGCACGCCGCGCTCGCCGAAGTCGGGCGAGCAGGACGAGAAGATCGCGCCGAGCGAGGTCACCGCCAGCATCAGCGCGATACTTTCGGGCAGGTTCGGCAGCATGGCGGCGACGCGGTCGCCTTCGCCCACCCCGGCCGCCGCCAGAGCCTGCTGCAGGCGGGAGACCAGGGCGTTCAGCTCATCCCAGGAGAGGCGGTAGGACAACTTGTCCTCGCCCTGGAACACCAGGGCATCGCCGGAGCCGCTCTTGCGCAGCAGATTTTCGGCAAAATTGATCCTGGCGTCGGGGAAGAACTGCGCGCCCGGCATTTTGTCGCCGTCGACGAGCCGCCGCGCCCCCTTCTCCCCGATGACGGCGCAGAAGTCCCAGATCAGGTCCCAGAAATCCGCCCGCTCGGCCACCGACCAGGCGTGCAACTCGCGATAGTCCCTCAGCGCCAGCCCATGGCGCCGGTTCGCCTCCGCGATGACGGCCATGACATTGCTATGGGCGACCCGTTCCGGGGACGGCCGCCACAGCGGCTCATCCACGGCATCAATCGGATCGGCATGGACCTTACTCATTGGACCCCGCTGTTCTCCCGGACAGGGTCCTATAACGACTATGGCGCCGGCGAAAGGTCAAGCAGGAGCAAGCCGGGTCGGCAGCGGCAGGCCGTGCGGGTAGTAGGTCCAGAGCACGAACAGGATGGCGAACAACACCGCCGCTAGCACCGCGGCCAGCCCGCGGCTGCGGAAAGTCAGCAGGTTGCCGATGAGGCTCGACAGGAACACGAACACCGCCAGAACGCCGGTATAGACCCAGTCCACGTGCGCGAAATCGATCGGCATGGCTGCAACCCTCCGCTGCGGTTTACTCTGCGATACTAGCGCATTTCGAGGCTGCCCGGAGGGGCTCGCCATGGCCCCAATCGCCGCGAAGCCTCGCGCTCGTTCCGTCGCCCTGAGGCGCGAGCCAACGGGTCCGGCCCTTTCGCGCCCGCCCGATGGCAGGCTCCGCGAGCCTTGAAGGGTGACGGCCATCGATGTCGGGCTTGCCCGACATCGGCTGTGTGAAGCTGTCGGGCCTGCCCGACATCGGCTGTTGACCGGCGCAAGTCGGCGAGAGCCGACATGCGGTGGCCAATCATCCTTTGAGGGCCGCTTCGCGGCCGTCTCAGGATGACGGAGATACGATGGCCAGCGCACGCCCGCCATGCGGGTCACCGCGGGCCGGTCGTTCCCCTCCCCGCTATTTGCCGTTATACCTGCGCGTCCCGCGCACAAGGTCGGTTGCAAGGTCGCTTGAATGCCTAATCTGCTTATTCTCACCGAAGTCCAGGAAGCCATGCGGGCGCGCTACAAGCAGATGCTGCTGGCGCGCTTTCCCGAACTTTCCATCGCCGTGGTGGGCCACCACAACGAGGTCGACCCCTATATCGCCGACACCGATGTGCTGCTTTGCTTTTCGCCGCCGATGGCCGACCATGTCGTGCGCGACGCGCCCAAGCTGAAATGGATCCAGGCGCTCGGCACCGGCGTCGACAACATCGTCGACCTGCCCTCGCTCGGTAAGGAAGTGGTCGTCACCAATATCCGCGGCATTCACGGCGCGCCGGTGTCGGAGGCGACCATCGCCTTCATGCTCTCGCTCGCGCGCGACCTGCCGCGTTCGGTGCATGCGCAGGATCGCTCGACCTGGGAGCGCTGGCCGGCCGGGCTGCTCACCGGCAAGACGGTCGGCATTCTCGGCGTCGGGCTGATCGCGGAATATCTGGCACCGATCTGCAAGGCCTTCGGCATGAAGGTCATCGGCATCACCGGAGGCCCGCGCGAGACGCCGGGCTTCGATCGCATGGTCGCGCGCGACGAGCTCGCGGCGGTCGCGCCCGAGCTCGACTTTCTGGTGGTGCTGATCCCAATGAGCGCGGACACCCGCAACATCGTCGGCGAGAAAGTGTTCGCCGCCATGAAGCCGTCGGCCTATCTCGTCAATGTCGCGCGCGGCGGCGTGGTGGACGAAGCCGCCCTGATCGCGGCATTGGAGAGCGGACAGATCGCGGGCGCGGGCCTGGACGTGTTCTCGCAGGAGCCGCTGCCCTCCGATAGTCCGCTTTGGAAGACGAAAAACGTTACCATCTTCCCGCATCTCGGCGGCTATTCCGAAGGCTATGAGGACCGCGCCTTTCCGACCATCGAAAAGAACATGCGCTGCTTCCTGGCGGGCGATCTCAGAAGCATGACCAATATCGTGCGCAAGCCCGCCTCTTGGACATAAAAACATATCGGGAGAAGAAACATGGCCCTGTCCGAACGGCTGAACACACCGATTTCGACCGCCGAGCTCGAACGGCGCTGGAAAGCGGTGCGCGCCGCCATGGAGCGCGACAAAATCGACGTCCTGCTGTTGCAGAACAACAACGACCACATGGGCGGCTATGTGCGCTGGTTCACCGACATCCCGGCGGTGAACGGCTATCCGCAGACCGTGGTGTTTCCGCGCGACGACGAGATGACGGTGGTCTGCCAGGGTCCGTTCGGCGGCGCGATCACGCCGTCGCCGGACGTGCAGACCTGGCGCGGCGTCAAAAAGGTGCTCACCACGCCGAGCTATGCCTCGGCGCATTACACCAAGGACTACGACCCCGAACTCGCCGCCAAGGCGCTCGCGCCTTACGCCAAGGGCACCATCGGCTATGCCGGCGCCTACCAGATGTCCGTCGCGCTGCTCGACTATCTGCGGCGTGCTTTCGGTGAAGCGCGCTTTGTCGATGTGTCCGACACGATCGACCGCATCAAGGTGTTCAAGAGCCCGGAGGAAATGGAGCTGGTCAAGCGCGCCGCCGCGATGCAGGACGGCGCCATGCGTGCGGCTTTCGCGGCGGTGAAACCCGGCATGCGCGACATCGAAATCTCCGCGATCGCGCAACAATACAGCGTCAGCCACGGCAGCGAGAACGGCATCTACCTCTGCGCCTCGATGCCGCTCGGCAAGCCCTCGCCGTTCGGCCCGCGCCATATGCAGAACCGCGTCATCCAGAAGGGCGATCAGATCGCGCTCCTGGTCGAGGACTCTGGTCCCGGCGGCATGTACACCGAGCTCGGCCGCTCCTGCGTGGTCGGCGTTCCGGTGCCGCAGCAGATGAAGGACGAGCTCGACTTCTGCAAAGCCTCGCGCCAGTTCACGCTCGACCTGCTGAAGCCGGGCACGCCCTGCAAGGACATCTGGAACGCCTTCAACGACTTCATGCGCAAGAACGGCCGGCCGGAGGAATCCCGCCTCTATTGCCACGGCCAGGGCTACGACCTGGTCGAGCGCCCGCTGATCCGCCGCGACGAGCCCATGACCATCGAGAAGGACATGAACATCGTCGTGCACCCGACCTATCTCCACGCCGGGTATCTCAACTGGCTGTGCGACAACTACCTGATCGGCGGCAATGGGCCGGGCGACCGCCTGCACCAGTTCCCCGAGGAGGTTGTTGAGGTGGGCTAGCTTTCGAGGCTAGATTGCAGCGCCCGCCGCTCCCGCGCGCGGGCGTTGTATCTTGCCCGTGGAGGATCCAATGAAAAAAACACTCGTGTCGGCACTTGCCGGCCTTCTTGCGCTTGCCGGTTCGGCCGCGGCGCAGAACTATCCGACCCGCCCGCTGACCATGGTCATCCCCTTTGCTGCCGGCGGCCCGACCGACGTGCTCGGCCGCGTCATTGCGCAGCGAATGGGCGAGGTGCTGGGCCAGACCGTGGTGGTCGAAAACGTCGGCGGCGCCGGCGGCATGACCGGCGGCATCCGCGTCAAAAACGCCGCCCCCGATGGCTACACGATGGAAGTCGGCACCGTCGGCACGCATGCGCAGAACCAGACGCTGTACAAGCATCCTGCCTATGATTCAGCCAAGGACTTCACGCCGGTGGCATTGATCGCCGAGGTGCCGATCGTGCTGATCACGCGGCCCGACATGCCGGCCAAGAACCTCAAGGAATTCGTCGCCTATACCAAAGCCAACCAGGCGAAAATGCAGTTCGGCTCGGCCGGCGCGGGCTCGGCGACCCATCTCGGCTGCGTCGTCGCCAATATGGCGATGGGGACGAATGTGACGCATGTGCCTTACAAGGGCAGCGCGCCGGCAATGGGCGATCTGATGGCAGGCCGCATCGACTTCTTCTGCGAAGTCGCCTCCACGGCCAAGGCGCTGATCGACGGCGGCAAGGTGAAGGCCATCGCGCTGATGGCCAAGACCCGCTCGCCGGCGCTGCCGAACGTGCCGACCGGCCTCGAGCAGGGCGTTCCGAATTTCGACGCCTATACCTGGAACGCGATTTTCATGCCGAAGGGCGTGCCGGCCGATATCGTGAAGAAGGTCAATGCGGCGGCGGTCGAAGCCATGAATACGCCGTCGGTGAAAGAACGGCTGCAGAGCCTGGGCGCCACCATCGTTCCGCCCGAGCAGCGCACGCCGGAATATCTCGCCTCCTACGTCAAGAGCGAGATCGTGAAGTGGGCGGCGCCGATCAAGGCGAGCGGCGTTTCGGTGCAGTAACGCCATGACTGACCGGCGGCTTGGCCGCAGCGCGTAGCAGAGAGAGGATGACGATGCCCGACATCAAGATTCTCAATCCCGACGCGCTCGGCAAGCCGCTGGGGCAATATTCGCACATGACGCGGGTGAAGGCGTCCGAGTTCCTGTTCATCGCCGGCCAGCTCGGCGTGGACAGGAACGGCGCCATCGTCGGCGCCGACGACTTCGACGCCCAGTGCGTGCAGACCTTCGCCAATATCGAGGCCGCGCTGAAATCGGAAGGCGCCGGCTGGGGCAATATCGTGCAGTTCACGACCTATCTCGTGCACTCGCAGGACATTCCCAAATTCATGAAGTATCGGCTGCGCGAATTCCCCAAGATGTTCGCGAACGGCGCCTATCCGCCCAATACGCTGTTGATGATCGACCGGCTGGTGCTGGAACCCGCGCTCATCGAAGTGCAGGCGGTGGCGGCGTTGTAGGTTTCCGCGCGCTCAATGCGGCCCCGGCATAACCTTTCACCGTCATCCTGAGGTGCGAGCCGCGCAGCGGCGAGCCTCGAAGGAGGCACGGCCCCCGAGTCAGCGGCCGTCGCCCTTCGAGGCTCGGCGCGTTGGGCGCCGAGCACCTCAGGGTGACGGGTAGAGCTCGATCGCACGGCGATGCTGCTATTTCTTCGTCGGCTCCAGCAGGCTCACATGCGCGGCGACGACGCGCCAGCCTTCGGGGAATCTCACCCAGGTCTGCATCTGCCGGCCGATGCGCCCGGGCGCAGAGGGCCGCTCGTAGAGCGTCGAGGCGGTCGCGAAGTCGCGGCCGTAGGTCGAGATCACCGTGCGCGAAATGCTGCGCCCGAGCGCCACCGGCGAGCGCGCGGCGCGGAAGGCGGCGATCTCGCCATAGCCGTAGAGGTTCTCGTTGACGCCATAACGGATGGTGCGCGGATCGTCGTGGAAGAATTTGTCGAGCGCCTCGACGTCGTTTGTCACCAGCGCTTTCTCATAAGCGTCGAAGGCCGCTGTCACTTCGGCCACGACCTCCGGCAAGTCGATTTCCATTCTTGTTCTCCCCTAACCACTGGCCGTTCGTCCCCGCGGAAGCGGGGACCCAGCCTTTGCGACAAGACGCAGAGCGTCCTGCTGGATTCCCGCTTTCGCGGGAATGAGCGGATGCGGCTCGCGCCATCACAAAATCTATAAGGCCGGCCGCGGCGCCGCGACCACGCCCATTTGCTCCAGCGCATGCGCGATGCGCAAGGCCACGTCCTCGCGCCAAGGTGACGCGATCACCTGCACGCCGATCGGCATGGGCTTGAGCGGCACCGGGACGGCGGCGACCGGCAGACCGATGAAGGAGATCGGCTGCGTATAGATGCCCATATTGGCGCGCACCGGCATGTCGACGCCGTCGAGCTTGAAGGTTTGCTGGCCGATCTCCGGCGCGGTACAGGGCGTCGCCGGCGCCAGGATCGCGTCGTAGCGGGAAAACAATTCCAGCACGCGCGCGCGATACCAGCGCCGGAATTTCTGCGCCTTGACCACCAATGTCGAGGGCACCATGGCCCCCGCGATCAGACGGTCGCGCACGGCCGGATCGAAATCGCCGGCCTGCTTGCGCAAGCGATCGAGATGCAGACTGGCCCCTTCGGTCGCGGTGATGACATAAGCGGCGGCACGGGCGCGCGCGGCTTCCGGGATGTCGACCTCGTCGCGGGCGTGAAGCGCCTGCGCGACGCGCGCGAGCGCTGCGAGCGCTTCCGGGAAGGCGCCCTGCCGGAAATAGCCGCCGGCCACCGCGATGCGCAGCCCGTTGAGACCATGCGTAAGCTCCGGCTCGGTCAGTTCGACCTCACGCTGCGCGCAAGCCGGATCGTCGGCATCCTCGCCCTGCATGGCGTCGTAAGAGAGCGCGAGATCGCGCGCCGAGCGCGCGAAAGGTCCGAGATGATCGAGACTCGCGACGAACGGAAAGCTGCGCGCGCGCGTGAGCCGTCCGTAGGTCGGCTTCAAACCAAAAATTCCGCAGAGCGAGGACGGCACACGGATCGAGCCGTTGGTGTCGGAACCGAGCGCCAGCGGCACGAGCCCGCCGGCCACCGCCCCGCCCGATCCGCCGGAAGAGCCGCCGGTCATGCGCGACAGATCGTGCGGATTGCGCGAGGGACCGTCATGCACGTTCTCGCCCGTGAAGTCGTAGGCATATTCGCCCATGTTGAGCGCGCCAACCAGCACCGCGCCCGCCGCTTCCAGCCGCGCGATCAGCGGCTGGTCGTGCACGGCAGGCGCATGCGCCCGGTTGATCTTGGAGCCGGCCACCGTCGGCAGGCCCTCGATGTCGAACAGGTTTTTGACCGCGAAGGGCACGCCGGCGAGCGGCCCGAGTGGCCGCCCGGTCGAGCGCGCCGCTTCGAGCGCACGGGCGCGCGCGCGCGCACGCTCGACGGTGACGGCGGTGAAGGCATTGAGCTTGGGATTGAGCGCCTCAATGCGCATCAGCGCCTGGTCGATCACCGAGAGTGCGCTGGTCTCGCCCGACCGCACGGCTAGCGCGATCTCGCCCGCGCTCGCAAAGGCAAGGTCTTTCATCGCGTCACGCCTTGAACACGGGGGCGGGTTCCGCCTCATCGGAGAGCGGGAAGTCGGCCACGAGCGCGGCATGCTTGAGCGTGACCGCGAGATTGGCCTTCACGGCGCCCTGCCATTCGGCTTGCAGCGGCAGGTCGAGCGCGGCGGCGGCGGCGGTGATGAAAACGTCGAGCGGATCGGTTGGTTCGGCCATGTGTCTCTCCTTGAGGCCCAGGGCCCCGCGGACGCGAGCATGCAATTTTGCGGCCAAAAGAGCGAGGGGGCTCCTACTCCAAGAAGGTCCCGTGCTTGCGCTCGGCGGCGTATTTCGTGAGCGCCAGGAAGCGGTAGAGCCCGTGCACGAACTTGCCATAAGGCAGGCTGAGGAACAGCCCGAGCACCAGGCCGAGATGCACGGCGAGCAGAACGCCCATCGCGCCGGTGTCCCGCAGCAACAGCAATAGGAGGCCGGTGAAGCTGGTGAAGAACAGCATGGCGATGAAGGCCGTGTTCATGTCAGTGCGGGCGCCGTCGATCAAAGCCCGGTCGCGCCGGCGCGACAGCACGTACAGGCCGGCCGGGCCGACCAGCAGCCCGAGCCCGCCGATGATGCCGAGCACGACCGGCAGGCTCCACAGGCCGTAAGGCGCGCGCCAACCGAACGCGTAGTGGTAGACGGTCGCGACCGACGTGGCGGCGAAGCAGAACAGGAAGCCGTAGAACGTGAAATGATGGAAGATGCGGCGCGTCGGCGATGGTTCCTCGCTCTCGCTGGTGCAGCCGCCACCGCCGCCATGCAGATAGGTCAGGTGCATGGTGTCGGCGACGGCACGGCCGAAAGCCGCGAGGCCGGCGGGCGGCGCGCCGGCATTGATGTCGCGCCAGAAGGCCCTGAGCGAGAACCAGAACGCGGCGATCACGTAGAGCGCGACGATGCCGAATACCGCCACCATGGCGTTGTGCGACATCACCTTGTAGAAGTCGCCGGCATTGCGCGCATAGAGCGCGGCCGGGTCGGCCCAGGCGACGAAGCCGATAATGAACGCGGCAAGGCTTGCCGCGGCAAGCAGCGTCACCGTCAGGCCGTTGCGCGCAAACGCGCCTGCAAAAGCACGCGGCCACGTGTACGCCGCATAAGAGTCGTTGCGCAGCTTCGCCATCGCCTGCGGCACGTTGACGTTGAACTCATGCGGCGGCGAATACTGGCAGTCCGGGTAGCAGGCGCCGCATTGGTGGCAGAGATTGGCGAGGTAGTTGAGATCGGCGGCCGCGAAGGTGCGGCGCATCTCCATGGCCGGGAACACCGCGCACAGACCCTCGCAATAGCGGCAGCCGTTGCAGATCGTCATCAGCCGATCGGCTTCGCGCAAATTCTCAGTTGCGAGCATTCTTGGCCGCCCCCTCTCCGGCGAGGCGGCCGAACACCGCGCCGATGGTCATGCCGATACCGGCGAGATAGCCCTTGCCCAGCACATTGCCGGCCATGATCTCGCCGGCCGCGAACATGTTGCCGGACGGCTTGCCGCCTTCCAGCAGCATGCGCGACTCCTCGTTCACGCGCACGCCCAGATAAGTGAAGGTGATGCCGGGGCGCAGCGGATAGGCGTAATAGGGCGGCGTATCGAGCTTGCGCGCCCAATGGGTCTTGTTCGGGGTCAGCCCTTCAGTGCGGCAATCGTCGAGCACAGTGTGGTCGAAGGTGCCCGGCTTCACCGCCGCGTTGAATTCGTCGACGGTTTTGACGAGCGCGGCGGGGTCAAGC
>DASZQT010000181.1:0-1932 GCA_035549515.1 Pseudolabrys sp. | reverse complement strand
CGCGACGCCCGCGATCGCCATGTTGCGCTCGGTGCGCCGGACGGTTGTTTCCGGCACCACGCCGACGCCGACATTGGCTTCCGCCAGCCGGCAGATGGCGTCGAACGAACGGAGCTGAATGCGCAGCTTGATGGCGCGGCCGATGCGGGTGGCCTTTTCGGCAAGGAAGCGCTGAATCGCGCTGGCGCGGTCGAGCCCCACCATGTCGTAGTCGAGCACCTCGGAAAAGCCGATCTTGGCGCGCGCCGCCAGCGGATGGTTCTTCGCCACGACCAGCACGAAGCGGTCGCTGCGGAAGGGAAAGGTCTGCAAGCCGCCATAGTCCACCGTGCCCGCCACGATGCCGATATCGCCGGTGCCCTCGGCGATCAGGCCGACGATCTCGTCGGACAGCCGCTCTTCGAGGTCGACACTGATGTCCGGATAGGCCATCAGGAACGAGCTCAGCGTCTCCGGCAAGAACTCGGTCAGCGCATTGGTGTTGGACAGCACCCGCACCTGCCCCGCCAGCCCGCGCGCGTAAGGGGAAAGGTCCTCCTGCATGCGCTCGGTCTGCGCCAGGATACCGCGCGCGTGTTGCAGCAAGGTGCGGCCGGCCTGAGTGGGCGTGATGCCGCCGCGCCGGCGCACCAAGAGCTCCGTACCGAACGCCAGCTCCATCTTGCGGATACGGGTCGAGGCGGCCGCCAGCGCCAGGTTCGCCCGCTCGGCCCCATGGGTAATGCTGCCGGCCTCCACGATATGGCGGAACAGGCTGAGGTCCGTGAAATCGAATCGCATGAAACTTATTCCTTCTTAATTGGCGAAGGCAGACTACGCTAACCACGCATTGAGCGGCCACTTTACACGATATAGCTTCGCCATTGAAGAAGTTAGAACAAGTACAGCTAGAATCTAGCGTCCGCCGAGACCTTTACGTGCGTTGCGGCGGGCGTTTGCTTTGGGTACCAACCGCCCGCGACCGCCGACAGGGTTCCGGTGGTGCGGAGTGTGGGAGAGCGACGAATGGCCGAGCTTGAGGCGAGCACCAATCCGGGGGCGCGCCGAGCGCGCCCGCTGTCGCCACATCTGCAGGTTTACCGGCTAACGCTGACGATGGCGATGTCCATCGTCCATCGCATCACCGGCGCCGCGCTCTATTTCGGCATGCTGCTCGTCGCCTGGTGGGTGATCGCGGCCGCCGCCGGCCCCAACGCCTACGCCAATTTCGAATGGTTCATCGGCAGCCTGATCGGGCGCCTGGTGCTGTTCGGCTACACCTGGGCGCTCATGCATCACATGCTGGGCGGCATCCGTCATCTGATCTGGGACACCCTGCACGGGCTCGAGCCGGCCGAGCGCGAGACGCTCACGCTCGCCACGCTGATCGGCTCGATCGCGCTGACGATTGTGATCTGGGTGATCGGCTATCTCGCCATGGGAGGTCCGCGATGAGCAAGGCTCCGCAAATGCGCACGCCGATGCGGCGCGTGCTCGGCCTCGGCGCCGCCCATTCCGGCACCGGGCTGTTCTGGCATCAGCGCATGACCGGCGCGGCCGGCGTCCTGCTCACCATCGCGGTCGTCGTCGTCGCGATTTCGCTGCTCGGGCGCAATCACGCGGCGGTCGTGCAGATCCTCGGCTCCTCGCCGGTCGCCGTGATCATGTTGTTGTTCATCATCACCAGCGCCTATCACATGTGGATCGGCATGCAGGAGATCATCCTCGATTATGTGCACGAGGACAAATTGAAGCTGCTCGCTTTGATGGCGAACACCTTCTTCGTCGTGGCGGTCGCCGCGTCGGCCTGCTTCGCCATCCTGAAACTGTCGTTCGGAGTCTGACCCTCATGGCCAGCAATGGAAAAGCCAACGGCGGACCGGCCGTGAACGGACGCGCCTATCCGATCGAAGATCATACCTATGACGTCGTGGTGGTCGGCGCCGGCGGCTC
>DASZQT010000180.1:0-28039 GCA_035549515.1 Pseudolabrys sp. | reverse complement strand
TCGAAGTGCCCGAGGAGGAAGTGAAGGACACTTTGGTTCTGGTGAAAGAGGTTATGGAATCGGCGCCGCATCCTGCGGTCGCGCTCAATGTGCCGCTCAAGGTCGACGCCCGCGCCGCCGACAATTGGGACGAGGCGCATTGAACCGCGTACCCCGGGCGCGGCGCGGCACGAGCGATAGCGAAGAGGTGCGCCGCAGAACCGGGACCGCCGAGGTTCAGCCCTTGTAACGGCCCCGGGTCTGCGGCGCGTCATTGCATGCCGCGCCGCGCCCGGGACACGCCACCCTCGGCCGCCTTCTCACATCCCCTTCACGAACGCCTGGAACGCCGGATTGGCGGCAAGCGCGTCGCCGCCGGCGCGCGCGACCTCGTCGACCGTGTCGGCCGGCAGCGTGAACGAGGTCGGCACCTGATTGAGCGCCCGCGCGCGCGCCGCATCGAGCTGATCGAATGAAATGCGTCCGACCGTGATATTGAGATCGCGGCAGTTCCACGGACCGGCGCGTCCGCGCAGCTTCGCGACCTCCGCCGGCTTCAACCCGCAGCGCCAGCGCACGATGGCGTCGCGCCAGTTCTTCATCGTGGCCTCGAACGCCGCATAGCTGGCGTGCGCATTGGCGTCGACCAGCACGTCGACCACGGCGGCGACCAGGTCCTTGCCGGCGGGGCCTTCCAGCGTCGTCGACCAATTGCCTTGCGGCCCTTGGCCCGCGTCGACCACCAGGAACATCAAGCGCCGCAGATTGATCGCTTCCTCCGGCCGCAGCGGACCGTAAGGCGTCGTCTGCGCGGCGCGCACGATGGTAATTCCGCTCAAGCCATAATTGTCGATCAGCCCGCCGTCGAACAGCTTGACGTATTTCACCTTGCCGTCGCGGATGTCCTTCAGACCCTTGGCGTAAGCATGCAGCAATGGCGAGGCGGCGGGATCGTTGGCCGCCTTGTCGACCCAGGGCGGCAGGGGCGTGTTGCATTCGCCGGGAAAAGTCTCGATCACCACCGGCGCGAAAGCGCCCGGCACGGCGGCCGAAGCGGCAACCGCCGCCGCGATGGGATATTTCCCGAAGTCGCTGCATGCCGCCGCGAAGGCCTGCGGCGCGAACAGAAATGGCGTGCGGCTGTAAATGTCGGTGGCGTTGATCACCACCACCGGGCGCCGGCGCGCGGCCAGGTCGCCAAAGGTCGCGTGGTGGTAGAGATGCGCATTGAACCAGTCGCGCAGCTTGTTGTCCGTGTTGGCTCCGCCGCCGAGCGCGCGGCTGACATTGACCAGCGTGAAACTGGTGTCCAACGACGCCATCACATCCTGCGTGAGGAACTGGTCGCGGAAATCGGTCAGGGCGGCTTTGCCTTTCAGGCCGAAATAGGCGGCCATGATCGAGCCGCCCGACACACCCGAAACCACGCCGACATCGTCGATCAGCCTTGCCTGCGGATCGCGCTTGGAAGCCGGGGTCTGCGCCAGCCTGTCGAGCACGCCATAAGCGAACGCCGCCGCGCGCGTACCGCCACCGGAAAAGGCCAAGCCGATGACGGTGTCGTCGCTCCCAACGACCTGCCTCTGCTCGGCCGCGGCGATTGCGGCCGCGGCGCCGACCGTACCGGTGAAAGGCGTCGCGCTGGGGGCGTTGAGTGGCTGATTATAGACGCTGGCGCAGGCGCCGAGCGCAAGCGCGATCGCAGTCACAGCACAGGCGGTCGCGACGCGCATGAACCTCTCCGGCCGCTCCGAGGCAGGCCAGCCTCGCTTGTCGTCTCCGGCTTGTGCCGGTGACCCGGATTGCATCCATCAGTCTAGCAACTGCTTCATCACGGCATAAAGCGCATTCTTCGCCTCGAAGCCGACGCCCGGCACCTCCGGCATCGGCACGCGGCTGTCCACGGCCTTGCAGTCGTCGGCGAAACCGCCGAACGGCGCGAACACCTGCGGATAAGATTCGTTGCCGCCGAGACCGAGACCGACCGCGATGTTGAGCGCGAACTGGTGGCCGCCATGCGGCACGCAGCGGCGCGGGCTCCAACCGTGCGCGCGCAGCATGTCGAGCGTGCGCATGTATTCGACCAGCCCGTAAGACAGCGCTGGATCGAATTGCAGCCAGTCGCGGTCGGCACGCAAACCGCCATGACGGATCAGGTTGCGCGCATCCTGCATCGAGAACAGGTTCTCGCCAGTGGCAAGCGGCGGAAGGTAGCGCGTGGCGAGCGCGGCGTGCAGCAGATAATCGAGCGGATCGAGCGGCTCCTCGTACCATTTGAGATTATAGGGCGCGATGGCGTCGCCGCAGGCCAGCGCCTGATCGAGATCGTAGCGGCCGTTGACGTCGACGCAGAGGTTCTCGCCCTTGCCACCCACGATTCTGAGCACCGCCTCGATGCGCTTGATGTCGTCCGCCAAGGGTACGCCGCCGATCTTCATCTTCACGGTGGAATAGCCGAGATCGAGATAATGCTTCATCTCGTCCTGCAAGGCGGAAATATCCTTGTCGGGATAGTAATAGCCGCCAGCGGCATAGACCCAGGCGGCCTTGTCCGCCCGGCCGTTGTTGTAGCGGTCGGCCAAGAGCCGCCACAGCGGCACGCCTTCTGCTTTGGAAACCGCGTCCCACAGCGCCATGTCGAGCACGCCGACCGCCACCGAGCGCTCGCCATGACCGCCCGGCTTCTCGTTCTTCATCATCGCGTCCCAGCACTTGAACGGATCGATGATGCCGCGCGCGTCGACGATGTCGTCCGGCTTGGCGGCTTTCAGGCGCGGGATGAAGCGCTCGCGCATGAGGCCCTGCGGCGCATAGCGGCCGTTCGAGTTGAAGCCGAAGCCGACCACGGGTTTGCCGTCGCGCGTGGCATCGGTGAAGATCGCGACCACGCTCGCGGTCATCTGCGAGAAGTCGATATAGGCGTTGGCGATGTTGGAGGAGATCGGAACGACGATGTCGGCGATGCCGGTGATGCGCATGGGTCTTCTCGTTCCCCTCCCCCTACGAACACTTGCGCGCGGGGGCGGGTCAGGTTTGCGGGAAAATAGTATCTTCGTATCGAATATCGTCGGCCCAGCCAAAAAGAAACTGCCGCGTCGGCCGGTTGCCGCATGCGCGCCCGGCTGATAGGCAACGCCCTCATGACGACCTCGCGAACACACATCGGAACATTCGTCGCGGCCCTCATCGTTCCGCTTCTCCCCACCGCCGCGCGGGCCGCGCCCGCGCTCGACGGCGCGGCGATGAACCTGCCCTGGATGCTGCCTTTTGCTGGCATCCTGCTGTCGATCGCGCTCGGGCCCCTGCTGTTCCCAAAAATCTGGCATGCCCATTACGGCAAGATCGCCGCGCTCTGGGCGCTGGCGGTGCTGGCGCCGCTCGGCGTGGTCCACGGCGCTTGGGCGGCGTTCGAAGCCTTCGTGCATGCCATGCTGGCCGAATATTTGGGCTTCATCGTGCTTTTGTTCGCGCTTTATACCGTGGCGGGCGGGCTGCATGTGACCGGCAAGATCGGCGGGCGGCCCATGAGCAATGCGCTGGTGCTCGCCTTCGGCGCCGGCGTCGCCAGCATCGTCGGCACCACGGGCGCCGCCATGATCCTGATCCGGCCTTTGATCCGCGCCAATGCATCGCGCACGCGCAACGCGCATGTGGTGGTGTTCTTCATTTTCCTGGTCGCAAATATCGGCGGTGCGCTGTCGCCGCTCGGCGATCCGCCGCTATTCGTCGGCTTCCTGCGCGGCGTGGATTTTCTCTGGCCCTTGCAGCATCTCTGGCCGCAGACATTGATCGCGGGGGCGCTGGTCCTCGCGGTCTTCATCGCGATCGATACTTATCTCGCGCGTCGCGAACCGAAGCCGGCGGCGGACGACATGCCGGTGAAGCTGCACGGCCTCGTCAATCTGCCGCTGATCGCGGCGATCATCGCTGTCATCGTGCTGTCGGCGGCCTGGCGGCCGGGCATCGGATGGACGATCGCCGGCACCACGGTCGAATTGCAGAATCTGGTGCGCGACGGCACGCTTGTGGTCATCGCGCTCCTGTCGCTCTGGCTCACACCGGACGAGCACCGTGAGGCCAACGATTTCACCTGGGAGCCGATCCGCGAGGTCGCCAAGCTGTTCGCGGCGATCTTCGTGTGCATCATTCCGGTGCTGGCGGCGCTCGACGCCGGCCACGACGGACCCTTCGCCTGGCTGTTGACCGCCGTCACCGCGCATGACGGCACGCCGCATGAACCGGCCTATTTCTGGCTCACCGGCCTGCTGTCGGCCGTCCTCGACAATGCGCCGACTTACCTGGTGTTCTTCCAGCTCGCCGGCGGCGACGCCACGCGGCTCATGGGCGAGCTGGCGGCCACGCTCACCGCCATCTCGCTCGGCGCGGTGTTCATGGGCGCGCTCACTTATATCGGCAACGCGCCCAATTTCATGGTCTATGCCATCGCCACCGAGCGCGGCGTGAGGATGCCGAGCTTCTTCGGCTACATGCTCTGGGCCGGCGCCGTGCTGCTGCCGGTGTTCGTGCTGTTGACCGTGGTCAGTATTGGCTGATGGCTGCGCCACAACGTCATGGCCGGGTTTATCCCGGCCATCCACGTCTTACTTTTCTTTCCGTTTGCTAAAGACGTGGATGCCCGGGACAAGCCCGGGCATGACTGGGAAAGGCCGACCGCGAAACTTACCCCCACACCTCGCTCGCCACCTCCACGATCAGCGCCAGCTTGCGCTTCTCGTCGTCCTCGGTCAGCGGGTTGCCCTCGATGGTGCTGGCGAAGCCGCATTGCGGGCTGAGCGCGAGGCGTTCGACCGGCACGAATTGCGAGGCCTCCTCGATGCGGCGCTTGAGCTCGTCCTTGCTCTCGAGCTTCGGAGACTTGGTCGTGACCAGGCCGAGCACCGCGATCTTGCCGTCGGCGAGATAGCGCAGCGGCTCGAACGAGCCGGCGCGCGGCGTGTCGTATTCCAGGAAGAAGCCGTCCACTTCGATGCGGCTGAACGAGACCTGCGCGACCGGATCGTAGCCGCCTTCGGCGAACCAGCCACCGGCATGATTGCCGCGGCACATGTGCATGCACACCGTCATGTCATGCGGCACGTCGCGGATCGAGTCGTTGATCAGCCTGGCATAGCGGTCGACCAGCGCATCCGGGTCTTCGCCCTCCTTCTTCGCCTGCTCACGCAGCGCCGGGTCCGAGAGATGGCCGGGCAGATTGGTCTCGTCGATCTGCAGATAGCGGCAGCCGTTGGCATAGAGCGCGGCAATCTCCTCGCGATAGACCTGCGCGATGTCCTCGTAGAGCTGATCCACATCCGGATAGACCGTGCTGTGCAGGCGCGAGCGCGTGCTGCGGAAATGCAGCAGCGTCGGCGACGGGATCGTCGCCTTCGGCATCAGCCCCGCCGCTTCGGCGACCGGCTTGAGCAAGGGGAAATCGGCGCCGGTCAGGCTCTGACTGCGTTTCAGGCGGCCGTAAAGCTCCATCTGCGGCGGCGAGAATTCGACGCTGCCATCCGTGCTCTTGAAGCGCACCGGCATGGGCGCGCCGAAGCGCAGCCCGTCGATGCGCTCGATGAAGTCCATAAACCAGTGGCGGCGGCGGAAATCACCGTCGGTGCAGCATTTCAGCCCGACCGATTTTTGCAGGTCGACCGCGTGCTGCACTTCCTCGCTTTCGATGCGCGAAAGCTCGTCGGCGGAGAGCTTGCCGGACTGGCGCGCGGCGCGCGCGTCGAGCAGGCGCTTGCGCCGCAACAGGCTGCCGACATGGTCGGCCTTGAACGGCGGAGATTGTGCTGTCATGACGTTTCCCGTGTCCCCAAGAGCGAATGCCGGCGCACATAGTCAGCGCGCGCAGGCAATGTCAAAGGGCCGCTCATGCGCGCGTATTGCCCACCGGACGGGCGCGACCGCCTGCGAAACTTGGTCGCGGGCGTGTGCGTTGACAGGGCCCACCCCTTGCTTAAGCGTGCCCACTTTATTTTGGGGACCATTCCGGCATGACAGCGCACGCGGCATCTCACATTTATTTCGGGCTCAATGCGATGTGGGTGTCGACCGGCATCCTGGCCGTGACCTATGCGGTCATCATGTCGGAAAAGGTCAACCGCGCCGTGGTCGCGCTGGCCGGCGCCGGCGTCGTGATCATCGTCGGGGTGCTCGATCAGGAAGAGGCGATCAAGGGCATCGACTGGAACACGCTCGGCCTCTTGACCGGCATGATGATTCTGGTCTCGGTGTCGCGCCGCTCCGGCATGTTCGAATATGTCGCGGTGTGGTCGGCGCAGGCCGCACGCGCGCATCCGGCCGGCATTCTCATTCTGCTGCAAATAGCGACGGCGGTGCTGTCGGCCTTCCTCGACAACGTCACGACCGTGCTGTTGATCGTGCCGGTGACGCTCGCCATCACCAATACGCTGAAGGTTCCGGCCTATCCCTATCTGTTCGCCGAGATCATGGCGTCCAATATCGGCGGCACCGCCACGCTGATCGGCGATCCGCCCAACATCATCATCGGCTCGCAGGTCGGCCTCACCTTCAACGATTTCGTCTATAACCTGGCGCCGGTGATCGTCATCATCATGGTCGTGCAGACGGCGATGATCCATGCCCTCTGGGGCCGCGCCTTGCGTGCCAATCCGGAGGCGGAAGCCGCCATCATGGCGATGAAGCCGGCCGCCGCCATCAAGGACTGGCGGCTGCTCAAGCAGGCGCTGGTCGTCCTCGCCTTGGTGATGGTCGCGTTCGTGCTGGCGCGCCCGCTCCATCTTGAGCCGGCGACGATCGCGCTGCTGGGCGCGGCCGTGCTGATGCTGCTCGACAACTGGGCGCACCAGTCCGAACAGGCCGCGCATAATATTCATTCCACCTTCGGCGACGTCGAGTGGATCACCATCTTTTTCTTCCTTGGCCTGTTTGTGGTGGTGCACGGAGTTGAGGTCGGCGGGCTGTTGCACTTGCTGGCCGGCAAGCTGGTGGCGGCGACCGGCGGCGATCTGGCGACCACGGGCTTCGCTGTGCTGTGGGCCTCCGCCGTGCTGTCGGCGATCGTGGACAATATCCCTTTCGTCGCCACCATGATCCCGCTGATCAAAAGCATGGCGCCCTCGCTCGGCGGCGAGCAGGCGATCCAGCCGCTGTGGTGGTGCCTGTCGCTCGGCGCCTGCCTGGGCGGCAACGGCACTCTGGTCGGCGCTTCCGCCAATCTGACGGTGGCCGGCATTTCGGAGCGCAACGGCGTGCCGTTCCGCTTCCTCACCTACACGCTTTATGCCGCGCCGATGACCTTGGTTTCCATCGCCATCTGCCATGTCTACGTGTGGTGGCGATATTTCTGATCCCGAACCCACTCCAAACTTGACTCGCTAGCGCCATTTTCGGAGCCTCCCGCCCCTGATCGGGGGCAGGGGCGCGAACGGCCGCACGGCCGAACGCCCGCGCAATGCTGGGGGGATTTCGGCAATGACCGCGCACGCGGCGTCTCACGTCTTTTTCGGCCTCAATCCGATGTGGGTTTCGACCTGCATCCTCGCGATCACCTACGCCACCATCATGTCGGAGAAGGTCAACCGCGCCATCGTTGCGCTGGTCGGCGCCGGCGTGATGATCCTGGTCGGCGTGCTCGACCAGGAAGAGGCGATCCACGGCATCGACTGGAACACCATCGGGCTTCTAACCGGCATGATGATCCTGGTGTCGATCTCGCGCCGCTCCGGCATGTTCCAGTATCTCGCGGTGTGGTCAGCCAAGGCGGCCAAGGCGCATCCGGCCGGCATCCTGTTCATTTTGCAGGTCACCACGGCGGTGCTGTCCGCTTTCCTCGATAACGTGACCACCGTGCTCCTGATCGTGCCGGTGACGCTGGCGATCTGCGGCACGCTCAAAGTCCCGGCCTATCCGTTCCTGTTCGCCGAAATCTTCGCCTCGAATATCGGCGGCACCGCCACCCTGATCGGCGATCCGCCCAATATCCTGATCGGCTCGCAGGTCGGGCTGTCGTTCAACGATTTCGTCTATCACCTCACGCCGATCATCCTCGTCGTCATGGTCGTGCAGGCCGCGATCATCCATCTCATCTGGGGCAAGGACCTCAAAGCCTCGCACGACGCCGAAGCGCGCGTGATGGCGATGAACCCGGCCGAGTCGATCCTGGACTGGCGGCTGCTCAAGCAGTCGCTCGCCGTGCTTGGCCTGGTGATGATTTGCTTCGTGCTGGCGCGCCCGCTGCATCTGGAGCCCGCCACGATTGCGCTCACCGGCGCCGCCGTGCTGATGCTGCTCGACAATTGGGCGCATCAGTCCGAGAAGGCCGCGCATAACATTCACGCCACCTTCGGCGATGTCGAGTGGATCACCATTTTCTTCTTTATCGGGCTTTTTGTGGTGGTGCACGGGGTTGACGTCGGCGGGCTCTTGCAATTGCTCGCGAAGGAACTGGTGGCGGCGACCGGCGGCAACATGGCGACCGCCGGCTATGCCATCCTGTGGGCCTCGGCCGTGCTGTCGGCGATCGTCGACAACATTCCGTTCGTGGCGACCATGATCCCGCTGATCAAGAACATGGCGCCCTCATTCGGCGGCGCCGAGCACATCGAACCGCTGTGGTGGTGCCTATCGCTCGGCGCCTGCCTCGGCGGCAATGGCACGCTGATCGGCGCCTCCGCCAACCTGACCGTCGCGGGAATCGGCGAACGCAATGGCGTGCCGTTCCGCTTCCTCACCTACACCCTCTACGCATTCCCCCTGATGGTCGTGTCCGTGGCGATCTGTCACGTCTACGTGTGGTGGCGTTATTTCTGAAAATCCGCGGTCTCGAATCGCCGCACCGCCGCCGCGCTAACGCGGCCTTTACCATCATGCGCTTAGCTCGCGTGCGAAGCGTCGGGTCACGGCCGCGTCATCGTTAGACGTGGGCAGGAAGCGGCAAAGTTGACCGCTGCTGAACTTTTGCGCCCGCCCGCACGTTGATGTGACACGAACCGCGACGGATGCCCCGAGCGGCGTGAGGTGGGACGGGTGCGTGATGGCTGCCGGTGGCAGGAGTGCCCTTGTTGGAGTGACGGCCGGCGCAGCCACGCTCGTCCTCGCCACCCTCGCCTGCGTGAGCCCGGCCGCCGCCGGCGGCTTCCTCCAGGACCTGTTCGGCGGGCTGCAACGCATGTTCGAAAGTCCGCCGCGCGGACCGGATCCGCTCGAGAGCATGGCGAAGGCGCCCAATCCGCCGCCCGCGCAGCGCTGGGCCGAAGGCGGGCCCGCGCGCGGCTTCTGCGTGCGAAGCTGCGACGGCTTTTACTTCCCCGTCCGCGCCAATCCCGGCGTCAGCGCCGCTGAAATGTGCCACGCCTTCTGTCCGGCCAGCGAAGCGCGCGTTTATGGCGGCAGCGACATCGACTACGCGGTGGCGCGCGACGGCAGCCGCTATGCCGACATGGAGCGAGCCTATTTCTATCGCAAGCAGACGGTCGCCGGCTGCACCTGCAACGGGCGCAACCAGTTCGGTCTGGCGCATATCGACATCAACAGCGATCCGACCTTGAGGCCCGGCGACGTGGTGGCGACCCGCAACGGCATGGCTGTCTACACCGGCCGCAACGGGGTGGCCGATTTCACGCCGGCCGCCTCCTATGCGGGCTTTTCTCCGGCCTATCGCGCCCAATTGTCGGCGATGCGGATCAGAACGACGCCAACGCCGGACACGGTGACGACCTCGTCGCTGGCGCTAAGGAGCAACGCCGAAGTCAGCGACATCCGCCAGGATTCGGCGCCGCGCTGACGGTCGCCCCATAGGGTCGGCATGACACGCGGCCTTGCGCGCACCGCGCCGTTAAGGATGAAAAGCCGCGCTTAAACCATCATTTGCCCAAGAATTGGTCTTAACGCTCATCGCCGATCGGCCTTGACCGGGCGAGACGCTCGGGCAGATTCCACAACATTCGGGAACAGCGGACGGGGACGGATGCGCAATAAGGCGTTGAAATTCGCAGTGCTGATGTGCGGCCTGTTGTCGGCCGCGCCGGCGCTCGCCGCCACCTGCCGCAATACCGGCAGCTTCGAGCAATGGCGCGAGCAGTTCAAGAAGGACGCCATCGCGCAAGGCATCTCGCCCAAAGTGGTAGCGGAAGTCTCCCCCGAGCTCGTCTTCGATCCCGCCGTGATCAGGCGCGACCACGGCCAGAGCGTGTTCCAGCAGACCTTCCTGCAATTCTCCGACCGCATGGTCGGCGGCGCGCGCATTCCCAACGGCATCAAGAAGATGAAGGAGCACGCGGCGCTGTTCGCCCGCATCGAGAAGGACTACGGCGTGCCGGCGCCGGTGATTACCGCGTTCTGGGGCCTGGAAAGCGACTTCGGCGCGATGTTCGGGAAGTTCAAGATCCTGCCCTCGCTCGCCACGCTCGCCTATGACTGCCGGCGCAGCGATTATTTCCGCGGCCAGCTTTTCGATGCGCTGCGCCTGATCGAGCGCGGCGACCGCAGCGTCGACGACATGAACGGCAACTGGGCCGGCGAATTCGGCGGCCTGCAGATCTCGACCTCCGACTATTACAAGAATGGCGTCGACTATGACGGCGATGGCCGCCGCGATGTGGTCCACAGTATCCCCGACACGCTCGCCACCGGCGCAAACTTCCTTGTGCATTTGGGCTGGCGGCGCGGCGAACCCTGGCTGCAGGAAGTGCGCGTGCCGGAAAACCTGCCGTGGGATCAGGCCGACCTCGCCATCAAGCATCCGGTCAAGCAATGGGCGGCCTGGGGCGTGCGGGCTGCGCATGGCGCGCTGCCGGCGGACGACCTGCCGGCTTCGCTCATCCTGCCGATGGGCCGCAAAGGCCCGGCCTTCCTGGCCTATCCCAATTTCCAGGCCTTCCTCGGCTGGAACTCGGCCTATGTCTATTCCACCACGGTCGCCTATTTCGCCACGCGCCTGAACGGCGCGCCGGTGGTGAGCCATGACGGCGCCAGGCTGGTGACGCCGCTTTCCACCGAACAGATCGTCGAATTGCAAAAGCTGCTGATCAAGCGCGGCTACAATATCGGCGAACCCGACGGCAAGGTCGGCGGCGGCACCCGCAGCGCGGTCCGGGAGGCGCAGATGAAAGTCGGGCTGCCGGCCGATGCCTATCCGACCGTCGAATTGATCGAGCGCCTGCGCGCCGGCCAGAACCGCACGGAGCGCTGATCGCGGGCGCGCACCGGCGCAAACGATTGTCAGTGAGAACAGAGACGGGTGGGACACATGCACAGGAAACGAGCGGGCATCGCGGGGGCGATCGCCGCGCTCATGCTGGCCGGCCAGGCGAACGCCGCCGTCTGCCAGAAAGACATGAGCTTCGACCGCTGGCTCGACGGCTTCAAGAAGGAGGCCATCGCGCAGGGCATTTCGCCGTCGACGATCGCGGCCGCCTCCCCGCACATGACCTTCGATCCCGCCATCATCAAGCGCGATCACGGTCAGGGCGTGTTCCAGCAGACCTTTCTGCAATTCTCCGACCGCATGGTCGGCGGCTATCGCATGCCGAACGCGCAGAAGAAGATGAAGCAATATGCCGATCTGTTTGCGCGCGTCGAACAGAAATACGGCGTGCCGGCGCCGGTGCTCACCGCGTTCTGGGGGCTCGAGAGCGATTTCGGCGCCGACTTCGGCAAATACAACATCATCCGCTCGCTCACGACGCTGGCCTATGACTGCCGCCGGCCCGACTTCTTCCGCACCCAGTTGTTCGACGCGTTGCGGATCGTCCAGCGCGGCGACCAGCACATCGACGAGATGATCGGCGACTGGGCCGGCGAATTCGGCGGCCTCCAGTTCACCGCCTCCGATTATTACAAGAACGCGGTCGACTTCGACGGCGACGGCCGCCGCGATCTGATCCATAGCGTGCCCGACACGATGGCGTCGGGCGCGAACTTCCTGGTCAGTCTCGGCTGGCGGCGCGGCGAACCGTGGCTGCAGGAAGTGCGCGTGCCGGAAAACCTGCCCTGGGATCAGGCCGACCTCGCCATCAAGCACCCGGTCAAGCAGTGGGCGGCCTGGGGCGTGCGGGCCGCGCATGGCTCGCTGCCGGCGGACGACCTGCCCGCCTCGCTTATTCTGTTGATGGGCCGGCATGGCCCCGCCTTCCTGGCCTATCCGAACTTCCAGGCGTTCCTCGGCTGGAATTCGGCCATCGTCTATTCGACCACGGCCGCCTATTTCGCGACCCGGCTTGCCGGCGCGCCGGTGGTCGATCACTCAGGCGCCAAGCAGGTCCAGCCGCTGTCGACCTCGCAGGTGGTCGAGCTGCAAAAGCTGCTGATCAAGCACGGCTATAATATCGGCGAACCCGACGGCAAGATCGGCACCGGCACCCGCGGCGCCATCAAGCAGGCGCAGATGAAGGCCGGGCTGCCGGCCGACTCCTATCCGACCGTCGAATTGATCGATCGCCTGCGCGCGGGCCAGAGCCGCTCGGAGCGGTAAAGCTTTTGCGGTCGCACTGAGTGCCGCGCATTCCGTTCGTCCCCGCGGAAGCGGGGACCCAGTCTTTGCCAAACAAAAGAACTGGATGCCCGCTGGAGCCTGTCCCCGCGGAGGCGGGGACGGGAATGAGCGGTGGATTGGGCGATTCACCCGATCCAAAGCAGGACTACATCGCCTCGCTGTCGAGGTGCTTCATCGCCAGCGGGCTGTAACGCTCGCCAGCGACCGCGCCATGCGGCGCGGCATCTTCGATCTTGGCCAGTTCTTCCGGCGTCAGCTCAATCGCAAGGCCGGCCAGCGCCTCGGTGAGTTGATCGCGCCGGCGCGCGCCAATCAGCGGCAGGACATCGTCGCCGCGCGAGCGCAGCCAAGCGAACGCCAACTGCGCGATGCTGACGCCGCGCCCGCGCGCGACCTTGCCCAAGGCTTCGATCAGCGCGCGGTTGCGTGGGAAGTTCTGCGGCGAGAAGCGCGGCATGCGCGCGCGCACCTCGCTCATGGTCACCGCGTCAGTGAGCGTCGCATCGCTGATGAGCCCGCGCGACAGCACGCCATAAGCGATCAGCGGTATCTTCAAATCGCGCAGCGCGGGCAGCACGTCGCGCTCGACGCCGCGGCTGAGCAGGGAATATTCCGCCTGTAAGGCAGCGACCGGATACATGCGATTGGCGCGCCGCAGCGTCGCGCCCGCGACTTCCGACAGACCGATGTAGCGCACATAGCCCGCGGTCTTGAGATCGAAAATCGCGCCGAGCGTTTCCTCGATCGCGACCGAGCGGTCGTAACGCGCGGGCTGGTAGAGGTCGATGTAGTCGGTCCTCAGCCGGCGCAGGCTGTAGGCCAGAAAGTTCTTCACCGCCGCCGGGCGCAGGTCGTAGCCGAGCTGCACGCCGTCCGGTCCGCGCAGATGACCGAACTTCACCGACAGAAACGCGCGCTGGCGCTGGCCGCCCTTGAGCGCCTCGCCGATCAGCATCTCATTGTGGCCCATGCCGTAGAAATCGCCGGTGTCGAGAAAGCGGATCCCGGCATCGAGCGCGGCGTGAATGGTGGCAATGCTTTCCGCGTCGTCGGTCTGCCCATAGCCGCCCGACATGCCCATGCAACCGAGCCCGACCGCCGGGATGGTTTCGCCGTCCTGACCAATGGCAAGCCGTTGCATCGCCAAGGCTCTTCCGCCCGTTCGCATCAACGTCGGACGCTGATTCGCGCCTGTTAACCCCCACCGGTAGCGCAGCCATGTGACGCTTCGACAAAGGCCGGGCGGGTCATAGGGCTTGTGGCTGCCGGCGACCTGGGAAGTCGCCCGTGGCGTGGCGCGCGATGCGCGCGGCAGAAATGCACGGCGAGATTTTTTGCGGCGCGGAAAATGCCAAAAATATGGGCGTTTTTGGCGGCGGCGGCAGGAAGGTGCGCCGGACCGAAATTTTCATGAGACCGACCTCGAACGATTCCGAACCGATTGGCGTTGGAGCCTACGCAGTATTGCTGATGGCGGGAGGCGTACGATGACCACACTGGCAGCACGACTTGCGATCGTAGTATTGGCGGTGGCCCTACCGTTCGCCCCCACCGCGATCCATGCCCGCGGACGCGGAGGCGGCGGCATTCACGGCGGCGGCGGATTCCATGGCGGCTTCCACGCCGGAGGGCACGCCGCCTTTCATGCTCCGGCCCGCTTTCACGCCCGCGCCGGCGCGCATTTCGGACGCCATCGCTACGGTTTTTCGCGCGCTATCGCGCATCGTGGACGTCACGCGATCCACACGCGCCATGCGCTGCGTAACGGCACGGCACGCAGCGTGAGGCATGCCCGCCTGCATCACGGCACCACGGCCGCCGCGCGGCACGCGGCGCTGACACACAATCGCGCCCGGCAACGCAGCACGGCAGCACAGGCGCGGCGCGGCCGCTTCGCCGCGGCCTATGCAGCCCGGCAACGCGGCCGCGGCTATAACGGACGGCGCTGGTGGTGGGCCAATCGGGCCTGGCGCTACGGCGCGCTCGCCGCGTTCGTGCCGTGGTACGGACCGCTGTTCTGGCCCTATGCCTATGCCGATCTGTTCGACTACGCGTTCTGGCCCTACGGCTATTATGACGGCTATTGGGCCTATGCCTATGACGGCTTCTTCGACGGCATCTTCTGGGGCGATAACTCGCCATATCTCGGCTATGCCTATGCTGCTCCGACCCGGCATCGCGGCTCTCGGCACGATGCCGCTGCGCCCGCCGCCACCGAGCAGCAGGTGGCGCAACTGTGCAACCAGCCCGGCAACGGCATCACCGCCTGGCCGATCGCGCAGATCAAGAGCAAGGTCGGGCTGAACCAGGATCAGCAGAAGCTGCTCGACGACGTGCGCGCGGCCGGCGAAAACGCAGCCGAAGCCTTCAAGAACTCATGCCCCGCGCAAGCCGCCTTCCCGCTGACGCCGCCCGGCCGCTTGCAGGCCATGACGGCGCGGCTGCAGGCGATCCGCGAAGCCGTTACGGCCGTCGAGCCGGCGGTCGACAAGTTCTACGCTTCGCTGAGCGACGAGCAGAAGGAGCGCTTTAACGAGATCGGCCCGAAGACGGGCAAGGACCGCGGCGAGAATGCGCAAGCCAGTGCCCGCACTTCGGCCGATGCCGCGCAAAGCTGCAAAGAGCCGAAGCCCGGGCTTGCCAACCTGCCGATCGAACGCATCCAGGACGCAGTGAAGCCCACCGATGCGCAAGCGGACGGCCTTAACAAGCTGCAGGACGCCACCACCAAGGCGGTGACGATCTTGCAGAACGCTTGCCCGAACGAGACGCCGCTGACGCCGCCCGGCCGCCTGCGGGCGATGGATACGCGGCTCAAGGCGATGATCGACGCCGCCAACACGGTGAAGGGACCGCTCGACGATTTCTATTCGTCGCTCAACGACGAGCAGAAGGCGCGCTTCAATCGCATCGGGCGCGACTTGGCGCAGGCGAGCCGCAACGACTGAACGGGCTTTCCGCCGGCAACAAAAAAGGCGGCCGCACCGGCCGCCTTTTTTCATTCGTTTGCGAAGTAAACTTATTCCGCCGCGATGCGCACTTCCGGCGCCGCCGCCTTCACTTCCGGCGCGACGTGGCTCTCGTACTTGGCGAAGTTCTTCTGGAACATGCCGACGAGCGCACGCGCGGTCTTGTCGAACTCGGACTTGTCCTTCCAGGTCTTGACCGGATTCAACAGATGCGGCTCGACGCCCGGCACCGAGGTCGGCACCGAGAAGCCGAAATAGGGATCGGTGCGGAAATCGGCATCCTTGAGGGAACCGTCGAGCGCGGCGGTCAAGAGCGTGCGGGTCGCCTTGATCGGCATGCGGCGGCCGACGCCATAGATGCCGCCGGTCCAGCCGGAGTTGACCAGCCAGACATCGACATTGTGCTTATTGATGTAGTCGCGCAGCAGGTTGGCATAGACCGACGGATGGCGCGGCAGGAACGGCGCGCCGAAGCAGGTGGAGAATTCCGGCTCGACGCCGACCAGGCCCTTCTCGGTGCCGGCGACCTTGGCGGTGTAGCCCGACAGGAAGTGATACATCGCCTGCGTCGCGCTGAGCTTGGCGATCGGCGGCATCACCCCATAGGCGTCGGCGGTCAGGAAGATGACGTTCTTCGGATGACCGGCGCGGCCGGTGCGCGAGGCGTTCGGGATGAAGTCGAGCGGATAGGCCGAACGGGTGTTCTCGGTCTTGGAGCCGTCGTCATAGTCGGGAATGCGCGTGTACTGGTCGTACACCACGTTCTCCAGCACGGCGCCGAAGCGGTTGGTGGCGTCCCAGATCATCGGCTCGGCCTCTTGGCTGAGCTTGATGCACTTGGCGTAGCAGCCGCCCTCGAAATTGAAGATGCCGTTCGGGCCCCAGCCGTGCTCGTCGTCGCCGATCAGCGTGCGCTTGGGGTCGGCCGAGAGCGTGGTCTTGCCGGTGCCCGACAGGCCGAAGAATAGCGCGCTATCGCCGTCGGGGCCGACATTGGCGGAGCAGTGCATCGGCATCACGTTCTGCGCCGGCAGGTAGAAATTGAGCGTGGTGAACACCGACTTCTTCATCTCGCCCGCGTAGGACGAACCGCAGATCAGCACGATCTTGCGGGTGAAATCGATCGCCACCATCGTGTCCGAACCTTCGCGGCCGCCGTGACGCGCGGCCACCGGCTTGAACGAGGGAAGGTCGATGATGGTCAGTTCGGGAATGAAGCCGGCGAGCTCCTTGAGCTCGGGGCGGATCAGAAGCTGGCGGATGAACAGCGAGTGCCAGGCATATTCGGTGAAGACGCGCACCTTGATGCGGTAGGTGTGATCGGCGCCGCCATAGAGGTCTTGCGCGAACAGCGTCTTGCCTTTGCAGTGCTCCTGGAAGTCGGCGAGCATGGTGTCGAAGTTCTCCTTCGACATTTTGCGGTTGCCGTCCCACCACAGCGTATCGCGCGTGAGATCGTCGACGACCGTGTGCTTGTCCTTCGGCGAGCGGCCGGTGTGATGACCGGTGAAAGCCGAGAGCGCGCCGCCGGCGACGATCGATGCTTCCTTCGCGGCGATCGCGTGCTCGTAGAGCGGCGCCTCGGTCAGATTCCAATGCACGCCGGCCAAATCTTTAAGGCCGAATTTGTCGGCGCCGAATGCGGCGTTCCGCACACCCGTCTCTTGCACGCTCGTATCCTCCCAAACCGACCGGGCCGCAGGCGAAAGCCAAGCCCCTCAACAGCCCGCCAGGGCCCCTCAGGCTATGCCTATAAGACGTTAGTATAGCCCCTCGTTCCGAAGGGCGAGACCATAGTCATCAGTGACGTGAATGCCAAGATCAAATGCCATGCATCGTAAGCGTGCGGCATTGCACTGCACCAATACATGCCGGCGCTTGAATACATGCAAAACCGCCCACGGCAGCTTGCGTGATGTCTTAAACATCAACGCACCGCGGCCCGTGATATTTCACACATCAATCGGGTCTCGCCGCGCGGCTAACCGGCCGCGCGCGCCTTTTCGGCGAGTTGCTTAAGCGCGGCGCGTAACGCGCCCGGGCTGGTCACTCTTTCGCCGAATGCAAGCCGCAGCGCTTGCTGGCCCTGCTGCAAGTCGATGCCATCGGGGTCGATGCCGACGCAGGTCCATTTGCCGTCCGGCGCGCCGAGAAGCCGGGTTGCGTAGAGCCGGCAGGCCTCGGCGTGATCGGTATTCATGTGCGCAACCGCGCCTTCCTCGGCTTCGATCAAAGCCTGTGCATCGGACACATCGGTCAGCGCGTCGGCGGCGGTCAGGTCGGCGGCGCGGGCAAAGCCACCGTTCAGATGCGCCGACACCACGCCCATGCGCCAGAAGGCGAAGTCGGGAAAACCGGCATAGAGTTCCGACTTCGGATGACGCGCAAGAAAGCGCCGCCGAAGGCGCGGCTCGTCGGCGTCCTCGCGCGCGATGCGCTTGAAGCTGCCCAGCACGGTCAGGCGCGGGTGCGCCAAAGCGTCGCCCTTGCCGGTGTCGGCCAGCAGCAGCGAGGCGCGCGCATCGCATTCCAGATTGGCGGTGTGGGTGGCGAGCCGCGACACCAGGATCAGTGGCGAGCCGTCGGCATCGGTCGCCACATTGACCAGCGAGGCAAAGGGGTGTCCGGTATTGCGGTCGAGCGTCGCCAGCGTTCCGGCCCTTGTCGCGCGCAAAAGCGCCTTGGCGAGGTCCTTGGGCGCGAAATCGGCCGGTTGCGGCGCGTTTTCCGGCGTCCGGCCCGGCATGGCGCCCGGCAGAGGTGAGTTGGCGATGACGGCCTCGGACTTCATGGACGTAAATCTCGGCTTGGCTCGGCTTGGCTCGGTTTGGTCTCGTCTTTAACATTTGCGGCGATTGACCGCCCGAGGGATTGAGTTTTCAACTCCCGGGCTTGAAATCGTTATCGAATCACATAGTTGTTGCAAAGAGGTCACATTTCAGCCCCTGTTTATGGGCTTCAAAATGGGTGGGACGCCACGCCAGAAGGGGCTCAATGCCGACAATCGCTCTCGTCGACGATGACCGCAACATCCTGACCTCGGTTTCGATGGCCCTCGAATCCGAAGGCTACCGGATCATGACCTACACGGATGGCGCCTCCGCGCTCGAGGGCTTCAAGACCTCGCCGCCCGACCTCGCTATCCTCGACATCAAGATGCCGCGCATGGACGGCATGGAGACGTTGCGGCGGCTGCGCCAGAAGACCGATATTCCCGTCATCTTCCTCACCTCCAAGGACGAGGAGATCGACGAACTGTTCGGCCTCAAGATGGGGGCCGACGACTTCATCCGCAAACCGTTCTCGCAGCGGCTGCTGGTCGAACGCGTGAAAGCGGTGCTGCGCCGGGCGAGCCCCAAGGACGGCAGTCCGCCCAAGGAAGTCGATTCCGCCAAGGTGCTCGAGCGCGGCCTGTTGCGCATGGACCCGGAACGGCACACCTGCACCTGGAAGAACGAGCCGGTCACGCTCACCGTGACCGAGTTCCTTATCCTGCAGGCGCTCGCCACCCGGCCCGGCGTGGTGAAGAGCCGCAATGCCCTGATGGATGCCGCCTACGACGATCAGGTCTATGTCGACGACCGCACCATCGACAGCCACATCAAGCGGCTGCGCAAGAAGTTCAAATCGGTCGACGACGATTTCGAGATGATCGAGACGCTGTACGGCGTCGGTTACCGCTTCAAGGAAGCATGACGCATCTTTAATGCGGCGTCGGTTGCGGCGGACTGACGGAGCGTCCCGGCTTGCGGTAAGATATCGGGGGCGGATCACGAGGCCCACGATCAAGCTGGATAGAACGACGTGCTCGATCGAACCGCGGAAATGACGGCACCGAACGTCGAGGCGGAACGCCACGGCGAGGAAGCCGTGCGCGGCGAACGCATCGGGTCGGTGCGGCGGCTGGCGCGCGCGGCCTGGAATCTGCTGATCTCGCAAAGTTTCTCCAGCCTCACCCGCCGCATCCTCATCCTCAATCTCGCCGGCCTGGTCGCGCTCGTCATCGGCGTGATGTATCTCTCGCAGTTCCGCGCCGGGCTGATCGACGCGCGCGTGCAGAGCCTCTTGGTGCAGGGCGAGATCATCGCCGGCGCCATCGCCGCCTCCGCCACCGTCGACACCGACGCCATCACGATCGATCCCGAGCGCCTGCTCGAATTGCAGGCCGGCCAAAGTTACGGTCCGTCGGACGACTCGATGTCCGGCATCGAGTTTCCGATCAATCCGGAACGGGTCGCGCCGGTGCTGCGCCGACTGGTGTCGCCGACCAAGACGCGCGCGCGCATCTACGACCGCGACGGCGTGCTCATTCTTGACAGCCGCAATCTCTATGGCCGCGGTGACGTGCTGCGCTTCGACCTGCCGCCGCCGACCGCCGAGAAGCCGGGCATCATGGAGCGCGCCTTCATCGCGCTCAGGCGCTGGTTCGGGCGCGGCGACCTGCCGCTCTACAAGGAGCTCGGGCCGGAAAACGGCAAGGGCTATCCGGAGGTGGCGCAGGCGCTGGATGGCCTGCATGCCAGCATGGTGCGTGTGAACGACCGCGGTGAGGTGATCGTCTCGGTGGCGGTGCCGGTGCAGCGCTTCCGCGCCGTGCGCGGCGTATTGATGCTGTCGACGCAAGGCGCGGACATCGACGACATGGTGGAGGCCGAACGGCTCGCCATCGTGAAGGTGTTCCTGGTCGCCGCCGCCGTGATGGCGGTGCTGTCGCTGCTGCTCGCCGGCACCATCGCCGGCCCGGTGCGACGGCTGGCCGATGCGGCCGAGCGCGTGCGCCGGCGCATCCGCACGCGCGTCGAGATTCCCGACTTCACGCGCCGCAAGGACGAGATCGGCCATTTGTCCGGTGCGCTGCGCGACATGACCAACGCGCTCTATACCCGCATCGAGGCGATCGAAAGCTTCGCCGCCGACGTGTCGCACGAATTGAAGAACCCACTGACCTCGCTGCGCTCGGCGGTGGAAACGCTGCCGATGGCGAAGACGGAGGCGAACCGCAAACGCCTGCTGGCGGTGATCGAGCACGACATCAAGCGGCTTGACCGGCTGATCTCCGACATTTCCGACGCCAGCCGGCTCGACGCCGAATTGCAGCGCCAGGAAGCCATGCCGGTCGATCTCGCCAAGCTGCTCGATACGCTGGTGAAGGCCGCCAACGAGGTGCGCCGCGACGACGTGACGGTGACGCTCACCTTCGAGGGCGCGCCGCAGTCGAACTTCAAAGTGCCCGGCCACGATTCGCGGCTCGGCCAAGTGGTCAGCAATCTGGTCGACAATGCGCGCTCGTTCTCGCCGGCCGGCGGCAGCGTGCGCATCACCTGCCGACGCCTGCGCAACGAGGTCGAGATCACGGTCGATGACGATGGCCCCGGCATCGGTCCCGACGCATTGGAGAAGATCTTCGAGCGCTTCTACACCGACCGTCCCGAACAGGGCTTCGGGCAGAATTCCGGCCTCGGCCTGTCGATCTCCAAGCAGATCGTGGAAGCGCACGGCGGCACCATCCGTGCCGAGAACCGCACCGGGCCGGCGAAGCCTGGCCAAGGGCGCGGTGAAGTTCCGAGCGAAGAACCGCACGTGCTCGGCGCCCGTTTCATCGTGCGCCTGCCGGCGATGTGAGGGCCCGCCTACGGAGTGGTGCCCGCGACCTTCATCCGTCATCCTGAGGTGCGAGCGCGGAACGCGCGAGCCTCGAAGGAGGACGGGCACAGAGTCCCGGGCCGTCGCCCTTCGAGGCCCGCGCGGATGCGCGGGCACCTCAGGGTGACGGAGTGAAGTCTGTGCAGGCAGTCTTAGCAAACCCCACCACCCACGCCTCCGCCGTGCTGGTGGGCGCCAAGGCCGTACTGATCCGCGGCCCCTCCGGTGCGGGGAAGTCCATGCTCGCCTGGGACCTGATAGAGGCCGGCGCGCGCGGCGGCCTGCCGTTCGCCCGGCTGGTGGCGGACGACCGGGCCTATCTGGAACCCCATGGCGGCCGCCTGCTGGTGCGGTCGGCGCAAGAGCTTGCCGGCCTGATCGAAATCCGAGGGCTCGGCATCCGCCGCTTGCCCTACGAGCCGGTCGCCGCGGTCGGCCTCGTGGTCGACCTGGCAGCCGCCGATGCCGGCCGGATGCCCAGCCGCGAGGCCCGAATGGCCGAAATCGCCGGAATCCGGCTGCCGCGCATCCCGGTCGCCCCCGGCGCGGCCGCGCTGCCACTGCTGCTGGGGGCCCTGAAGACCCTGCCGACGGGCGATTGACCGGACCCTCGAAGGTGCGCTACGCCCCCCGCGCGATCCCGCTGGAAAAATTAACCATAACGGGCCTAGGATCGCGACCCGCCGTCAACCGTCTTCAGAGCTGATCTTGGCCCCTTCTTCTCGCAGTGCAGCAGAGCGCTTATATAGCGACAGCAGCCCTTGCAATGGGGCTTCGGATGGGCCTGAATGTGCGGCCTTTCGTGCGGCGCAGCGAAGCGCCCGCGAGGAGTTGGGGATGATCGGCCTCGTACTAGTGACCCACGGGCGGCTCGCCGTCGAGTTTCGCTCGGCCCTTGAGCACGTCGTGGGTCCGCAGCGTCAGATTGAGGCCATCACCATCGGCCCCGACGACGACGTGGAGCAATGCCGCAAGAATATTCTCGACGCGGTCAAGCGCGTCGACAGCGGCGATGGCGTGGCCATCCTGACCGACATGTTCGGCGGCACGCCTTCCAACCTTGCCATTTCGGTGATGAGCCAGCCCAAGGTCGAGGTGCTGGCCGGAATCAATCTCCCGATGCTGATCAAGCTCGCCAAGGTGCGCGAGACCTGCCCGCTCGAGGCCGCCGTCGCCGCCGCCCAAGAAGCCGGGCGCAAGTACTGCACCATCGCCAGCCGTGTCCTCAACGGCAAATGAGCGAGCCTGCTGACGCCGGCGGCAACGCCGCCGCCACCGACACCAACAGCGGCGTCATCGTCCGCGACGTCCAGATCGTCAACAAAAAGGGCCTTCACGCCCGCGCCTCGGCGAAATTCGTGCAGACCGCCGAGCAATTCGACGCCAATATTGCGGTCACGCGCGGTCATGAGACCGTGGGCGGCACCTCGATCATGGGGTTGATGATGCTCGCCGCCGGCACCGGCACCACCATCACCATCGCCTGCTCCGGCAAGGACGCCGCCCCCGCCATGGACGCGCTCAGCGCGCTGGTGGCGAACCGGTTCGGCGAGGACGAGTAGCCCACCTCAATCCGTCATTCCGGGGCGTCCGTCGAAGCCCGAGGGGCGCGGACGGGCGAGCCCGGAATCCAGAGCACAAGGCCAGCATAAATGGCCCTGGTTTCCGGGCCCTCGGCTTCGCGGCGTCCCGGAATGGTGGATCGCACATAAAGAAATCTTTATATATGCGTTGCGGCCCCGGCCCCGGCCTGTTATAGCGACCGCGACCTAGTCACCCGCAGCTCGCCGTCAGAAGGACCACCATGACCGTCGCCAAGGAATACATCGTCAAGGACATCGGCCTCGCCGATTTCGGCCGCAAGGAAGTCTCCCTGGCCGAAACCGAAATGCCCGGCCTGATGGCCACGCGCGAGGAGTACGGGCCGAAGCAGCCGCTGAAAGGCGCGCGCATCGCCGGCTCCCTGCATATGACGATCCAGACTGCGGTGCTGATCGAGACGCTGGTCGCGCTCGGCGCCGACGTGCGCTGGGTCTCCTGCAACATCTATTCGACGCAGGACCACGCCGCCGCCGCGGTCGCCGCCGCCGGCGTGCCGGTGTTCGCGGTCAAGGGCGAGACGCTCAAGGACTACTGGGACTACACCGCCAAGCTGTTCGACTGGCATGGCGGCGGCTATCCGAACATGATCCTCGACGACGGCGGCGACGCCACCCTGCTCGTCCACCTCGGCGTGCGCGCGGAGAACGGCGACACCGGCTTCCTCGACAAGCACACGTCGGAAGAAGAGGAAATCCTGTTCGCGCTGATCAAGCGCCTGCTCAAGGAAAAGCCGAAGGGCTGGTTCAACGAAGTCGCCAAGTCGATCAAAGGCGTCTCGGAAGAAACCACCACCGGCGTGCACCGGCTCTATGAAATGCAGAAGGCCGGCACGCTGCTGTGGCCGGCGATCAACGTCAACGACTCGGTCACCAAGTCGAAGTTCGACAACCTCTATGGCTGCCGCGAGTCGCTGGTCGACGGCATCCGCCGCGGCACCGACGTGATGCTGTCGGGCAAGGTGGCGATGGTCGCTGGCTTCGGCGACGTCGGCAAGGGTTCGGCCGCGTCGCTGCGCCAGGCCGGCTGCCGCGTGATGGTGTCCGAGATCGATCCGATCTGCGCGCTGCAGGCGGCGATGGAAGGCTATCAGGTCGTCACCATGGAAGACGCCGCGCCAATGGCCGACATCTTCGTCACCGCCACCGGCAACAAGGACATCATCACGATCGACCACATGCGCGCCATGAAGGACCGCGCCATCGTCTGCAACATCGGCCACTTCGACAACGAAATTCAGGTCGCGACGCTCAAGAACCTGAAATGGGACAACATCAAGCCTCAGGTGGACGAGATCACCTTCCCCGACGGCCACCGCATCATTCTCTTGTCGGAAGGCCGCCTGGTGAACCTCGGCAACGCCATGGGTCATCCGAGCTTCGTGATGTCGGCCTCTTTCACCAATCAGACGCTGGCGCAGATCGAGCTCTTCGCCAACAACAAGGACGGAAAGTATAAGAAGGAGGTGTACGTGCTGCCGAAGACGCTCGACGAGAAGGTCGCGCGCCTGCACCTCGCCAAGATAGGCGTTCGGCTCACCGAACTGCGCAAGGATCAGGCCGATTACATCGGCGTGCCGCAGCAGGGCCCGTTCAAGAGCGATCATTATCGGTATTGAGCGCGCCTAGCTTCGCTTTGAGAAACCATGCCCGGCCGAAAGGCCGGGCATTTTCGTTTCGCGGCATCCGTATCTTTCCTGAGTCTGCGCTTGACCGCAATCAAACGTATGGAACTCGGGTCCGGCGATCCTGTTGACCTCCAAAATGACTGGAGGCGTCATGAACAAGATCAGCCCGCGCACGCTTGCGCAACACGACCCAGCGAGCCGCGAGGCCTTTGTCGGGCTTTGGACGCTCGGCCTGTGGGGTTTGGCCGCGTTGTATCTGCTGGCCACATTCAACGTCCGTTAAGCGCGCCACGACGGTAAGTCCCAAGCTGACAGCGCCCGCCTATTGGCCCCGGCTCGCCAGCGTTTGCCGCTGCAGCGCCTCGATCTGCGCCTGCATGACGGCGACGGCGGCTTTTAGTTGGGCGACGTTGACGGCGTCGGTGTCGTCGGTGCCGGCGGTGACGTGGGTGACGCGGCGCGTGTTGCGCGGCGCGCCGACCGAAAACGTGTTCGGCTCGTTGGCGATCGCATGCGATCCGATGGCCACCGTGTTGCCGGCGCTGGCGCTGGCGCGCGCGCCGATCGCGATCCGCCCATCATTGCTGGCGGGCGCGGCGGCATGATCGCCAATCGCGATATTGCCGCTGCCCGACCCCCTCGCATTGGCGAAGGAGCCGAGCGCGAGATTGGCGCTGTTGTGGCCGGTGGCGGCGGCGCCGGTCATGATGGCGGCGTTGGAGGCGACGTCGCCGGAGGCGTTGGTGTTGGCGCCGATGGCGATGTTGGTGCTGCCGGTGTTGGTGCCCTTGTTGCTGTTGCCGGCGTTGGACGGCGCGCCGATGGCGATATTGGCGCTATTGGTGCCGACGGCGCGGGAGCGGCCGCCGATGGCGATATTGCCGCTGCTGCCGGTGCTGGTGGAATTGACAGCGCGCGCGGTCGACTCGTTGCCGATGGCAATGTTGTCGCTGCTGAAACCGAGCGCGATCGCCGAATTGCCGATCGCGATATTGGTGCTCGTGTTGCCGTCGGCCGACGCGGCCTTGCCGAGCGCGACATTGGCGCTCGACGCCCCGCTGGCGCTGTTGTTGCTGGCATGCGCGGTGAAGCCGATGGCGATATTGGCGCTCGAGGCCCCCGCCGCCGAAACCCCGCCGCTGCCCAAGGCAAGATTTTCCGAATTGGCGCCGCCGGCATTGGCATTCAGCCCGCAGGCGACCGAATTCGGCGCCGAGACGGTCGATCCGCCGCCGCCATTGGTCACATTGTCCTTGCAGACAAAGCCCGCCGCGGCCGGCCCGGCCGCTGCCGCAAGGCCCAGCATGGCCCCCAGCGCCGCGCCCCCGATCGCCCACGCGTTGCCTTTGAACCGCAGACTTCCTGCCATTGCCCCCTCCTATTGGGCCCGAATCGAGCCGGAAGGATAGGCGGCGGCGCCTCCACGCCGGTGGCAGCCGGTTGCCAGCCCGACTTCTTCCCCAATCCGTTGGCGGGGCGCCAGATCGCTTGAAGCCCCGCACCCCGGGTGTTATCTGCCGCCCATGACGGCCGTCCCCATCAAAAACATCCGCAATTTCTCCATCGTCGCGCATATCGACCATGGCAAATCCACGCTGGCCGACCGGTTGATCCAGCTCACCGGCGGTCTCGACGCGCGCGAAATGGCCGGCAAGGAGCAAATTCTCGATAACATGGACATCGAGAAGGAGCGCGGCATCACCATCAAGGCGCAGACGGTGCGCCTCTCCTACCGCGCCAAGGATGGCCAGGATTACATCCTCAACCTGATCGACACCCCCGGCCATGTCGACTTCGCCTATGAGGTGAACCGGTCGCTGGCCGCCTGCGAGGGCTCGCTCCTGGTGGTCGACGCCAGCCAGGGCGTCGAGGCACAGACGCTGGCCAATGTCTACCAGGCGATCGACAACAACCACGAGATCGTCCCCGTCCTCAACAAGATCGACCTGCCGGCGGCCGAGCCGGAAAAGGTCAAGACCCAGATCGAGGACGTGATCGGGCTCGATGCCAGTAACGCCATCGGCATCTCCGCCAAGACCGGGCTGAACATCGACCAGGTGCTGGAGGCGATCGTCACACGCCTCCCTCCGCCTAAGGGCGACCGCAACGCGCCGCTGAAGGCGCTGCTGGTCGATAGCTGGTACGACGTCTATCTCGGTGTGGTGGTGCTGGTGCGCATCGTCGATGGCGTGCTCAAAAAGGGCCAGCGCATCCAGATGATGGGCACCAAGGCGAGCTACGACGTCGACCGCACCGGCGTGTTCACGCCCAAGCTAACCATGGTCGACGAGCTCGGCCCCGGCGAGATCGGCATGCTCACCGCTTCGATCAAGGAAGTCGCCGACACCCGCGTCGGCGACACCATTACCGATGACCGCAAGCCGGTAGCGACGATGCTGCCCGGCTTCCGTCCCGCGATTCCGGTGGTCTTCTGCGGCCTGTTTCCGGTCGACGCCGCGCAGTTCGAAGACCTGCGCGCCGCCATGGGCAAGCTGCGGCTCAACGACGCCAGCTTCTCCTACGAGATGGAGACGAGCGCCGCGCTCGGCTTCGGCTTCCGCTGCGGCTTCCTCGGCCTGTTGCACCTGGAAATCATCCAGGAGCGGCTGTCGCGCGAATTCAATCTCGACCTGATCGCGACCGCGCCCTCGGTCATCTACAAGATCAAGAAGACCAACGGCGAGGAACTGGAGATCCATAATCCGGTCGACATGCCGGACCCCAACCATATCGAGGAAATGCAGGAGCCCTGGATCGAAGCCACGATCCTGACGCCGGACGAATATCTCGGCGCGGTGCTCAAGCTCTGCCAGGACCGGCGCGGTTCGCAGAAGGAACTCACTTACGTCGGCAACCGCGCCATGGTGAAATACGATCTGCCGCTCAACGAGGTGGTGTTCGATTTCTACGACCGGCTGAAGTCGGTGTCGCGCGGTTACGCCTCGTTCGACTATCACCTGACCGAGTATCGCGTCGCCGACCTCGTCAAATTGCAGATGCTGGTGAACGGCGAGCCGGTCGATGCGCTCGCCATGCTGGTGCACACGACGCGCGCGGAGACGCGCGGCCGCGCCATGGCGGAGAAGCTGAAAGAGCTGATCCCGCCGCACATGTTCCAGGTGCCGATCCAAGCGGCCATCGGCGGCAAGGTGATCGCGCGCGAGACCGTGCGCGCCTTCCGCAAGGACGTGACCGCGAAATGCTACGGCGGCGACGCCACGAGAAAGCGGAAATTGTTGGAGAAGCAGAAGGAAGGCAAGAAGAAGATGCGCCAGTATGGGAAGGTGGATATTCCCCAGGAGGCGTTTATCGCGGCGCTCAAAGTAGACGTCTGACGCGAAGCGTCAGACTGCGGAAGGTGGATGTGTGAGGGCTAAAGGTGACTGGTGTCCGATTCCAATGAAGGCCTGACAACGCTTTATCGTCCAGTCGGACCAGAAGAATTGAAGCTCATTGAAGGCGCGCGGTTTCGCGCCTTTCCGCCACGCCTCCCCGAGCAACCAATCTTCTATCCGGTGCTCACGGAGGAATACGCTGCTAAGATTGCACGCGACTGGAACGTTCCCGCGTCGGGCGCCGGATACGTCACGCGCTTTCGTGTCCGCCGGTCGTATCTGGCCCGATACACAGTTCAGAATGCGGGCGGTGAAGGCTTGCAAGAGTATTGGATACCGGCTGAGGACCTGCCGGAATTTAATGCCAATATTGTAGGTGAAATCGAAGTTATCCGCGCTTTCTAAC